>JAZNXT010000050.1:0-24769 GCA_045594005.1 Victivallales bacterium
ACGCCTCTTCTGCAGCTTCCTGTGCTGTGATCGGAGCGCAAAGCATGGAATACTGGTGAATCTTCATCATGGTATCAATGATATCTGCCGGACCGCATGCGTAACCGATCCGGAATCCGGTCATGGCAAATGCTTTGGAGAAACCATGCAGCACCACGGTGCGTTCCCGCATTCCGGGAAGTTTGGCAATGGAAATGGTCTTTTCGCCGTAAGTGAGTTCGGAATAAATATCGTCTGCGATCACAAAAAGATCGTGTTTGCAAACGATTTCCGCGATCTTCCGGGTCTGTTCTTCGTTCAGCACGGCTCCGGTGGGATTGCAGGGAAAGTTCAACAGGATGGCTTTTGTCCGGGGCGTGATCGCTTTTTCCAGATCGGCGGGATCCAATGCAAATTCATTTTTCTCATAGGTATTCACCACCACAGGCACGCCGTGGGACATACAGATCTCCGGGATGTAAGACACATAGCCCGGCTGGTGAAAAATAATCTCATCTCCCGGCGAAGTGATGGCGCGGATGATCAGATCCAATGCTTCACTTACGCCCACTGTGACCAGACATTCACTTTTCGGATCGTATTCCAGTCCGTAATCTTCCGCAAGATAATTGCAGATGGCTTTCCGCAGAGAAAGTGTCCCCAGATTCGCCGTATAACTGGTACGCCCCTTTTCAAGAGAGAAAAGAGCATTTTCACGGATCGCCCACGGTGTCACAAAATCAGGTTCGCCGATCCCGAGGGAGATCACATCCTTCATGGTGCTGACGATCTCAAAAAAATCACGGATCCCGCTCTTCGGGAGAACGGAAATGTGGTTTGCAACAAAATCACGGGGTGACTTGGAGTCGCTCATTGCTTTCCTCCTCCTGATACAGTTTGCCTGCTTCTTTGTATTTTTTCAGCAGGAAATGGGTTGCCGTGGAAAGGACACCGTCGATGGTGGCAAGTTTGCTGGAAACGAACATAGCCACATCGTTGAGCGTTGCGCCGCGCACTTCCACCATCAGATCGAAACCGCCGCTCATCAGATACAGACTGGTCACCTGGGGGAATTTGCTCAAACGCCGTGCGATACGGTCAAAACCGCCATCCCGTTCCGGACGGATCTTGACTTCGATGATCGCTTTCACCGCGGCTTCCGGCAGCACAGATTCATCGATCAGCGCACAATAGCCCACGATCTCATTGGCATCTTCCAATTCCTTAATGGCAGCAGAAACCGTTTCTTCCGTCACATCCAGCCGTTCGGCAATATCACTCACTGCCATTCTGGCATCCTGCGACAACAGGCGGAGCAGTTGTTTTTTCAGTTCCACATTCATGTTTTTCTCTCCTCAAGCAAACTCAACTTTTTATGCGATCCCGCAATCTTCCCGCAGGAATGCAATATCGTCTTTCAAACGCGCCGCAGTATCCGGTTCATCATTGGAGAAATCTTCCAGCATGAACCAGCCGTCATAATTGACTGCACGCAAGTTTTCCACCACAGCATACCAATCCACCATCCCTTTGCGGAGAGGACACCAGGTGGTCGTCCAGAGCTGATGCCCGTTGGCAACTTCCGTTTCCCGGATGATGGCATTTTTCACATGGACTTCCCCTAAATAGGGTCCGGCGGCACGGATCGCCATATCAAAACGCTCTCTGCCTTCATAGATCTGGTTGCCCGGATCCCACATGATCCCGACATGTTCCGGATCAAGACCTTCCAGAACCTGAACAGCAGACTGGATGGTGGGGGTGATCAAGCCCATGTGTGTTTCGATCAGAGCGCGGACATTGTAGCGTTTTGCCAGTTTTTCCACTTCGGCATAATATGCACGGTTGTCCTGAGTCTGTTTTTTGTAATCCGCCGCCGGATCAAATCCGCAGGTATTCACACGGATATTTCCTGCACCGATGGCATTTGCTGCCTGAAACGCATTTTCCACAGCTTCCGGATCCGCACAGCAGATATATGCCGCCAGCGACGGCATTTCCACATTCAGACGGGCGGCGGCGGCTTTGAGTTCATCCGCTTTTGCAATCACATCCGCAGGGGTCATGCTGGTGCGGTTGCCGTTCCAGAAAGAAGGTTTTGTGCGGTCGCCCTGATCGTCGGTCACGCGCCATTCCATGCCGTCGTAACCGAGACGGGATGCCACTTCCATTGCTTCCACCGGTTCAAAATCCGGCATACAGACAGTAAAAATACCGATTTTCATTTTATTTCTCTCTTTCCGTTCAGAAAATCACTTTTTCGGTTTGATGGTCAGAATAAAGCCGAGTGCCAGACTGAGGAACGCACTCATCAGGATCTGATACTGTGCCGGCAGACAGAAGGTGATGGTGTGTGCCGGGATCCAGAACACCACAATGGTCTTCAGCATGAAAGATCCCCAGATCTTCGGATCCAATCCGGCAAAAAATTCCGCACCACCCACAAATTTCCGTCTGGCAATACAGGTATTGAACCATTCGTGAGACATCATCATGGGATAGCAGAAGATCACATTGATCCAGAAAGAGGTGCTGAAGGCAACGAAAATATGATTTGCCCAGTCACAGCAGAAGGGCTGCCACCAGATCACACCGCCTTTGGCAATGGCTCCCACACCCAGACGGAAGATGGAAAACGCAATGGTGAACAGCATACCGTAAAGCCCCCACACAATGAACTTGATCAACAGATCCGGCGTTCTGTAAGAGCCGGTTCTGCCGCGGGTCTTGATCATTTCCCCGAAGGTGGCAAGAACTGCAACTTTGAAAAATCCGGAAATGTAGGGATAGGCTCCGGCGATATATCCGAAATTTTTCATTCCGGTAAAGTCGGAAAACGAACCGCAGAAATCAAGTGCAAAACCATTTGCGCCCCACGGCCAGAAGAAGACGATTGCGGCAATCAGGATGAAAGCGGCTGCGGCGATGTAATCTGCGAATTTCATGGAAGAATGGAACCTTTCTGTTATTTTTTGTTTCCTGACAATCCTATAAAATAACACAAATATCGCGATTACACAAACGCAAAATCCGGAAATATCCGCATTTTTTGCTTTTTTTTACCGGAAAAGCATTTGATTTTTCACAAAAACACCCATACATTAACAGGAAAGAACATAATATCAACTCCGGAAAGTACAATCAATATGTCACCACAATGGATCCATTTTTTCAGAACGATCATCCGCCTGGTCATCGGGATCGCACTTTTCTGCATCCTGCTGCCCTTTCTGGTGATCCTGCTGATCCTGCTCGTCATCTTCCCCGCTCTCCGTTCAAGAGCCAGCATCTGGAGCAAAGCATACGGAAGACCGCAGCAGCAGACACCGCAGGAAGACAACCGCGATGTGGTGGATGTGGATGCCACCGTGGTGGAAGATGATGCCCTGCCTGCCGCCGATCAGCAGAAAGACGGGCAATGACTCCGGCACACCATCCGTTCTGTGACGCGGTAGAAAACTGCCGCAACAGGCAGGAGCTTGCACACATCACTGCTGTCTGGGACCGGACATTTCTCAATTACACACCGGAATTTCCCGACCGGTGGCACGATCCGGAAAACGAATTTTCAGAGGATCTCCAGTCACCGGAACATGCCGTTTGCTATCTGGAAAAACTTATGGATCTTCAGAGCGGTCCGGCAGATACCGACCGGATCCGGACATATTGCGAATTTTTTGCGGCGGTATGGCGTATCCGTTTCAGCCGCAAAGAATTGGAGATCGCACTTCCGTTTCTGAAAAAGACTGTTTCATGGTTTCCGGAAACGGAATATTTCCGGATCCTTGCGGATGCCGTGGAACAGAAACTCATTTCTCCGGACGCATCCGCGGATCCACATACGCATACGCTATATCCGTCAAAAGATTGATGACCACAAAGAGAATGGAACTGAGGATCACCAATGCCTTAAGCATCTGAAGATCCGCATCGTGGAGCGCATTGATCCCTGCACTGCCGAGACCCGGGATCCCGAAGAAACTCTCCAGCAGCAGACTGCCCGTAAAAAGAAAAGGCAGCACGCCCGATGCACGGGTGATAATGGGGATCAGACTGTTCCGCAGCATGTGTTTTCCGTACACCGCCACAGGAGAAGCCCCCTTTGCCACAGCAGTCCGCAGATACTCCCGGTTGGATTCATTCAGGAACACCGTCCGGTAGAAACGCGCACCACTGCCGGTCCCGCTGATGATCCCGATGATCACCGGCAGGAAAAGATAATTCAATCCGCCCCACCCCCACACAGGGAACCAGTTCCAATAATAGCCGAGCAGCCATTGTCCGAAAATGATCAATGCCAGATAACTGATACTCAATCCTGCCACCGACAGCACCAGAATGAAACGGTCGATCCAGCTGCCGCGCCAGACACAGGAGATCATCGCCAGGATCAAGCCGAAGAACATCTCCCCGAAAAAGACAGGCAGCATCACCATCAGAGAGGGCAGCATCCCCCGCCAGAGTTTTTCCCGGATCGGTTCCCGCGTCTGAAGCGTCACGCCGAAATTGAAAAAGGAAACATACGGGAACTCATTTTGGAAACACACGATCTCCCGTAAAGACGCCAGAAGCTGGGAATCCCACGGATTTTCCGATTCCCGTTCAAATTCCACCCCGCGGATCACCGTCTGAGCGCAGGCGCGGATCACCAGTTTTTCCGGGATCTCCTGCAATTCCTGACGGATCACACCATCTTCGCTTTCAAGGATCACACCATTGCAGTCAACGGCACCTCCGGTATGGATACTGATCCGCAGAGACTTGCCTTTTTCCGGCGCAAAGTTTCTCACAAATGTCAGCGTGCTGCCGTCTTCCAGCATCACACCATCCTTCCCCGCCTGATGGGAACCATTCAAAGTCACATGGATGAATTTGAGCCGTTCTTTTGCAAAAGAGGCATTGGTAAAAAGTTCCGTTCTGCGCCATTTTCCGTAAAAAAGAGGTCGGTCCGCCCCCAGACTTTCCCGCAAACGCTCCACTTCCTCCGGGGTGGGATTCTTCCCCAGCAGTGTTGCAGTGGGATCTCCCGCCGCCATGCGGAAAAGGACAAAAGTCAGGATCAACACCCCGAAAAGAATGAGAAATGAATATAAAGTCCTGCGGATGATAAAATGAAGCATGATCGTTCTTTCTGCTGAATACTGCTGTGGATCTGAAATAAAATAGCGTTGTTCGGCGGAAAAATCAAGCATTTTTCGTATTTTTTTCCAAGATTGATTTGAATAAATGGTAAAGACGGAGTAAATTACGGGATATATCAAATCTGAAAAGAATATAAATAACATATAAAAATAGATTCAGAAAGGCGGATTTCAAACAATGATCCAGCACATGAACAACACTCTCGTGAAGCACAACAAAGTCTTCTTCACGATCCTTCTCGTCATCATCGTTATCGGCTTCGTCATGTTCTTCGGAGCAATGGACCCGACTTCCTTCCTCGGCGCGATCCTCGGCGGCAGCCGGAACAATCTCGGCAAGGTCTTCGATAAGGAAGATGTCACCATCAACGACATCAATGAGATCCGCAAAAAAGCATCCCTGCTGGCATTTGTCAATCCGAATTTTGCCAACAGTATCAATGCGGACAATCTGTTCTATCTCTCCGCGTTTGAAAAAGCCGCACGCCTCAATGGTGTTTCCGTTTCCGATAAGGAATTGCAGGAAGCCATCGCCGCAATGCCCATCTTCGCAGGCGAAAACGGTTTTGATCCGGCAAAATATAAAGAATTCACCGACGGCATCGCAAAAAATTATCAGGCGACCGCTTCGGAATTTGAAGAAGCATTCCGGATGTATCTTACGATCCTGAAATTCCAGATGACTGCCGCAGACGGCGTTTCTGTTTCCGATGACGAACTCAACAATGCGCTGGATACCCTTTCCCGCACTGCCACTTTCCGCACCATCCGTTTCAGCAACAAAAATTTTGAAAAGGGTCTGACCGTTTCCGATGAGGAAGTCAAAGAATACTACGACAAGAACAAAGAACCCTACATGGAATCCACTGCTCTTGTGGTGTATCTCAATGCCAATTCCATGAAAGATATCAAGATCGACGCGAAACAGATCGAAGATGCGAAAAAATCCGATCTTTACAAAGACAAAAAAGATGCGGAGATCGTTTCCATCCTGACCAGAAATGCAGCCATGGATGCCGCCGCGAAAAAGATCGCAGATTTCCGGAACGGGCTGATCAAAGTTTATGAAAGCAAAGATTTTACCAAAGATCCCGCAGCCTATATCAAAGCAAAAGCCGCCGCGGAAGGTCTGGAAGTCACACTGGCGGAAGGTCTGACCGTGAAATCTCCGGCGACTCCGATCCTGGACAGCGATGCGATCTTTGCGGTTTGCCGTCTTGCCAAACTCAACACCTTCACACAGGTGATGAAAAACGGTGATTCCAGCATGATCGCCGTATTGGTCAAGAGAGGCGAACCTTCTGCGGAAAAACTGGCAAAGACCGTCTATCCCGAAATCAAGGGGATCCGTCTTGCCGGAAAAATGCGTGATGCAGCCTTTGCCAAAGCGAAAGAATTTTCCGATGCGGCAAAAGACGGCAAGATCACGGTTGACAATCTGGAAGCCGAAGCCAAAAAGTACGGCGCGGCTCTTGATCCGGAAAAAGCAGAAACGATGCTGACGGATCTCAATACCAATCTGGCAATGTTTGAAAATCTCTCTGCACAGAGCAAAGAAATGATGGACGGGCTGACCGCCAACGCGGTGAGAAATGTGGCTCCCCTGCTGCAGATGCCGATGCCCGGCGTCAATTTCTGCTCCGCACCCTATCTGGCACAGACCAACGATGCGGTGGAGATCCGTTTCTGCGTCAAATGCGTCCAGACGACGGGGATCGCTGTTTCTCCCTTCGTGCGGAATGTGGTCAAAGAAGCTGTCCTGCTCAACAAACAGCAGATGGCTGCCGTCAATTTCAGCAAGTGGATTGATAAAAACGTGCTGCGCTACATGACGGAAGAAGAAAAACAGCAGATGCAGGCTGAACAACAGGGTTCTGCCGGAGAATAAAATATGTTCCGGATCGGCTCTGGTTATGACTCACACCGACTTGCCGACGGACGAGATTTGATCCTGTGCGGTGTCCGCATCCCCTGGCATAAGGGGCTGCTGGGACACAGCGATGCCGATGCACCCGTTCATGCGCTGATTGATGCCATTCTCGGTTCTCTTGCGCTGGGGGACATCGGCAAACATTTTCCGGACACGGATCCGGCATACAAAAATGCGGACAGTCTGGATCTTTTGAAAAAGACGCTGCTCCTACCGTCGCTCTGCGGCTGGACGGTGGGCAATGCCGACATCACAATCATTGCACAGGCACCGAAACTGGCACCCTACATTGAAGATATGCGGAAAAATCTTGCCGCAGTCCTGAACATTTCCATGGACCGGGTGTCAGTCAAAGCAAAAACAGCCGAACATCTCGGTCCCGTGGGAGCGGGCGAAGGGATGGAGGCTCATGCGGTGGTCCTGATGATCAGAAATCAAAATTTACGGAAAGGATAAAAAGATGATCGACACACTGAAAAAGTACAATCAGAACGCCCTTGCTGCCTATCTGGAAAAAGCAGATGAAGCAGACCGCAAAGCCATTGAAAAGCAACTGGCTCAAATCCATTGGGACGAACTGTCCGGATTGATCCGGGATTATGTTTTTCAGAAACCGGAAACTGCCATTCCCGATGATCTGACTCCGGCTCCGTTCATTGCGTTCCCCCCGAAAACAGATGCGGAAAAAGTCCGTTGTGCGGAAGCAATGAAGAAGGGCGAAGAACTCCTTTCTTCCGGAAAAGTTGCCGCTTTGATCGTGGCAGGCGGTCAGGGAACGCGTCTCGGCTGGGATGGTCCGAAAGGCACTTATCCCATCACGCCGGTGAACAGCAAGACCCTGTTCCAGTATTTTGCAGAAAGTCTGGCGCGCGTTTCCGAAAAATACGGCTCTCCGGTTCACTGGTATGTGATGACCAGCGAACTCAACAACAAACCCACACAGGATTTCTTCAAGGCAAATGATTTCTTCGGTCTGCCTGAAAGCCAGATCACATTTTTTGCACAGGGCATGATGCCCGCCATCGCATACAACGGCGAACTCATCCTCGGCGGAAAAGATACCCTTGCCCTCGCACCCAACGGACACGGCGGAACGCTGCTGGCTCTCCGCAGATCCGGAGCCCTCGACAAAATGAAAGCCGACGGCGTGGAATATATTTCCTATTTCCAGGTGGATAATCCCCTCGTTCCTGTGGCAGATCCCCTGTTCATCGGGATGCACGCGCTGGAAGGTGCGGAAATCAGTGCCCGTATGCTCCCCAAAACCAATCCCTACGAAAAATTGGGCAATTTCTGCATCACCGGCGGAAAACTTCAGATCATTGAATACAGCGATATGCCCGCAGAACTGGCAGAACGCACCAAACCGGACGGCACTCTGGACTTTTTGGCGGGCAGTCCCGCGATCCATGTGATCTCCCGGGAATTCATCGAACGCCTCACACAGGACGGCACGCTCCACATGCCCTGGCACCGTGCCGATAAGAAAGTGGCTTACATCGACGGGAACGGCGAACTGGTCAAACCGGAAGCCAACAATGCAGTCAAACTGGAATCCTTCATCTTTGACGCGCTGCCGCTGGCAAAAAAGACCATGGTGCTGGAAGGCTGCCGGGAAGAACTTTTTGCGCCCACAAAAAATGCCACCGGTGTGGACTCTGCGGAATCCTGCCGGGCAATGCTCGTGGCGCGGGATGCACGCAGAATGGAAGCTGCCGGCGTAAAGATCCCCCGGAAAGCAGACGGCACACCCGATTGCATTGTGGAACTTTCCCCCCGTGACATTTTTGATGATGCCGATGCGGTGGAATTTTTCAAACAGAATCCCGTGCCGGAAGTGGAACGGGGAGCTGTGATCGCCTTCGGAAGATAATGCGTCTATGATCCAACTCATCTCCATTGAAAAAGACGATATCGTTACAGATCCGCGGAACGCAGGCAGGATCATAGGACACGCGCTGGACCGGAACCCGGCATTGCATTTTGCCGGGTTGTGCGATGTGGATCAGCATTGTATCCAGATCGTTCTGGATGATCTGACTGCCGGAGAAGACGGAAATGCCGGAGAAAAGCAATTTATCTTCACTCCGTTCCAGAGTTCCGTTTCCGAACGGGTCAGCGCAGTGATCCGGCAGCGTTATGATGCAGGTTTTTCCACCCTTGCCGCCTTTTCCATCGGTGATACGCTTTGGGGACTATTCTGCAAACAGGTGACGGAATGAATTTTACCTACGTCAAAAAACACAGCAGACGCATCGGCGCACGGGGTGAACGCGCCGCAGCTGCACTGCTGATCGACGAAGGTTGCGAAATTCTCTTGAAAAACTGCCGTCCGAAATACGGCGGCGAATTGGATATTGTGGCGAAAGACGGTCAATATCTTGTATTTACGGAAGTCAAGACCCGCTCCCGCACACCGCGCTCCACAGAAGCAAAACTTGCCCCCCGGAAAAGTTTGCGTCCGGAACAGAAAAAACGGATCATCCGCGGGGCTCATGCCTTTTTGAAGGAACTGGATCATCCGCCGGTGCGATACCGTTTTGATCTGATCGAAGTGGTGTTGAACGCGTACGGCGTGGAATCCATCTGCCACACCATGTCCGCATTCGGGGAAAGTATTTTCAGCAGAAGGAGTTTCCGCTATGCCGGCTAAAGTGATCCTTCTCGCTGTCCAGGGTCCGATCAAAGGAACGAAATACCGTTTTGATGATCAACTGCTGTGTATGACCGGACGGGCGGAAACCTGTATGCTTCAGCTGACAGGTGAAGCGGCGGCGGGAGTATCGCGCCAGCACTGCATGTTCGATGTAAAGCCGCCGCATGTGACACTTTTTGATTTGGAAAGCCGGAACGGGACCTATGTGAACGGACAGCGGATCACAGGCGAAGATCATCCGGAAAAGATCAAATCACGGGAATTGAAAAGCGGTGATCTGATCCGGATCGGCGGAAATGTTTTTGAAATCAAACTGATCCCTGCGGCAAAATGCTGTATCTGCGGCAATGAATTGCCCGACGATCCGCCGGAAACTGCCGATCCGGCAAGTGTGACACAGCGGATCATTTGTGCCGACTGTCTTGCACAGGGGCGGCTCCTGCCTTCTGCCGCATCTCAACCGTCGGCAAAAACAGTCAAATTCAAGGTCTGTCACCTGTGCGGCACCCGGATCGCTTCACAAACGGACAATGGGAAAACGGTCTTCACCTGCGAAGAATGTAAAGAGCGGCAGAAACGGGATCCCATGCAGACTTTTCACATGCCGGAACTGGAAATGCGCGGCGGCAGTATGCTCATTGTGAAAGGTTATCGTGCCATCAAACAGATCGGACGCGGCGGGATGGGTGCGGTGTATCTTGCTGAAAACACAGAAAATCTGGAACGGGTGGCATTGAAGATCCTGCTGCCGGAAATCGCCTGTATGGAACAATGCCGGGAGGATTTTATACGGGAAGCCAATAATCTGCGGGAATTGCGGCATCCGAATATCGTAACGCTGAAAGAATGTGATTACAACAGCGGATCACTTTATCTGGCATTGGAATATTGTTCGGAGGGAAATCTCCGGGAATTTCTGAAAAAGACCGGGCAGACATTGGCTCTGCCGCTGGCTCTGGATCTGGCATGTCAAATCCTGGACGGGCTGGAATACGCTCATAATGTCCGGTTGAAACAAACCTCCTTCCTTGACGCACAAACTTATATCGTCAATGGATTGGTTCACCGTGACATCAAGCCTGCGAATATTTTTCTTACGCGGCAGGATGGTGTTCTCACAGCAAAGATCTCCGATTTCGGTCTGGCAAAAGCATTCGATATGGCGGGAATCAGCGGATGTACCCGGACAGGCGATTTTTCCGGCACGCTGGGTTTCATCCCGAAACAGCAATTTCTGAACTACAAATATGTGAAACCGGAAGTGGATGTGTGGTCCGCCGCCGCAACACTGTATTATATGCTGACAGGCAGATCACCCCGCACCTTCAGCAGTAATTCACTGGAGGTCATGCACATTTTCAATCAGCCGCCAATCCCGATCCGGGAATACAATCCCTTTGTTTCTGAAAATCTGGCACAGATCATCGATCACGCATTGGACGATCGCAGCGAACAACTCCATTTCAAAAGTGCCGCTCAACTCAAATTCGCCCTCCGGCGGGGGGGGGGTGCATAGCACCCGTTTCTCGGGCTTTTCAGCTTCGCTTCGCTTGCTTAAAGCCTACCCGCAAACCGGAGTTTTGTTTAATGCTGCGCTTGCCGCCGCAGGCGGGGTGCATAGCACCTTTTTTGGATCGGGCGGCTCAACTGCGCTGACGCTTGTTTGCCGCCTACCGGAAAGCTCACTGGCTGGGACATTCAGACGGTGCCGCAGGCGCATTTCTGGGACTTATAGGACTTATGGGACTTATAAGACAAGGTTGACCGAATGGCAAACTCTTTTTCTGCTGATCTTCTGTGGTGCGGCTCCCGCTCTCCGGTTCTGCTGATAAAAAAAACTTCTGATTACGCCTCATCTGTGTCCCACAGGTCCCATCTGTCCCATCTGTCCCATCTGTCCTCCCGAAAATAAAACACCCCCACGATTCCCGCTACGCGTGTCGGACAGGTCGGACAGGTCGGACAGGTCGGACAGGTCGGACACGCAGGCTTTAAGCGAGCGACAGCGAAGCTGAAAAGCCCGATCCAGAAAAGGTCCGAAATAGCCCGCAAGACAACGCGCAAATCAGGAAAGACCGCACTCAAAATTAAACAAGGAATCGCGATTGCCGTTTCCGCCATCGGCATGACGGTAATCAAAAAATTCTGCGGCGAATCCGCGGATGTGGGGAATGCTCATCATTTTTCCGGCAGTCAGAAGCGTCAATGCACCATCGTGAGTGATCCGGAATTCATTACCCCGGGCATCGGTCAAAGTGCCGTCGGCGGGGATCTTTGCATGAGTTGCCAGCAGCACGGGGCGTCCGTACCGGTAAAGTTCCAACGGGAGAACGGATTTTGCGCACAGGTCCTGAAGTTCGGTCTTCCCCAATTCGATCCATCCCTGCGCCACAGATACGCCCCGTGCGGCAAGTTCCTCTGTTGTCATGGAGTTGCAGACGGGCAGCGGCATACAGGTTTTGATCTGAAACTGCGGAAAATCTTTCAGCAATCCCAAATGATGCAGCGATGTGATCCGGACGCATTTCCCGCCCTTTGCGGCAAAATCCGCCAATGCTTTCCGCACCATTGGCAAATCATTTTCCCGGATGAAAAACGGCAGCAGCAATTCTTCGTGGGGAGAAGGTTCGTCCTTGATCTCACGCACCAGCACAGTATCGGCAGTCAATCCCCGCGGATGCTTTCCGCGCGGCACGGCGGCGGCATCACGGATCTCTCCGGTCTGAATATTTTTCATGGTGCGGTGATGTGCAAAAAACTGTTCCAGACGCGCTTTGTTATCAGCAAGGAGCATATCTGCGGTGATATTTTCTTCCAGCCATGCGGTAAATTCTTTCCGGATGGCTTTCAGCACGCTGGCAGGCAGGAACGGATTTCCGCTGATATGAGCTTTGATTTTTCCGGCGCAAAAATTTTCCGTATTGAGCTGAAGCAGATCTTTTTCCAGTGCTGCCGGAGTCAGTGGATGAGTCCCGGCTTCTTCCAATGAAAGATCTTTTTTCCATGATTTCCCCAACACAGCAACTTCAAATGCGGTGCAGTCGAGACGGACATCCAGATCCACGCACATTTTCCGCAAGGGCATGGCGTTGATCCTTCTGCTGTAATCGCCGGTACTTTCGCCGGTTTTATACACCAGCGAATCCGTGCTGACGCTTTTATCGGAGTGGATGAAAACGGCTTCATCTTTCAAAGCCCGGTTCACATTTCTGCCGTTGATACTCATTTTTGTAATGGTGATCGCGGGACCTTCGTCACCGGAACGGGGCTGAACCCGGATCACATCGCCAAGATGGATCCGGCGGGATGCGGAAAGAGTAAAACCGTTTCCGGCAGTGGCGATGACTTTTCCGCAAAGTTGACCAGACGCACCCAACGCATCAAATTTGATCAGTTCCCTTCTGGAATTTTCCGTATAGAAACCAAGCGACCATTTTCTGCCGCAAGTCTTTGCCAGCAATTCTTTTGCACGGGGGACCGCAGCTTTGAATTCTGCCGGATCGTGTGCTGCATCCATTGCCAGACGGTATGCAGAAACGACATTTTCCACATAATCCGCACGGCGCAAACGGCCTTCGATCTTCAGCGACCGCACACCGGCAGCCATCAGATCGGGGAGGATCTCCAATGTGCAGAGATCCTGTGCGGAAAGGAAAAATCCGTTGCCTTTATCCGAATGGTAGCGTCTGCGGCAGGGCTGTTTGCATTTACCGCGGTTTCCGCTCCAGCCGCCGAGCCAGCTTGACAGGAGGCAGCTGCCGGAAATACAGCAGCACAGTGCGCCGTGAATAAATACTTCCAGTTCGATTTCCTCCGGTTTTTTCTGCATCATGGCGCGGATCTCCTGCAATGTGGTCTGGCGTTCCAGGATCACGCGGGTCACACCCAATTCTTTTGCGAAGTTCAATCCGGCGGAATTATGCAGTCCCATCTGTGTGGAAGCATGAATGGTCAGACCGGGAAAATAATCCCGGATCAGCCGTACGATCCCGACATCCTGCACGATCACAGCATCGGGACGGAGCCGTTCCAATGCGGCAAGTTCCTCTGCGGCATCTTCGATCTCATTTTCCTTGATGAGCGTATTGAAAGTCACATAAACTTTTTTTCCGTTTTTTCCGGCATAAGCGAGGAGTTTGCTCATATCTTCTGCGGAAAAATTTTCCGTGCGTTCCCGGGCATTGAATTTTTTCAGACCGGCATACACGGCATCAGCTCCGGCATCAAATGCTGCGAGTGCGCAGGAGAGATTTCCGGCGGGCGCGAGAAGTTCCACGGGTTTGATGATCGTATTCATTTTTTCCACATCCATTGCTGTTGTATTTTCCTGATTTTAAGATAGCACAGAACTGTATTTTTTCAACTTTTTTCCCGTAAAAAGACGCAGCAAAAATATTATTTCATTTGCATTGGCGGAAATGCCGGGATATAGTACGGAAGAATCGTATGTTATTTCAGAAAGGAATATCAAAACTATGACCGGTGCGGAACTTAAAAAACTTGCATTTGATAAAATAGATGCCCTCGCAGAAAAGATCATTGCCATCGGCGATACCGTCTGGAAAAATCCGGAACCCGGATACCGTGAATACAAAACAGCCCGTCTTGCCGCTGAAACATTCCGTTCTCTGGGGTTGACCACCCGGGAGGGATTGGGTATCACCGGACTCCGTGCGGATTTGGAATCGGGGAATCCGGATGGTCCCACCATTGCCGTGCTGGGGGAAATGGATTCGCTGATCCTGCCGGATCATCCGCAATGTGATCCGGAAAGTGGAGCAGTCCATTCCTGCGGACACAATGCGAATTTTGCCGGGATGCTGGGTGCGGCGATGGTTCTGACGGATCCGGAGATCGCAAAAGAATTGACAGGCAGGATCGCATTTTTTGCGGTTCCGGCAGAAGAATGTATCGAGATCGATAAACGGCTTGCAATGATGGACGAAAAGAAGATCTCCGCGCTTGGCGGCAAAGCGGAATTGATCCGCTGCGGCGCGTTTGATGATGTGGGTCTGGCATTTATGCTCCATGCGTCAAGCGAATACGGATTCGGAGCGCACAACGGATTCATCACCAAACGGGTCAATTTTATTGGTAGATCCTGCCACGCGGCGCGTCCGTCCGGAGGGATCAACGCCTTGAGTGCGGTCACTGTGGCACAATGTGCCATCGGCGTTTTGCGGGAACGCTGGGCGGATCTGAACCAGACTGTGCGTATCCACGGAGTCATCACCAACGGCGGGGATGTGGTCAATATCATACCCAACAGAGCCTCTATGGAATTTCTGATCCGTGCAAACAAACTGGAAACACTGGTGAAGTTGAACAGAGAATTTGACCGTGCGGTCCGTGGTGCAGCCGGATCCGTGGGTGCGGGCGTGGAGATCCGCACGATCGCCGGCTATATGCCGCAGTACGATGACCCGCTGCTGGAAGATCTTTATTGCGATGAAGTCATGCTGCTGGAAAATACAGAAAAACGGCCCACCGGATTCTTTCATGCCAGCTCCACCGATATGGGAGATTTGAGTACCATCATGCCCACGCTTCACGGATATGTTTCCGGTGCGGCAGGGACAAGTCACGGTATTGATTATTACATTGCCGATCCTGTCCGTGCTTATGTGAACAATGCAAAAGTTGCCGCCGCCATTGCCATTGACCTGATGGCAGACGGTGCGGAAAAAGCGCGTCTGATCGCCTCCCGCCGGGAAGGGAAACTTTCCATTGAGGAATATATCCGGATCACCGATTCTTTCAATTCACTTGTCCGGACAGACCCCGCCGAAGCATAAAAACAGAAGATTCGTCATAAAAACCATTTTGGAAGAAATCCACTGGAGAAAAAACATGAAAAAACTTTTTCTTGTGTCTGCCTTCTTTCTTGCAGTTCTGACTCTGCACGCACAAATACTGGCATTCCGGACCAACCCGAGAGCGGAGATCGTCCTGCCGGAAAATGCCGCTGCCGCAGAACGATATGCTGCAGAGGAATTGCAATACTGGATCCAGCGGATCACAGATGCACAGCTGCCGATCGTGCGCAAAGTTTCCGATCCTGAATTCAAAATTGCCCGTCTGCTCATCGGGACCGCATTTGCAAAAGGGCATTTTGATGCAGACCTTGCAAAGATCGGCAGTACCGACGGTTTTGCAGTCCGTCCGCTGAAAAATGCGGATAAAGTCAGTACGGTATGTATTTTCGGAACGACTCCCCGGGGAACGCTTCACGGAGTCTATGCGTATCTGGAACGGAATACCGATATCATCTGGGCGCGTCCGAATTTTGAGTTCGGCACAGTTTTTTCCAAACGGCACACGCTCAATGCGAAAAAGATCAATTTCATTTCCATCCCGAAATCCACGCTCCGCGGCTGGGGCTGGACCGTTCACGGTCAGTACAATGAATTCTTGTGGGCATCCCGCAATCTTTCCAACTGTTTCGGGACTTATGTCCGTTCACGGGAAGTTCTGGACAATGCCTATCCTTTGAGCGGAGGCGGACACGGTCTGCAGCTGTATGTGCCGCCGAAAAAATATTTTTCCACGAATCCGGAATTTTTTCCGCTGATCAAAGGGAAACGCACGCCTCACGGTCAGCTCTGTTTCACCTGCGAAAGCATGATCCCGGAATATATCAAAAATCTCCGTGCGGATCTTGACCGGAAGAAAGAAGTCAGCGGTGTGAATTTCTCCATTACGGACGGGTGGGGTGTCTGTGAATGTGAAAACTGTCTGAAGGATCTGAAACTGGATGACGGCAGAGTGATCACCAGTAAAGACCCCGGGTTCCGTGCGGCACAGTATTACCGTTTTGTCAACCGGATCGCCCGTGCCATCAGGGAAAGTCATCCGGATAAAGTTCTGCTGGTCTATGCCTATATTTTTGCGATCTATGCGCCGCCGTTTCCGCTGGAGGACAATGTACGCGTGCAATACTGTCCCTTCGGAAAAGATAATAAATTTCCCATCTTTGATGAATCGCGGAACAAAGCGATGAGAGATCATCTGCTGGACTGGTCAAAGATCACCGGTAAGGTCTGGCTCCGGGAATATTACGGCTGCGCGGCGGAGTTTCCCCGTCCCATCGAATATACGGTGAAAGAAGATCTGCTTTTCTGTCTGAAAAACAATGTCCGCGAATTCAATACGGAATGGCCCGTGGATCATTCCAGTGTGCTGGAGGTATGGGATGTTTCCGCGATGACGGCATGGGTCATTGCCCGTTTGTGGTGGGATCCGGAACAGGATGTGGATGCGCTCCGCAGTTATTATCTGGAACGCACCTACCGGGAAGGAGCTGAGGCAATGGGGCGTTATTTTGAGCTGATCCGTAAAAACTGGTATGCCAGTAAATTTCCGGCGGTCTATACCGATACCGCCAACGCCATGGCGAAGATGTATATTCTGGATGCCGGGTCTGAAGAAAAATGCCGTGCCGCATTGGTCGAAGCGGAAAAAAATGCGCAGCATCCCGTTTCCAAACTGTTGATCCAACGCCACAGAGCGTGTTTTGAAAAATGGATGGATGCCGCCCGGAAGGATAAGACCATGCGGGCAAATGTGCCTTGTCAGACTGCGGATGACTGCGAAGATTTTGATTCGGCCGTCTGGAAAAACGCCACGCTCCTTTCTCCGATGATCGTCTGTCAGTCCGTGGAAAAACAGCAAGCGCGTTTCCGTACCGATGTGCGTCTGACTCACGACCGGAAAAATCTCTATATCCTTTTCGACAATTTTGCCGATGACATGAAAACGCTGCCTGTTTCGGAACCGAAACCGGGAGTTGCTGAAAACTTCCCCCGGGGCGACATCATGGAATTTTTCCTTGCAGATCCTCAAAGCGGCAACTATTATCAGTTTGCCTTCGACGCCGGAAACAAAGCTGTCTATGACGGCAGGGGCTACGACAGCAAGTGGAACTGCAGCTGGAAACGGAAGATCAAACTGCACGCTGACCGCTGGAGTGCCATTGTGACCATCCCGCTGGATGAGATCGGGATCAACATCACCACCGGCAATAAACTTCTTTTCCAGCCCATCCGCGGAAAATATTACAACAACAGCAACGGCAAACGGGTGCGTGAAATGTCAAGCTGGAGCGGCGGTTTCGTCCACGAATCCGCTTCGTTCGGCGAACTCACACTGAATCAGAATTGACCGGTCACTGCACATTTTTTGTGTGGCTCACGATCCGGGAAGCATAACTGGCGGGATCCACAAGACGCCCTGCTTCGATATCTCTTTCCGTGATCCGGGAAACAAGGATGTAACCGCCCTGATAACGGGCATGATCGTGGATGATGTAGATGGTGCCGTCTTCCGCCTGAACGATATCCGGATAAGAGGTTTCCTGACGGGGATCCAGCAGCAGCTTATGGGTCCAGGTCGCGCCGTCGTCACCGGAAAGCGCGGCAGTCATATTGCGCCGGACAGCGGGATCATCGTTGAACACTGCAAGGAGTCTGCCGGAGGCAAGGCGGATGACAAAAGAGCGGGAATTGCAGGTGGTATATGTGGCTGGAGCCAGTTCGCTCCAACTGATACCGCCATCGGCAGATTCCGCACAATAACAGCCTTTTTTTGTACGCACACCCACCCGGATCGTCTTCTGATCCTTCAGCTGGTAAAAATAGTGTTCACTGAAAATCCGCAGATCTTCTCCAGCCAGCACCCTGCCCCGTTCGGAAAAAGTTTTCCCGCCGTCGGATGTAATGATCAGTCTGTCACCGGGGTCATTATCGGGGAACTGCGCAGAATAACATCCCCACACGGAAACGGGCAAAGCCCAATCGCCGTTATCAAGGACGGTGGGTTTGTTCATCATAATGCCGTCTGCGATCCGTACAGGTACACTCCAGCGGTACTCCTCCACAGGATCGGAAACATTATCGCAGACAGACATCCAGACGCCTGCCGATCCGTCGAATATCGCACATTTTTCACTGGATTCCGCCTGTGACCAGAACCAGAACAATCTTCCTTCCGGCGAAACAAACAATGCCGGATCATAGGCACGCACCATTTCCGGCGGCGGATCCACCACCCAGACGGTATCACTCCAGCTTGCGCCGTCGTCATCCGAATAAACCAGCATCACAAAATTATCCTGATTTTCTCCGCATCCGCCGCCGTACCAGGTGGCGAAAAGACGCCCGGAGGGCAACCGGCAGATTCCGGGGATCCCCTGAAAAGAACGGTTTGCGGAAAGATGTTTTTCCTGTGGTCTTGCAGGCGGGACAGTTGTCATGGATGGCTTCATATATCGTATTCTCCTGATTGTTGGTAAAGACATCGGCGGAATATAGCACGGATCTTCTTTTTCTGCAAGGGCATGATTTATAAAATATCTTTACTTAACCGGGAAAATGATCTTTTTCTGCAACTGCGGTAAAAAATGTATGATTTTCTTCGATAAAACAGTAAAAAAGGTTGGCAATTCCGGAAAACGGGTGTATGTTTTCAATTCAAACAAATTTTTCTACAAACAAGTAATGAGGCTGTCAACATGACAAAAAAAGTTTCCATCATCATCGTCGGTGCAGGCGGACGCGGCACCGGATACTTTGAACTCCTGAAAAAAATGCCGGAACGCGCAGAAATCGTGGGTGTTGCAGAACCCCGTGACTTTCAGCGCAACCGCATTGCAGATCACTACGATCTGCCGGAAGAACGCCGTTTCCGCTGCTGGAGCGAAGTGGCGAAACTGCCGAAATTTGCAGATGCCGTCTTTATCTGCACTCAGGATGCCATGCACGAAGAACCCGCCATCGCGTTTGCGAAACTCGGCTACAACATTCTGTTGGAAAAACCCATTGCGCCCACCGCGGAAGCCTGCCGCCGTATCTGTGCAGCAGTGAAGGAAGCGGGCGTGGTCTTTGCCGTCTGTCATGTTCTCCGTTATACGCAGTACACCCGTGCGATCAAACGGATCCTGGATGCGGGGACGCTGGGTAAAGTGGTTTCCATGCAGCATCTGGAAAGTGTGGCTCACTGGCACCAGGCACACTCATTTGTCCGCGGAAACTGGAGAAATGAACAGGAATCCAGTTTCATGCTTCTGGCAAAATGCTGTCACGATGTGGACTGGATCCGTTACCTGATGGACCGTCCCTGCGATGAAGTCCAGTCTTTCGGTTCCCTCTATCATTTCCGTGCTGAAAATCAGCCGGAAGGTGCGGCAGACCGCTGCACGGACTGCCCTGCCGGTGTGGAATCCACCTGCCCCTACTCCGCATTGAAGATCTATCTGCGTGACCGTATTTTCAAAGGGATCAAAGGCTGGCCCACAGATGTGCTTACGGATGATCTGACCACGGAAGGCGTGCTGAAAGCCCTGAAGGAAGGTCCCTACGGACGCTGTGTTTACAAGTGCGACAACGATGTGGTGGATCATCAGGTCGTGAATATGAAGTTCAATGACGGTGCCACGGCACAGATGGTCATGACAGCATTCAGCGATGTTGGACGCGTCACCCGCATTTTCGGTACGGAAGCCTCTCTCTACGGCGACGGTCAGAAGATCACCATTCACCGTTATTACAACTCCGATCCCCACGATGTGACTGTCAATGAAGAAGTGATCGATACCAATATCATCAACGACGGCGGTATCCTTTCCGGTCACGGCGGCGGCGACGGCGGCATTGTGGATGCATTTGTGTACGCGCTGGAAACCGGCGATACCTCCGCGATCCTCTCCGGCACGGATGTGACGCTGGAAAGCCATCTTATGACGTTTGCGGCAGAAGATTCCCGCCGTTGCGGTCAGGTCGTCAAAGTCAAGTAAAAACTCTCCGGCAGAAGAGCGCATGGATCTCCCGCAGAAACTGTGGCTTGCACTGCTGCTTGCAGTCACTTTTCTTTTGCCGGTAAAATTTACCCATCCTGCGGGGATACCCGATATCCCCGCAGGATTTCCCTCTGATATTTTTTCGCTGATCTATGAAACGTGGTCAGCTCATTTTTTTGTATTTATTTCCGGTTTACTCTTTCTGTTCACACTGTTCCGTTTTTACCGTGAACGGGGCAGGATCTCCGGACTTTCCGCGTGGCAATTTCTTTTGATGCTGTTTCTTGCATTGAGTGCCTTTGCCGGATCCATTCACGCTTCCTGCACGGAATATGCCCGTCAATATATCGATTTTTTTATGGGTCTTGCCTGCTGCGGCGGCAGTGTTTTTCTGGCGTTGCAGTTGGAAAAGGATCTTGCGCCGAAACTCCTGATCGCGCTTGCGTCCGGGACTGTCATCACACTTTTTGCGGGATACGATCAAATCGCCGGAGCCATTCAGGAAGCGGAAGATTTTGTGTATGCTCATGGTCTGGACCGGCAGCTTTCCGATAATGTAAAACGCCAGTTGACCAGCGACCGGATTTTCGGCACCTTCAATCTCTGCAACACCTATGCCGGATTCCTCGCGGCGATGCTGCCGCTTTTTCTCGCGGGGATCTGGAAATGGGCTGGCAGTCATGTCAAACCGCCGCGTGCGGCACAGCTCCTTCTTTCTTCTGTTGTGCTGATCCTTTTTGCAGTTCCCATCTGGATGACAGGCAGCCGGGGCGCGGTGCTTTCCCTTGCGGCAGGGATTTTTCTGACGGCATTTTTTGCTGTCAAAACGAAAAAGATGCGTCTGCTTTTGAGCGGAGCGGCAGTTTTTGCAGTTTTCGGGATCGCGTTGCTGATCATCTTCCGACGGGGCGCGGATTCCATTCTTTTCCGGCTGGATTACGATCTTGCCGCTTTGAAGATGATGCTCTCTCATCCCCTTGCCGGAACAGGTTGGGGTGATTTCTTTTACGAATATCCTGCACTGAAACTTTTGTGCAACGATGAACTGCCGCGGTCACCGCACAATTTCCCCCTTCTTATGGGATCGCAATGCGGGATTTTCAGTTTTCTTGCCGCCATCGCGCTGCTGGCATTGCCGCTTTTTGCCGGATTCCGGAAACTGATCCGGGAACAGAAAACAGATTTGTATTTTGCGTCGGTTCTTGCGGCTCTGGCTGTTCTCTCCATCAATTCCCTCATGGAAGTGGGGGCGGAAGTGCCGGGCTATGCGGCGACTCTGTTTCTGCTGGGGATGATCGTACTGCATGACGCTCAACCGGAAGAAAAAACAAGACCTTTTTCCCTGAAAATTTTTCTGTTTCTTTGCGTAACGGCTCTTTTTACAGTCACTTATGCCGCGTGGGAATTGCGGAAAGAATATCTGTTTGCAAAATATGCGGATATTGCCGGATTGTGGGCAGATCCCGCCCGCAGCAGCGATGGACAAAAAGAATATACGGCAGCATTGAAAGCCGCGGAAGATTCTCCTTTCGTGCGTGCCATGCGGATCCGGGATCTCTTACGGCAGGGAAGAACAGCCGAGGCGGAAAAATTGCTGGATGCCACCCTGCTTCTGGCTCCGCAGGACAGTTCTCTTTACCGTCTGAAATACCGGCTGCTGCGCCATCGTGCGGCATCTGCTGAAGAATGTGAAAAAGTGAAAGAGCAGATTCTGACACTTGATCCGGGAAACCCTGAAAATTCCAAATTGTAAACTTAAAATACAGAAGGAAAAACATTATGAAAAGACCTCAAAGGATCTATCCGCAGGAAATCAAAGACCCGCGGAATGAAAACATTATCCGTCAATACGATGCGGATAATGCCGCATGGCTGTGGCATCCCGCCGCAAAAGAAGTCATCGACAGCAGTATGGTGGAATTTGAACTGGCTTTTGATGTGGAAACACCCTTCACCGAAGAATGTACCGTTTCCGCTGACAACCGCTACGAACTCTATCTGGACGGCGAATTTATCAGCATGGGACCCGACCGCGGCGATGCGGACCACTGGTCCTTTGCCACGCTCCCGGTTGAATTCAGCGCGGGGCATCATGTGCTTACCGCCCGCTGCTGGTATTATCCGGACAGCACCGGAGCCATGCCGCTGGCACAACTTATGAACGCACCCGGATTCCTTTTCGGCGTCAAAACAGAAGAACGCCGCGCCATGTTCAATACCTGCGATGCCCCGTGGAAAGTGCGTCTGATCAATGGTGTCTCCTTCGGCAACTGCGGCTGGGCTGTCGGCAGCGGCGGGATCTTCGATGTGAAAGAATATGATACAAAGACCGAATTTGTGGAACCCGTTGTGCAATGCGGGGTGCGTTTCGATAATATCTACGGCGGAAAAGTCTGGGGTAAACGACTCTGTCCGGGCAATCTGCCGGAACAGATCCGCAGAAAATTTGACGGAGCCATCACCGTCCGCGCTGTCATGGAAGACACCTTTGCCGAAAACAGCGAGATCACCGTATCGGCGGAATCGACGGAAAATCCGGACCGCGCAGCGTGGCAGAGATTTTTCGACGGGTCCGCCGGGTGTATGGAGGTCGGAGCCAATACAAATCTGTGCGTACTCATTGATTTCAATACCTATCTGTGCGCATACTGCAACCTGGCAGCACAGGGCGGCGATGCCGATTCCCGCGTGGAAGTGATGCTGGCGGAATCTCTCCAGACCGTCAGCGGAGATTTTTACGCCAAAGGCAACCGCAGCGAAGTCACCGGTAAGATCTTCCCCGTGACCTGTATGGTGGATATTTTCCGGAATTTCGATGGAAAAGATCACGATATCACCCCCTTCTGGTGGAGAGCCGGACGCTATGCAATGATCCGTATCAAAACTGGTGCTGCTCCGCTGATTTTGAACAGACTGGATTTTGTGGAATGTCGCTATCCCATTGAAAATGAATCCTCTTTCATTGCAGATGATGCCCGTTTGAACGATGTGCAGCCGATGCTGATCCGCGCTTTGCAGAGCTGTATGCACGAAACTTATATGGATTGCCCCTTCTACGAACAGCTCATGTATGTGGGCGATACCCGCCTGGAAGTCCTGACCACTTACACCGTCGCAAAAGATGCCAGACTGCCCCTGCGCGCACTCCATCTTTTCGATTGGTCCCGTTCCGTGTGGGACGGAGTCGTGGCGGAACATTATCCCGGCAGAGGCAGTCAGCTCAGCTGTACTTTCAGTGCCATCTGGACCCTGATGGTGCGGGATTACATGATGTACCGCAGATTCGATTCCGATGAGGAATTCCTCCACCTGCGCCGGTCCGTTCGCGCCATGCTCATTGCCCTCGGTGAATATGTGAACAGTGAAGGCGTGATCGAAAATCTGCCCGGCTGGTCCTTCGTGGACTGGGTCAACGCAGAATGGAACAAAGGGATCCCCTATCCTCTGCAGAATAAAGGAAAAGCCGCCATCTTTTCCATGCACTATCTCTTGTCGCTCCGGGCGGCAATGGAATTGGAAACCATGCTCCTGCCGGAAGAAAACAACGGGCTTCTCTCCTACTATCAGACCTGTTTCGACCGCGTGGCAAAAGGCGTGAAAAATATCTTCTGGGTGGAAGATGAAAAACTCTTTGCCGATGAAGAAACAAAAGAACATTACAGTATGCACGCTCAATGTATGGCTCTTCTCGCCGGTGTCCTCTCCGGTGAAGAAGCACAAAATTGTTTCAATGCCATGCTCAATAAAAAGAATATTTCCGTGCCGACACTCTATTTCATCCACTATCTTTTCGATACATTCCAGAAATTCGGAGCCGGCGAAAAGATTTTAGATTATATGCAGCTGTGGACCGGTATGCTGGAAAAAGGTGCCGTCACCACCTGGGAAACTCCGGAACCCACAAGATCGGATTGCCACGCCTGGGGCGCACACCTCTATCACCACTACTTCGCTTCTCTGGCTGGGATCCGCCCTGCTTCCGCCGGATTCAAAACCATTTCTCTCCAACCGCGCCTCGGATCCCTCAAAGAGATCAAAAGCTCCCTGGTCCACCCCGATGGTTTCATCCACTTCCACTTTGTGAACGAAGGCAACGGAAAAGTCTCCGGAAATATCTCCCTCCCCGAAGGCATCAGCGGCACATACGGCAATGTGAAACTGAATCCGGGAATGAATATTTTGTAAGAGGGATTTTGCGGGGAAAAACTTTTTGAAAAAAGTTTTTCCCCGAACCCCTTTTCAAAAACTTTTATTCGCGAAAGCGCATCCGG
>JAZNXT010000051.1:0-14918 GCA_045594005.1 Victivallales bacterium
GGTCGGACAAAAAATTGGAATTTGTACGGATTTGTACGGATTTGTACGGAAGGTGATAATCAAATCCAGAGTGTGTTTTCTCCGTACCCATCCGTACCCATCTGTACCAATCCGTATTCCACGAAAAAACACAGGCATCAAGCGAGCGAATGCGAAGCTGAAAAGCCCGATCCAGAAAAGGCGGCAAACAAGCGTCAGCGCATGGCGGCAAATGAGCGTAGCGAAATTGAGCCGCCCGATCCAAAAAAGGTGCTATGCACCCTTTATCCGGTCGATCCGGAAAGGTTCGGGGAGAGTTGGTCTGGCATATTGGATGGCGGGTTCACCGAAAAGCATTGCTGCATCAATACGGTATCCGCGGGGGAGAGCCAATTTTTTCTTGAGGGACGGCATCAGCCGGAACGCGTAAACGGCGAAACCGCACCAGCAGGTCCCCAGACCGAGGGATTGCGCCATGGTATCGAAATAACTCAATGCGATTTTTGCGTCCCAATCGGCACAGGGTGCTTTTTTCGGCGTGGATGCGATGATAAGATGGGGGGCTCCGCGAAAGATCACATCGGTTCCATCCATGATATCGTGAAAATACCGTTTTGCGGGCGGAAAGATGAGTTGTGCGATCCCGCTTTTCATCAGGAATTGCAGCCGGGCGGTGACTTTTGCGCGGATCTCATCCATGATCTCTTTATCTTCCACGATGGAAAAGATCAGTTTGTGGTCATTGCATCCTGTGGGTGTCCAGGTAAGGATCTCTTTGAGCTGTGCCATTTTTTCCGGATCGATCGCCTGCGGCTGATAACTGCGGACACTCCGCCGCTGACGCAGCAGATTTGCCATTTCATTTCCGGCGGGAACGGGTCCTTTCGGGGGCGCATCAGCGGCAGTTTTGCCATTGAACACCACGGCACCTGCGGGACAGATGGCAAAACAATGACCGCATTTGATGCAGTATTTTCCGTTATCGGGAGAGAGCCGGGGGAATCCCTCCGGATCTTTTTCCAGGATCCCGCCGAGACAATCTTTCAGACACAATCCGCAACGGATACATTTTTCCTGTTGAAATCCAATTTCCATTTTTCAGAACCTTTCTGCGGTGATCCGCCTGATTTTTGCACCGTTTTTTACAGCGATCGCGACTTGTTTCACTTTCAATCCATCCCGCAAACTGAGCATTGTCCGCACCCCTGCGATCTCTGCATCCAGAATCGTGGACGGCATTTTCGGATCGTATTTCATCATCAGCCGCAGAGTGAATTTTTCATCGGTCCCGCGCAGTTTGTCAAGACGGTAATCTTTGGAATAGACATGGCATTTGTATTTGATTTCTGAAGGAAGTTCTTTGAAAAATGCAATCTTGTCCCGCCAGTTTTCCATCACGGCACGCATCGTCGGCAGAGGCGGACGGAAACATTCATTGGAAACGGATTCGTATTGCGCCCACTTTCCGTCAAGATCCAACTGAAATTCACATCCGTTTCCAGCTTCATTCAGGAATTGGACCGCGATCGCACCGTGAGAGTTTTCCAGTTCAAATATGTAGCAACTGTCGGAAGAAACGGAATCTATTTTTTGCAGATCTTTCTTGTTTTCAATATTTTCTGCAATGTTCTCTTTGGATTTGATTTCCGGATAAAGTTCGCTGACCCATTTACTGCCCAGCATTTTATCCGGGAACTGGACCAGCTCGTGCATACAGAAATAAGTGCCGAAGGGGAAGATCCAGCCGGAGATCAGACGGCGATCTTTTCTGTACGGAATGACCATGGGGACGATCATGCCGTCGTACACATCCAGTCCTTCCGCTGCAATATCTTTATAATCAGAGAATTCTGCGTTATCCGCGCCATACATCCCCGTCATCCCGACGATCATGTAATAGTAATTGTTCCATTCAAAAAAACTTGGACATTCCAGCGTATTTCCCATGGCGGCATCGCGGAAGGATGGGGGAAAATCACTCCGCAGCCGTGTCCACGGACCATCCACCTGATCGGCTTTCCAAAGTCCGTCTGCATACATATTCAGCGTGTTATCCGGCATGGTATAAACGCTTGGATTCTCGCTGAAATGTGTCAGTTTCAAAGATTTGCGAAAATCAAAACAATCATTGCTCACGGCGTATGTCATACCTTCCGGATGACACATTCCCAATTCTTCAAAGGTGCGGCAATGAACCACGCCGGTGGCTGCCGCTTCTGATTGCAGAAGTTTGCCCGCATTTTCTTCGTATGGTATAAATCTATCGGTATGAAGACCATACGCAAAATAATATTTGCCATTATGAAAAAATGGCGTTCCCGTTCCGCAGGTTTCCCATTGATGTTCGATCCTGCCGGTGAAATCGTGTTCGGTCCAGTTGATGAGATCGGTACTGGAGTAGTGACCGTAGTAATGGGCTCCTGTGCCGAACTTGCTGGCATGGTGACGGCGATCGTGAAGATAGAACATGTGAACGGTCCCGTTATGTTCAAAAGGAACCACATCTCCCACCCACGCATTATAGCCCGGAGGCGAGAAAAACTGGAGCGAACCGGGTATTTTCCGCCGTTCCACAGTGATATCCGGCAGGATGGCGGGCGCGGAGAAACTGGTATCTTCATACCCGCTGCGCAACTCATCTTTCCGGGAGAGATCGATCTTTCCGTAAATGAAATTTTCGTCTGCAAGTTCCTGATCCAGAATTAAATGCAGCCGGACTCCGTCGCAATGCAGCACCAGGTCATGTTTTCCCGGAGGGATGAGCTTCACGGGGAACCCGACGCGGATCTCTTTCCAGTCCGGATGTGCCTCATCGTGAAGCGTCACTGCTCCTTCAATCACGGGAATGGAACCATCTTCCAACGCGTGTGCAGCATAGTGTTGACTGGCATCAAAGACCGCCAGTTCCTTCATGTGTTCCCAGTAGGATGTATAATCATTCAGGGCATCGCTTCTGACCGCATAACGCCGGATCAGGGTAAACGCGCCGGGTATCTCTGCCAGCGTAAACTCCTGTCCGTCTGCCGGCAGATTTGCCGGATCAAAATCCCGGATGATGAGCGTGAATCCTTCTCCGGCTTTTTTTCCGGCATCCGCAAAAGAAAATTTCTCAATCCGCAGATCGATCATAATATTTTCTTTCAGTTGCCCGGGATGCTGAATGTTTCAAATTCGGCATCAGTGGCAGCAAATTTTTCGATATTTTCCAGATAGTACGCTGCATATTCATACAGGCGGACCGCTGAATCCATTTTGGTATTGCCGCGCCAGGTGCAGCCCTGAAGAAAACGCGCTTCAAAGATCATATTGACATCGTGGTCGATCTCACGGATGGCGGGCATGACCGCGTGCCAGTCGATCACTCCGGCGTGGGGGATGTACCAGTGCTGCTCATCCACATTGTCGTAATCGGAAAGATGGAAACTTTTGATCCGCGGCGCAAGGGCGCGGATATATTCCGGCAAGTGTGCCGCGCGGTTCATCACATGGTTGACATCCAGACAGACACCCACATTTTCCGGCTGACCGTCTGTAATGATCTGCAATTCCTCCACCGTGTTCCCGCAGCAGGAACGGGGCAACAGTTCCACATTGACACAGGCTCCCAATTCCGCAAAGAACGGAGCCAGTTCCGCAAGGGATTTATGGGACTGTGCCAGACGGTGCGGTCGGTCGGCATCCAGTGTTGGTTCCATTCCGCCATGGAGTGTATAATGGGGCGCACCCAATCCGGCATCCACGCATTTGCGCACGATCATACGGATATTTTCGCAGTTGCGGAGGCGGTCGTTTTCATCAATGGCAGAAGGATCAAAAGGCGTGCCGAAAGGAATATGTACGGAGCCGATGACCAATGCGCCGTCTTTCACCATATTCTGGATCCGACGGATGGTTTCGTCCGAACGCTCTTTGTTTTCTTCGTAGTAAAGCAGACCCGCACTCAATTCCAACTGTCTGAATTTGTTGGCACGGATGGCATCTTCCATCGCCTGATCGAACCAGGTTCCCAGAGTGCTGCTCGCAAGAATGTACTTTCTCATAATATTTATTCTCCTAAAATGTTGAAAATGTGTTCTTTCATCAGATTTACCGGACAATGGGAAAGACGCGGTTTACAGGGGAAATCGTGATGTTCCCGCAGATAGTCCGCATTCTTTTTCTGAAGGTCTCCCCGGGCGGAAATGAACTGACCCCACCAGCCGTAAGTCCAGTTGACATTTTCGCTTGCTTCGCTCATATTTTCCATCCAGACCGCCGGAAATTGAGCCTGCCAGCGTTTGGTATCGTTCAGCCAGGAATGAGTGAAGATCTCTTTCGCGTGGTATTTGACTTCCGCCACACGGAGCAGCGCGCGGAAACAACGCGGCAGATATAACGGATCATCGTAAAAAGAATGAGGCCGCACCGCATTTGCCATGTGGAAGCCCAGCCAGCCGTCTTCATTGACCGCATCTTCGTGTTTCAGGCTGCCGCACTGATATTTTTCCAGTACGCTGTTGTCCAGAAAATCCCGTTCACAACGGAGGTCGATGGAATCTTTGAATACCAGAAATGCTTCATCTTCAAACTTTTGACGCGCATTGTCGCTGTTCGTTCCGTAACTTTTGAAGATGCGTTCTGCTTCGTCTTCCATATTTTTCCACGCAGGCGCATCAAAAAAAAGTTCTGTCGGCGTGTGCGGGCCGGGATTTGCTTCCGTCTTCCGGTAAATATCCACTTTCTGCCGGATCGTGTGGGAAAAATCCGCACCCGGTTCTTTTTCCGTGAGATAGAGATGAAGGAAAAAAAGTTTCAGCCGCACGATATCGTAAAGGTACTGGCGGTGTTCCTCCAATGTTTTCGGATGTAATGTTTGATTGCTCATTTGTTCAGACTCTGCAAAGATTTCCGTACGATATTTTCCACGCTCCGCTGATTTTCGGGCAGACTTTGTACCAGATCCGCCACCATTTTCTGGATCTTGGATTTCTGAAAGCCAAGCTGTTCCAGCGCAAGGAGCGCGTCTTCCATTTCTTTGGATGCCGGTTCAGCTGCACCGCCGGGCAGGATCCCCAGCGCGGCTTCCGGCGCGATCTTGTCGATCTGATCCCGCAATTCCACGATCATGCGTTCGGCAGATTTTGCACCGATGCCGTTGATCTTTTTCAGCGACTTCACATCTGCGTTGGCAAGAGCCTGACAGAAAGAGGGGATATTCATGCTGCTGAGGATATTCAGTGCCGTTTTGGGACCGATCCCGCTGACGGTGATCAGCATTTTAAAAACGGTCAATTCCCGTTCCGTGCCGAATCCGAAAAGTGCCATGTCATTTTCCGTAATGGAAAGATGGGTCAGCAGCGTCGTGGTGCCGCCCTCACGGGGAAGATTATCAAATGTACTCATGGGAATCGCCACGCGATAACCCACACCGTGAACATCCAGTATGACTTCGGTGAGGTTTGCTTTGACGATCGTTCCTGTCAGTTGTGCGATCATGTGAAATGGTCTCCTCAAGTTGCAAGAGTTTTGAGATTACCTCATTATTTTTCAAAAAAATATACGCTGATTCCCCGAAAAAACAAGTTTTTTTCCGGAAAAGATCATCTTTTTTCAGAAAAAAATTTGAGATGACACCTTTTACCGGATATAGTAATGCCGAATCTCACAGGAAAGGATGAAAAAGATGATGATAAACGATTCTTACGGCTTTTTTGATGTCCGGAAAATGGGTGCAGCCGGTGACGGTGTCAGCGATGATACCTCCGCCTTTCAAGCCGCGGTCGATGCCGCTGCCGCACAGGAAGGGATCGTGTTTGTGCCGCCCGGAAAATATCTGATCCGGACGATCCATGCTGCACCGCGGATCCGGATCTGCGGCAGTGCCAATTTCAGTTTCCGTGCGGTTGGCGGCAGTGTACTGATCCAGCACCCCGGAACAGAAAACGGGAAGGCTCTCATCGATATCACCGGCGCATTCGGAGTTCAGCTGGAAGGACTTTGTCTGCGCGGCAGAGCCGGATCCGGCGATGAGATCGTTCACGGGATCGGACTTTTCAAAGAAGATTACGGCAAAGAAGAAGATACGCCCGCGATCATCAACTGCCGCATTGAACGCTTCAGCGGTGATGCCATCCATCTGGAACGGGTGTGGTGTTTTTCTGTGCGTCATTGCCATTGCCTCGGGAATCTGGGGAGCGGTCTTGCCATGCGCGGATGGGATGCCTTTGTCATGGATAACTGGTTCAGCGGAAATTACGGCGCGGGATTCACATCCATGGAAGAAAATGCCTCTGTCACCATGACCGGAAACCGTATCGAATGGAACATGAAAGGCGGGATCGTGATCCGGCGCGGCGCAAAATACAATATCACCGGAAACTATATCGACCGCAGCGGATGTTTCGGGATCGAATTGGAACATGCCGGCGATATCGCGGTCAGCGGGAATGTGATCTATCGCAGCGGAAAACCGGAATGGACCGATCCGGAAAAATCAGCGCATTGCAGTATCCGCGATTGCCGCGGTGTCGCATTTACCGGAAACAGTCTTGCCTGCGGCAGAGATGATGGCGGGCAGGGTGAATTTTCGCCAGTCTGCGGTCTGAAACTGCATCAGCTGGAAAATTGCGTGATCGCCAATAATACCCTCCATGAGTGTGCATTGGATGAGATGATCTGCACATCCGGAGATATGGAAAATTGCGTGATAGAGAATAATCCCGGCTCCCGGCGGCAGACGAACGCTGTGAGTTGAGCCGCCCCCGCGTTGTCTCGCGGGCTTTTTCGGACTTGTCGGACTTGTCGGACTTGTCGGACTTGTCGGACTTGTCGGACTTGTCGGACTTGTCGGACCCGAGAGTAGGGTGCGGCAGTATTGCAAAAAATCAGTTGTCCAGGACGATATCCATGGAGATATCGGCTGCTTTGACGGAATGGGTCAATGCGCCGGAGGAGATGAAATCCACGCCGGTTTCCGCGATGGATGCCACGCGGGTTTCGGTGACATTTCCGCTGGCTTCCAGTTTGGCTCTGCCGTTGGTGATCCGGACAGCTTCCGCCATCATTTCGTTGCTCATATTATCCAGCAGGATATATTCCGCTTTGGATTCCAATGCTTCGCTGAGTTCGGAAAGAGAATCGATTTCCACTTCCACTTCAAAGCCGGGGAACATTTTTCTTGCCCGTTCCACACTGCGGAGGATCCCGCCAGCACCTTCCAATCCTGCAAGTTCCCGGTGATTGTCTTTGATCATCACGCGGTCGAAAAGACCGATCCGGTGATTATGTGCGCCGCCTACGGACACAGCATATTTTTCCAGATTCCGCCAGCCGGGCGTGGTCTTCCGGGTATCAAGGATCCATGATTTATCACCGGCAAGAGCCTGATATTTATGTGCCATTGTGGCGGATCCGCTGAGCCGCTGGATAAAATTCAACGCGGTGCGTTCGCCGGTGAGCAATGCCCGTGCAGGACCGTACATTTCTGCGAGGATATCGCCTTTTTTCAGCACATCGCCATCTTTGACAAGGGCTTTGAATCCGATTTCCGGATCGATCCGTTTGAACAGCCGTTCCGCTACGGGCAGACCTGCACAGACAAGATCCTGTTTTGCCAGCAGGACGGCTTTTGCTTTCAGGTCGGCATCGATCACGGAATCGGTGGTGATATCGCCGTTTTCGCCGAGATCTTCTTCCAGTGCGAGATCAATAAGGATGTCAACGCGTTTCCAGTCGATGGGATGAATGTTGCTCATGAGAGTTCCTCCTGTCCGGGATGATAAATTTTTGAGATCGTTTCGATTCCGACAGCTTTGCCGGTAGTAAGTTCGTATGAAATAACGCAGGCATCCAGCCGGATATTATCTTCCACCACATTCAGTTTTGTGGGCATATCCGTTCTGAATTTTCTGATCACATCCTGCACATCTCTGCCGAGGATGGAATCATTGCCGCCCACCATGCCCACATCGGAAAGCATGGCAGTTCCGCCGGGCAGGATCCTGCTGTCTGCCGTCTGCACATGGGTATGGGTCCCGATCACGGCGGTCACTTTCCCCGCCAGAAACCACGCCAGTGCCAGTTTTTCGCTGGTGGCTTCCGCGTGAAAATCCACGATGATACAGCTGCAGGTGCCGGGGATCTGTTTCAGGATCTTTTCCGCCGTTTCAAAAGGACAGTACGCACTTGACCGCATGAAAACTTTTCCCAGCAGCGAGATCACTGCCACTTCCCCCCCCGCCTGATTGCGGAAGATCCCCCAGCCGTTCCCCGGCTGAAGGGTGCTGAAATTTGCAGGCCGCAGCACATTTTTGAACCGCAGGATCTCATCTTCAAACCGTTTCTGATCCCAGATGTGATCGCCGGATGTGAACACATCCACACCGGGCATTTCTTCCAGACAGCTTGCAGAGATCCCTGCGCCGTTTGCTGAATTTTCCGCATTGACCACCGCAAAGGTGCAGCCGTATTCTTTTTTCAGATCCGGCAGCAGATTTCTGACAGCCATTCTGCCGCCGCGACCCACCACATCGCCGATGAAAAGGATTTTGAGAACGGGACCAGCCATATTTACACTTCCTCCTCCAGTGCTACGGCTCCGTCCATCAATGTCCGGTAGATGGCGCACAATGTTTCATCTTTGATCGGTCCCTGATTCAGAGCGCAGACTTTATCCAGCACCGCCTGTTCCCGTGCGGGAACGCGGATGGGTTCGCCTTTGCTTTTTTTGTATTCTCCCACTTTGAGGACGATTCTGAAGCGTTCGTTCAAAAGAGCCACGATCTTTGCATCGCACGCATCGATCTCTTTACGCAATTCGTTCAAATCCAGTTCCATATTCCAAAAATCCTTTTGTTGATATTTTTTTACGCCGTCTGAAGCAGATCGCTCAGATAAAACAAGCCCAGTCCCAATGCGATCGCACCCATCAGCAGCGCGAAGACATTGATCTTTTTCCAGATCAGCTGCACGGTCAGCACCACCGCAAAAAGCACACATGCCTGCCAGCAGAACCAGTCGGAAACAGGCATGGAAACAAGTTTCCGTATCGGTGCGGTAAAGACCGAGATCTCTGCAAAAAAGATCACTGCCGCCGCGATCAGCCCGACCGTTGCCGGGCGGATGCCCCGCAGGATCGCCTGCACATATTTATTTTCCTTGAATGCCGCCAGAAATGCCGCCGCGATCATGGTCAACACCACAGAAGGCGCAATCGCTCCCGCCGATGCCGCAAGCGCACCGATCACGCCGTGCTGCTGAAATCCCAGATAAGTTGCCGCATTGAGTCCGATGGGACCGGGCGTGACCTGTGCCAATGCCACCATGTTTGCAAAAAGTTCATTGGTCATCAAACCGTAGCGGAACACCAGCTCGCTTTGAAACAGCGGAACCATGGCGTATCCGCCTCCGAATGTGAAAAAGGAGATTTTCGCAAAGAGCCAGAAAAAGAAAATTATATTGCTCATTGTTTTTTCTCCTCATCTTTTGCGGCGGGCATTTTCTCCCGGTGAACAAGACTGTAGATCACACCCGCCACTGCCGCGGCGATCAATACCCAGACCGCATTGACATCCGGAAAAACAGTGAACACAATAAATGCCGCCGCCGCAACAAAAATCGGGAAGGGGGCTTTCAAAATGTTTTTACCCATCTTCACTGCCGCAAGCAGGATCAATGCACAGATCGCCGACCGGATGCAGAGAAAGGCGCGTTCCACCCAGAGATTGCCGGAATATTCCAGAAAAAATGTGGAGATCAGCAGGATCGTCAGGACCGGCGGCAATGCCATTCCGAGCGTTGCCATCAGACCGCCGACGATTCCGGCAATGCGGTATCCCACTGCCACAGCCATATTGATGCCGATCAGACCGGGCAAGGACTGCACCACCGCGAAGCAATCCATCATCTCCTCCTGGGAGATCCATTTGCGTCTTTCGGTAAATTCACTCATAATAAGCGGATACATGGTCAGCCCGCCGCCCACTGCCACGGCGGAGATCTTGAAAAACGATATAAAAAGAATCAGACTTTTTGATGTCATATCACGGATCCTGTTATTTTTCTGTAAAGATATAATATACACAGTGTTTCCTTTTTTTTCAAGAGCGGGAGAAAAATATTTGACGCTCCGCGCCTGCATAAATTCCTGTAACTTCAAGAGGAGATCATATTTTATGCCGATCAGAGAGATCAAATGCTGGGATGATGCGGGGAACTGGGATTCTCCGCAGTCATTGCTTTTCGATTCATTGTTCAACCGCTTCAGTGCAGTCTGGAAAGCCGTTCAGGAACGGTATGCTGTCCTGGGGATCACTCATCCGCAGATCGACCTTGAAAAAAGTGTCTGTTCCGGTGACGGGATCAAAGAATGGTGTGACAGGATTTCTGCCGCGCTGGAATATCTGATCCCGCATTTTTCCGCGGTCGATGAACAGCACCGTTTTGCCGCCCTGACTCTTTCCACACCATTCTGCACAGAAAAAATCACACTGAAAAATCCCGCTGCACGATCGTATTTTCAGGAATGGGATCTGCCTGTTGATACCCCATCCTGGGGACAGAAATATCTGTATGTTCAGCTTGTGGAATATTCCATGATCCTCACGACCGAGGAAATCAATTTTTCCGCATCGATCGAAAATACTCCCCTCACTGTGCAGTTCACTCCCTTCAACGCGGCGGACCTGCTGGCTCAATATCCTCTGGATCCTGACGGGTCGATCAGCGATTTCCTCTGGAACGCATACCGGATCCTGAAACTTCTGTTCTGTCCGGTCCGGGAGATCGGGATCGCCTGGGATCATCCGGCAGAAACTCACGCCGTGGAAAAAGGTTTTGTATTGATGCAGCATCCGGACGGAACATCATCTTTTTCACATTTTCCGGATTATCCTCCGGCGGAAGGCACGCTGTTCCGGCGTGGATCCCATCTTTCGGAACTGGATGTATGGAGCGGCGCACAGTGGCGGAGCAGTTCCGGCGATGTTTCTGAAATGAAACGGGATTTTTTTCACGATACCGATGGTTCCGGTGTGTGGATCGTTTCCAAAAAAACAGCCGGCGCACTGTTCCGGAACAATGCTTTTCTGCAAAAAAGCGGAAGCATCAAACCACAGGGGATATCGCTGTATCTGATCTATGACAGAATGTACCGGGATACCGGTGCAGGGTACTTCGCTCCGCCTTATCCGGAAGATGAATGGATCAATGCCGTGGACGATCTGCTGCCGCCGGATGGAACGGCATCCTTCATGGAAAACGAAATCTCCCGTCCCGCTGGCGGAACAGGAGAATCAAACGATGCAAAACGGCATTGCCGTCTTCAGGTGGAAGTGGATCTGCGGTACGCTTCCGGATTCAAATTTCTCTGACGCGTATTTTCTTCCGGTCAGGCGCGGCGTCCGTGGTGATCCCCGGAAAGCACGCCGCGTTTGGAAGATTTGATGAAATCCAGAAATTCCACCACTTCCGGCAGCATGGGCAATTCTGCTTCTGCTTTGGCAATGGCGTTTTTCATGTTCAGTTCGTGACGGAAAAAGATGTCGTACAAACTCTTGATCGCTTTGATCGTTTCCGGCGCGAATCCATTGCGGCGCAAACCCACGATATTGAATCCGCGGACACCGCCGTTTCTGCCGTCCCCGATCATAAATGGCGGCAGATCCATGGAAATGGTGGAACCTCCGGAAAGGACCGCCATTCTGCCCATGCGGCAGAACTGATGCATCCCGGAAAGACCGGAAATCAAACATTTATCGCCCACTTCGCAGTAGCCCGCGATCCCCGCCATGGGGACCATGATCACGCCGTCACCCAGCTGACAGTTGTGGGAAATATGAACATTTGCCATAAGGAAACAGCCGTTGCCGATGACCGTGGTGGTTCCGGCATGGGTCCCGCGGTTGATGGTGACACCTTCCCGGAATTTATTGTCGTTCCCGATCTTCGTGAAGGAGGGACCCTGACTGGGATCGTAGCCGTAATCTTCCGGATCGGTCCCGATGGAACTGAAGGGATAAAGGATATTGCCGCTGCCCATTGTGGTGTGATCAGACACATGGCATTGTGCGATCAGGCGCGTATTGTCCCCGATCTCCACATGATCCCCGATCACGCAATAGGGACCGATCTCCACATTTTTACCCAGTTTAACATCTTCTCCAATGATCGCTGTCGGATGGATCTTTGTCATCATCTGTACCCTTCGTAAATGTTATGGTAAATGTATTGTGTTTTCGTTTTTCCGGCAGAAAAAGTCCGAAAAAAAACGGGCGATACAGCCTGTGCCGGATCACCCGTTTCATCATCTTTTGCAAAAATATTGCTCTGCGTCGGTTTCAACCGGCTCGGAAAAGATTATTTTTTCTTCGCGGTGATCGCAGCACGGATTTTCGCTTTCACGCGTGCCAGATATGCTTTGCGACGTGCTCTTTTCTGCAGTTTGTTATACTGTCTGCCCATGGAACTGTTCTCCTGTAATAAAATTGTTGTTGTTTTGCGATTTCTTTACAATGTATCACATTTTTCTGATTTTTCAAACTCTGATTTTCATTTTTTCGCAAATATCATGCTTTTTCTTTCATTTGACGGGTCGCAAGCGATCAAAAATTGAATTTTTTTTCATTTTCAACTTGCAAAAAAGCTGTTGTACTGCTATTCTATTGGGATAATTGAATATGAACTTGGATCGCAACCGGAAAATCGTATGAAAAAGAAAAACAACAGAAAAACAGCAGCGCGTGTGCAGAACAGTGTGCTTGCCATCCTTGCAATGTTGTGCTTTGCCGGTTGCGAAGAACGGAAAAATGTGGTTGTTTCCCACGAACAGAGCGACCTCTTTTTCGAGATCACCAATGAATCCGTCCTGCGTAAATACGAGAGTGTTCAGCCGAAAATCAAACGCTACGGCATCATCGAAAAAGAATCCTCTTTCTGGCTGGAACTGGCAGATCTCACCACAACAAATCAATATGTGGTACAGCTCCGGAAAAAATTGGAGGCCGGAGATTTTGCCGGTGCGGAAAAACTGGTGGACGAGATGTTCGTGAAATACGGAACCGATGAAAAACGCGTGGCGATCCGGAAATTTATAGAATCTTTGCGGAAAACCGATGAAACTATTTCCGCGCTGCTGCGTTCTATTACTTCGGACGATCTCCGCCGCAACAGCGCGAAACTCCGGGAATACGCACAGAATCTGCCGGAATCCGGAAAGATCTTCGCTTTCGCGGCAGATAAGGAAAATGATGCGGCGGAACTGGAAAAACTGGAAAAATACCGTCCGCTTTTCTGGCTTTACGGCGATGCACAGGAGGAACGGAGTCTGGGTAATATTCAGACAGCGGAGTTGATCACGGCTTTGATCGCTGCGGATAACGATGCTTTGGATGGCGCGCGGAACGCAATGGTGAAAGATCTGATGAACAGCGGTATGTTCAATGTGCCGGAAATGCCGGAGCGTAAAGATCATATTCAAAAAGAGAGTTCTCAAGAGAACGCAAATAAATAAAACTGAAATAGAAGAAAGGTACAAAACACTATGAAATGCAATCTCGCTAAAACATTGATCGTGGCTGCCGCGACTTCTCTCGCAGCTGTGATGTCCGCTCAACAGCCCAATTCCCGGGATGTTACCGACCGCGTCCGCGTGGGCGAACCGGAGGAGGAAGTCGCTGCACCTGCCGCACCTGCTGCACCTGCCGCACCTGCCGCACCTGCTGCACCTGCCGCACCCGCCGCACCTTCCGTCGTTTCCCTGGATCAGCTGCTTTCCGGTCTGCCGGAAGTCGTTGGGGAAGTTCGGGGAGTCAAACTGACCAAAAAAGATCTCATCGACACCATGAAGAAGCTCAATATGCCTGTGGATCAGCTTGCGGGTATCGACAAAAGTGCGCTTGACGGGCTTCTGTACGAATTGATCGCCAATGTGCTGATGGAAAAATCCGTCATGCTTCAGGTGGAAAAAGCCGGATTCAAAGTCACCCGCGATGACGCGCTGAAAATGATGAAAGCAGAGTTTGACAAGATGCCGAAGGCACAGCAGGATCAGTTCACGAATATGCTCAAACAGCGCGGCATGACTTTGGATCAGTACATCGGGCAGATGGTGGATAATCCTGCTGTCATCAATCAGATCGCACTGCGCCGCTATATGGAAAGCCGTGTGAACGCTGAAGAAAAGAATATCACGCCCACCGATATTAAAAAATTCTACGAACAGAACAAAGCACAGATGTTCACTGAACCGGAAACAGTGGTTGCAGCACACATCCTGCTGGATGCCGCTCCGGTGGATCTTCAGACCCGTCAGCCCCGTGATCAGAAAGTGATCGCTCAGCTGGAAGCCGATGCCAAAAAGAAAATTCCGGAAATCGAAGCCCGCATCAAAAAAGGCGAAGATTTCGGGAAACTGGCTGCGGAATATTCCGTGTGTCCCTCCAAAAATGATGGCGGAAAACTGCCCGCATTCACCATGGAAGGTCCCATGGATCCTGTCTTCACCAAAGCCGCATTTGAACTGAAAAAAGATGGCGAAGTTTCTTCCGCAGTGAAGACCACATTCGGCTATCACTTTATCAAACGCATCAGCAGAACTCCTGAAAAAGTCCTGCCGCTGGATGCCGAACTGGAAAACAAAATCAAAAAAGGTTTGGCTTCCCGCGACGTTCAGCAGAAGATGCGTGCAGAGATCGAACAGATCCAGAAAGAAATCAAAGTTTTCGGCGTGAAAAAGCCTGAACCCACTCCGGCTCCTGCACCTGCTCCGGCATCGGCTCCGGCACCGGCAGCACCGGCTGCGAAATAAGCAAATCCTTTTGCTTAAGTGTGAGAAGAAAGACGCGCGTCCTCCTCTTTGGGGGAGGGCGTCTTTTTTTTTTGTGTGGGGGGGGCGGGTTGGCTTGGAGGCTATTTCGGACCTTTGCTTGCGGATCTTTTCGGTCATGGACCTGTTAGTCCACTCC
>JAZNXT010000052.1:0-2172 GCA_045594005.1 Victivallales bacterium
CTTTCGCTTCGATTGGCAAAAGGAGCATTTTCGGTGATTACTCTACGAGTAGTCACACTCAAATTACCTTTCACCACTCATTGCGAACAGCATCTTCATCATTTTTTTGAATGACTTTTGAAATCACCTCTATTTTATGGAAAAATTCCGGAAAAGTCCTTGTATTTGACGGGCTGCGTGATATATTCCCTGTATCGTAACAGATCTTTCAGAAAATCAAACTCAAATATTGTATGCCGGATCTTTCCGGAAGAAGGGGTATGTGCAAGATGAATATCGATTCTTTTCAACAGGTGATCATTGATGCGGATTTCTGCGTTGTTGGCGGCGGCATGGCTGGTGTTTGCGCAGCTGTGGCAGCGGCAAGACACGGTGCAAAAACGGTGCTGGTGCAGGATCGCCCCATGCTGGGCGGGAATGCCTCCAGTGAGATCCGTATGTGGATCTGCGGTGCAGTCGGCAGAAACGTGAAGGAAACCGGGATCCTGGAGGAGATCCAGCTGGAAAATCTCCGTTACAATCCCTCCCTCAATTACAATCTCTGGGATCATATCCTTATCAATTTCGTACAGCGTCAGAAAAATATGACTCTGCTCCTGAACTGTTCCTGCGACGGCGTGGAAATGGACGGCTCCCGGATCAAAGCGGTGAAAGCATGGCAGCTGACTACTGAAAAACGCTATACCATCAACGCAAAATATTTTGCGGATTGTTCCGGTGATTCCGTGCTGCGCGTTTCCGGTGCGGAGTTCCGTGCCGGCAGAGAAGCCCGCAGTGAATTCAATGAATCCCACGCTCCGGAAGTCGCCGATAACAAAACAATGGGCAATTCCGTGCTGATCCAGACGAAACAGACCAGTGTGCATCGTCCGTTTGAAGCTCCCCCGTGGGCTCATTCTTTCGATGCGAAAAACTTTCACCGCTATCTGGATCCCCGGGATAATTACTGGTGGATCGAAACCGGCGGCGAACAGGATACCATTGCCGATGCCGAAGAGATCCGCGATGAATTGCTCAAGATCGTGTACGGTGTGTGGGACCTGACGAAAAATACCACCCGTCTCGGAAAATCCTATGACATCGAATGGATCGGTATTCTCCCCGGGAAACGGGAAAATATCCGTTATGTGGGCGATCATATCCTGAATCAGAACGATGTGGAAAAACAGGGAAAATTTGATGATATGGTGGCATACGGCGGCTGGTCTATGGACGATCATCATCCTGCCGCGTTCTATCATCCCGGCGCACCGACGATCTTCCACCCCGCGCCCTGTCCCTACGGGATCCCCTTCCGCAGTCTTTATTCCAAAAATATCGACAACCTCTACTTTGCGGGCAGAAATATCTCCGCCACGCACATGGCAATGAGTTCCACCCGTGTCATGGGAACCTGCGCGATCCTCGGTCAGGCAGTGGGAACTGCAGCCGCCATCGGCGTCCGCGAAAACATGGATCCCCGCGGGATCTATGAAAACAGGATCACCGAATTGCAGAATACTTTGATGGACGACGATTGCTGGATCCCGTGGCATACCCGTGAGATCCCGAAACTCTCCCGCAATGCCAAATTGATCGCGGAATCCGAAGGGGATGTGGAACTCCTCCGCAACGGTATGGACCGCGGGATTTACGGACCCAATGGCGGTGTCAGCGATGAAGAAGCTGCCGCACGCAGACTGGTCGATTCCGGAAAAGTTGCCGATGCCAACTGCTTCCTGGCGGATTTCGGCAGCTATATCGAATATCATTTCGACAAACCCACGCTGGTCAGCGAAGCCCGTATCGTATTCGACAGCAATGTGCGCGATATGTCCCTGAAACGCATGGCGTGTTCCTATCCCGAAAACGGATATGAAAAAGAATTGCCCGAAACTCTGGTGAAAGAATTTTCCATTAAAGTCCAGAAGAAAAAAGATTCCAACGAATGGAAAGAAATCACTTATGTGGAAGATAATTTCCAGCGTCTCGTGCGGATCCCCATTGATGAAAAAGTCACCGCAGTGCGTTTGATCCCCGAAGCCTCCTGGGGTTCGGAGATGGCGCATATCTTTGCCTTTGATGTCCGCTGACGGATGAGGGGCGCGTTGTCTTGCGGGCTATTTCGGACCTTTGCGTCGGACGCTGATTCGGTCACGGATGCCTGATCCGCTCCCTCATCATCGCCTTGCA
>JAZNXT010000053.1:0-37691 GCA_045594005.1 Victivallales bacterium
AAAGCACCCGATTCTTGGGCTTTTCTGCTTTTCCGGATTCGGCATCTCTCCTCATTGGGAATAACGCGTTCCTCAAAAGTTTTTTTCCTCTTTCCTGGCATCTCTCCTTATTGGGAACAAAGCATATATATAAGACCTATAAGACCTGTAAGACCTGTAAATTCAGTGTGTTAGAGGGGGTTGTCAGCGGGTGCTGTCCGGTTTGGTGGCGTCTTCCAGTAGAGAGAGGTATGCCAGAGCGTCTTCCCGCGATGATCCGCACATTTCGCGGCAGGGCTTGAGGGAGGCGCAGACTTCCGGTCTGTCGGGGGAGGTGAAGATCTTGCATCGCATCTGATCATCCAGATGGATACATCGTTCCCCGGCTTTCTTGCCGTGGGGCATCCCGGGGATCGGCGATGAAATGGAGGGTGCGATACAGCACGCTCCGCATCCCTCCCGACATTCCTGGATCTGCTTTTTATCCATTTCCCGGCACTTTATTTTTTATTGTATTTTGGGAAATTCACAAACAGTGTGAAGGGCAGGATCCCGTCTTTCGCATAATTGAACAAACCGAACTGCACCACTTTTCCTTTGCCGCCGGTGATATTGATCAAGCCGATCTGACAAGAGTTTTCTTTCTCATCGGCTTCAGACGCACTATTCAGCACGCCGATTTGAAGTCCGGTATTTTCCGTTGTGATATTGCAGAGTCCGAAATCGGTCCCGGCATTCCGGTCGGAATATTGCAACAGAACTCCTGTGGAGATGCCATGATTATTCCCCCGCGGACGGATCTGTATCAAGCCGCAGGATATACCATGATTTTCTCTGTCTGAATTGAGTTGTACGATCCCGGTGGCGATTCCGTGATTTTTACCGCCGTCTCCAAGCTGTATCAGACCGCTCATTATAATGCCGTAATTGTTTTCTCCGTTTTTTTGCAGCAATCCCCCCACGGCGAATCCGTAATTGTTTTCGCTCATCTGTACCGGACTTGCGGCGATCCCGTAATTATTTTCCTGTACCATTTGAATCACACCGCCTGCGGTGATTCCGTAATTATTTTTCTGTACCATTTGAATCACACCGCCTGCGGCGATCCCGCAGTTATTGCCGGTTTGTTGAAACAATCCCCCCGCGGCGATCCCGTAATTCTTATTATCCAGTTCGCCGGATTGGATCAATCCCCCCACGGCGATCCCGTAATTATTTTTCACAACAACTTGCCCGATCCCGCCCGCCGCAAAGGCATAATTATTCTGTTCGATCATTGACATCAAACCGCTGACTGCTGCGGCACAATTCCAATGGATTTTCTGAACAGTCATTGTTCCGCAGATCCCTGTACAGCCGGATTTGATATTTTGCGATATAAGACCGAAGGACACTCCGGCAATGAAAGTTTTTGAGTCGTGAAGCTGCCAGCCGGGTCTGATTCCCAGCTGCAGCAATGAGAACGGACATTTTCCGGAGATCAGCCCGTCGTTTTCCAGCTCATCATTGAGAAAAAACTGATCAAGCCAATCGTCTTTCATGTGGGAACACATTTCTTCCTCAAAGAGTTTCTGTTCCCAGTTTTCCAACGCTTTCATTGCCTCGGCTTCAGAAAATATTTTTTCCTGTGCCTGTGCCGTTAAAACAGTCAGAGCCGCTGTCAGAAAGAGCAGGAAAAGATGTTTCTTTTTTATCATTTTTTCAAATATGGATCCCGTCTTTGAGTGTCAGCCGGAAATTCTGTTGGATCTTCAGCGGAGCGTAGGAAAGTTTTGCATGGCGCAGACCTTCTTCATCCAGATCCTGTTCACGGTTGAGGAAAAGATATTTTCCCGCCAGTTTCTTTGCCAGTTCGTGATTGATGAACTGCGCCGCGCCTTTGTACGCGCTCCGCGCCTTTTCAAAGGATTCCGTAAACATTTCGTGATTCACCGGACACCCGATGGCGTATGCCACCAGTTTGCCGTCCACATACGCCGCCACTCCGTCGAATCCGCAAACAGTGAATCCTTCTGCAAGGTGTTTCAGGGCATTCGCTTCGTGCCGCAGCGTTTCTGTTTCCGGATCCGGCTGTGCCAACCGCCATTCTTCGGAGAAATCAAGGCAGTCCGCCAGCACATCCGGAGTGATTTCCCGGACTTCCACCTGTGGATAATTTTGCGTAAACTGCTTGATGAGATTTTTCTTTTTCCGGAGTTTTTCGCCCCGCAGATCCACCAACGCCTGTACGGAATAGATGTATTCCGCTTCGGCTCTGCTGATAGTGGAAACTTCAAAAAAATCATACACATCCGGATGGGCATCCAGATAGGATTGCCGCACCTGAAACACATTGTCCGTACCGTCCGCTTCTTTCATCACCGAAACGATTTGTGCCAATTCCTGTGCAGAAGGATTTTCCCGGTCGTCTGCCATTTCCGGAAAGAAAAGAGCATATTCGGGAAAATGGAGATAAGTATGTCCCTGAAAAGTCTGTCTCATGGTGTGATAGGGGAATCCCCAGATATAGAGATTTCCGAAAGCGAATTCGCAGGAATCCGCATTGCTGCGGTAAAGTTTTTTTGCCAGGATCGCCGCATCTTCCAGTGAGATCCGCTTGAAATCGCTGCTCCGGATCATAAGTCACCTGCCGTTCCGCTGCCGTTGTTGTATCTGTAAGGAATATGATTTTTCATAACTGTTGCTCCCGTTTTTTTGTAAAATTCTTCTGTTCCGTCTGCGCCGATCCACACGATCCAGTCGATCCCCGCCGTGTCCAGATGAGCGCAGAGTTTTTCCAATATTTTTCTGCCGATCCCCAGTTTCCGGTAAGATGCCGTCACCACCAGATCCAGCAGATACGCATCGCTCACGCCGTCGGAAAGCGCACGCATCATTCCCACAAGACGCGCGCCGTCGTATGCCGTAACGATGGCAAAAGAGTTTTTCAGCATAGGCTGAACGAACGGCGGCACGGTATCATCCGCACCGTCGTCCGTGATCCATCCCGCCTCCCGGTACAGCGCAGTGACCTGTGCCGCATCAGGAAGGCGGTCTGTAAAATATCCGATCTGTTCTGCATCACATTGCATCGACGACCGCTTTCGCAAAGGCGGAGCAGGAAAGTTCCGTGGCTCCTTCCATCAACCGTGCAAAGTCATAGGTGACCGTTTTGTTGGAGATCGCTCCTTCGATCCCCTTCATCACCAGATCCGCCGCTTCCGTCCAGCCGATATGACGCAGCAGCATTTCGCCGGAAAGTGCCAGACTGGAGGGGTTCACTTTATCCAGACCTGCATATTTCGGAGCCGTTCCGTGGGTCGCTTCAAAGATCGCCATACCCGTTTTGTAGTTGATATTCGCACCCGGCGCGATCCCGATCCCGCCCACGCAGGCGGCAAGCGCATCGGAAACATAATCGCCGTTCAAATTCATGGTGGCGATCACATCATATTCATCGGGCCGGGTCAGGATCTGCTGAAGGAACGCATCGCAGATGCAATCCTTGATGATGATCTTGCCTTCCGGTGCGACTCCGTTGCAATCCGCCCACGCGATGACTTTATCGCCGAATTCCCGTTTTGCCAGTTCGTAGCCCCAATCTTTGAAACCGCCTTCGGTGAATTTCATAATGTTGCCTTTGTGGACAAGGGTCACATTGCGGCGGTTGTTCGCCAGCGCGTATTCGATGGCGGCACGGATGAGCCGTTCACTGCCTTCTTTGGATACAGGCTTGATCCCGATGGCACTTGTTTCAGGGAAACGGATCTTACTCACACCCATTTCCTGCTGAAGGAACGCGATCACTTTTTTCGCTTCTTCGCTTTCACTGCTCCATTCAATGCCCGCATAAATATCTTCGGTGTTTTCCCGGAAGACAACCATATCGGTCTTTTCCGGATTTTTCACAGGGGAGGGCACACCGGTAAAATAACGCACCGGACGCAGACAGACATACAGATCCAACTGCTGACGCAGCGTCACATTCAGCGAACGGAAACCCTTACCCACCGGCGTAGTCAGCGGGCCCTTGATACTGATCCGGTATTCCTTGATGGCATCCAGTGTTTCCTGGGGGAGCCAGGTGCCTTCGCCGTACACCGCATTGGATTTTTCTCCGGCAAAGACTTCCATCCATTCTATTTTGCGTTTGCCGCCGTAGGCTTTTTCCACTGCCGCATTCCAGATGAGCATGGAGGCTTTGGTGATGTCCGGTCCGGTGCCGTCACCTTCGATATAGGTGATGACCGGATGATCCGGCACGTTCAGTTTTCCGTTTTCATCAATGGTGATCTTTTCCCCGTTTGCGGGAACTTTGATCTTGTCGTAAGCCATGATTTGTTCTCCTTGTGTTGTTATATTGATCGTTGTGTTACGTTTTGTTCTGCTGCACTCAAGCCTGCAAGATAGCCGCTTGAGAACGAAAATTGAATGAAATAACCGCCGCACGGACCTGCCAGATCCAGGATCTCACCTGCAAAATACAAGCCGGAAACAAGACGGCTTTCCATGGTTTTCGGATTGACTTCTTTCAATGATACGCCGCCGGACATTGCCATTGCCTTGTTCATCTGGCACAATGCGGAAATGTGCACGGGGATCGCCGTCAGCCACCGGGAAAAATCTTCGATGGTGATATTGGAAAGTTCGCAATTTTTGAAATCTGCAAGCCCGAATTTCCCGCAAAGCGCGTCCGCAAGAGAATGGGGCATGAACTTCGCAAGGCTGTTTTTGACCAGTTTCTGCGGTTCCTTTGTGCGGAACTGCTCCAGCTGATCGCGCCATGTCCCCGCCGTCATCTTTGAAACCGGATTGAAGAAAAATTCCAGTTCTCCTTCCCGTTCAAATACGCGGTAGGCATCCGCAGAAAGATCCAATGCCGCCGGACCGGAAAGACCGTCATGTGTGAAGACCAGTTCACCCCGGGCGTCAAACCGCCGTTTTTCCGCATTGAATGTGAGTGCGGCATCGGGCAATGATACGCCCGCCAGAGAGCCTGCAAAACTTTCTTTCACCCGCAGCGGAGCCATGGCAGGGAGCGGTTTCACAATGGTATGCCCCGCTTTCCGTGCCAATTCCAAACCGGCGGATGTCCCGCCCAGCGTACTCATCGCCATGCCTCCGGCGGCAAGAATGACCCGGGAACAGGGACTGAATCCGTTGGCTGTTTCGATCCCCGCCACCGCAGAGCCGTCTTCCGTCAGACGCAATGCCGTGATCTGCATATCCGTTTTGAGGACCGCGCCGGCTTTTACCGCACGATCCAGAAAAGCATCCCGCACATCCATAGCCGAACGGCTTTTTGGAAAATAGTGGACACCGTCTTCCAGTACGGGTTCGACTCCCTGCGACCGGAGAAAATCCAGCAGTTGATCCCGTCCGAACACCCGCAGTGCATCGGTCATAAAACGCCCGTTCCGCCCGAATGCAGCCATAAATTTCTGTTCCGGCAGTGTATTGGAAAAATTGCATCTGCCGCCGCCGGAGGCAAGGAGTTTTACCGATGGACGGCTCAATTTTTCGCAGAGCAGCACCTTTGCGCCGTTCTGCGAAGCCGAAAGAGCCGCCGCCAGTCCTGCAGGACCGGAGCCGATAATGACGATGTCGTATTCTGCCGCCATAAAAGATCAATCCAGTTTCGTGATTTTTCCCGGTTCCGCCACAAAGACTTTTCCGTTGCGGTCTTTGATCCAGACGGGGATCACGCTGGGGTTCTGTACCATCTTCAGGTCGGCAGAGAAATAAAGTCTGCGGAACGCCTGAATGTAATCGTAGATCTCAATATTGGTGGCGTACCAGATCTTGTCTTCATGTCCCGCCATGAGATCGCAGAAATCTTCGATGATGTGCCAGTTTTTGGCATTTTCAAATTCATAAGCGTGTCCCCACACATACAGCATGTGCGTACCATACCAGCCGGGCGTCTTCAGAAGCGTTTCTCCCATCTGCTGGATGGATGTCCCGTTTTTGCCGTTGTGGTGTGTGGTGGCATGCCATTCCAGAAAGTCGGTGGGCATATATGCTGTGCCGGCATTTCCTGTGGTGCGGGAATACACGATCCCCAATGCCTGAAGAAGCATTTTCACCTGTTCATTGTAAGTGCCGAAAGGATATGCCATGCCCCGGACCGGTGCGCCGACAGCTTCTTCCAATGCCAGTTTATCCAGCCGGATATCTTCGATCATTGCCTGAGGAGGCAGTTTTTCTTCAAAGGGATGGGTGAATCCGTGGCAGGCAACTTCATGACCGCGGTCGATGATCAGCGGTTTGATTTCGTCAGCCTGGATCTTACCCGGATTGTGAAGGGTCGATGCGTTGAGGTTGAAGGTGCCTTTCATCTTGTGATCGGTGAGGATATCCAGCAGTTTTTTGTCGGCATTGTTGCCATCGTCGTAGCTGAATGTGAGAGCAAGGCTTCTGCCTTCCGGAAAAAGATAGTTGATCATGAGTCGATTCCTTATGTTGTTTTTATTCGTTGATGATCACCAGTTTCGCACCGTAACGGGAAAGCTGCCGGTTCGCCCAGCGGACAAACTCCGCGATGGACGGTGCATCCCAATGGGGCAGGTCTTTCAGTTTCGCACGGTCCATGTGTGCCGCAGAATAACAGACGTGCGGTGCGGCATTTCTGATCCCGAAAATATCCCCTTCCTGTGCATCGGCAAATTGCTGACGCACCCATTTTTTCAGGGTGTTCAATGCCGGAGCGGAAGCAAAACAGACTTCTTTTCTGCCGGAAACGAGAGCCGGTTTCTGCCATTTTTCAGCCGCAGCATCAAAAAACGCTTTGCAGTCTGCGGCAGTAATTTTCTGCTTTGTACCGCTGTGCCGGATCAAGCGGTAATGCAGCCGCCAGTCGCGTCCGTCCGGAGGCGTGGATTCTTCCGTTTCGGGAACAAAAGTATAAAGCTGCCAGTCAAAGATCAGTCTGCCGTCCTGTTTCGTGAGGGAAAATCTGCTTTTTCCGCTGATCCTTCCGGCATTGATCCAACGCCAGACGGTTTCCCCGAGTTCAAATTCCAGCGCGGTCCCGTCGGATGCCGTCATTACCAGACGCAGGGGCGGACAATGGGAATCAAAGAGAACTGCACCATCGGCAAAATCGGCAAAACTGCTTTCTGTGCAGGGCGGCACATCTCCGGAAACTTCCGGCAGAGCTGCGATCCCGACCCTGACAATGTCGCCGGAAAATTCCAGACCGCCCGCATTGATGGAGCGCATCTGAAAAGAATGACGCAGCACAAATGTCGTCACCACCGCAAGGGAATCACCGTCATAACGGAATGTGCGTTCCACTTTCGGTTCGGTCCCGAAGGGGATGGGGCTTGCCGCATCCAGCGAAACTTCATCCCCGTTTTCGGAAACATGAGGCCTGCGGCGATCCAGCAGAGCCAGCGATTCGGAAAAATCACCGAACTGTGCCGGTCGGGATACCGCGTTCAGATTTCCTGCGTTGAAAGTAAATTGAGTGTAAGCGGGCAGATCCATGGCAAAGGATGTGCCTTTGCCTTCCGAAGAAAAACTGCCCGTTGCGGGATCATATTGCCATTCCATTGCTGTCATCATCAGTCGATCACCTTGAATAATTCGTTGTCATTTTTATTGGTGCGGGGTGCGGTGGGGACCGCTTTGCCGAATCCCACCGGAGAAAGTGCGAAAGTCGTCCACGGTTTCCGGACATCCAGCAGCAGGTCCACAGTTGCCTGATTGAACGCACAGATCCAGCAGGATGCCAAACCTTCCGCCGCCGCCGCCAGCTGAAGATGTTCCATGGCAATGGCGGCATCCACACCGGCAATGCTTTCTCCGGTATCCCGGTGCCACGCTTCATCGGCATTGATCAATACCGCCACGATCATCGGCGGCAGCTGTTTATCTGCCCAGTCTGCGGGATAGGGATACAGTTTTGCGATTTTCCGGATCAGCTCCTGATTCCGCACAAACAGAAATTTGAAGGGCTGTTTGTTCAGACCCGTGGGAGCCAGTTTCACCGCTTCCTGCAGTTTTGCGATCACTTCCTGCGGCACAGCTTCTTCCGTAAAAGAACGCACCGCACGGCGTTTTTTCAATACATCGTAAAATTCCATATTTCAAAATCCTTCTTTTGTTATCTTCATCTTATTTTGACAGCCTCTTGAAATCACCTCTTTTATCGTTTCAATTTCCGGAGTGCCGCGTCCGCTTCCGGCATCCGCAGCAGTTTCGCCAGTATCAGGAACAATATACCATAGACAGCTGCCGCGCATCCGAGGGGGATCAGATCATCCAGCACCGGCAATGATCTGACGACCGGTTCCACGATCCGGAACAGAGGCAGAGCCGCCGCCAGCGGGATCAGGGAAATGGGGATGAGTTTCAGGATCAGCGCAAAGAAAGGCTTGAAATCCGGCAGATTTTCCGGATCCTCCTTCCTGCTCCGGTAAAGCAAAATCCCCATCAGCAGAAAATTGTTGCAGTACGACGCGATCACCGTAGCCAGCGCGATCCCTCCCTGCCGCAGGGGAAACATCAGGATCAGGTTCAGCACGATATTCAAAGCGATCGCCCCCAATCCGGTATAGAACGGCGTCCGCATATCTTTCCGGGAGGTGAAGGCGGCGGTAATGATCTTCAGCGAGCAGAACGCAGGGATCCCCGGCACATAAAAGAGCAAAGCAAGAAGCGTCTGTTCCAATGCGGTCCGGTCGAATGCACCCCGGAGAAAAAGCAGTTCCAGCACATCTTTGCTGAATACAAAAAGAAATGCAGTCATGGGGATCGTCAGAAACAGAAGAGTCTGCAGCGAAAAAAGCATGGTGCCGAAATATTTTTTTGTATCGCCTTCCGCATGAGCGCGGGACATTTCCGTCAGAGCCACCGTTCCGAACGCAAAAGCGAACACCCCCACCGGCAGCAGTACCAATCTGTCGGAATAATACAATGCCGAGGTCGCGTAATTCCCGATCTCGCCGGCAAATTCCGGAATATTTCCGGAGATCAATCTGTCGGCAAGGGTACTGAAAATATGGGCTCCGCTTGCCAATATTCCCGGAAATGCCACAGTAAAAATCTCTTTCAATGCCGCTTTGTCACGCCACACCGTTTTGGAAAAATCCAACTGCATCTTTTCCTTTTTCAGCAGAAACAGCATGAACACAAATTCCACGATCCCCGCCGCAAGCACGGAAAATGCCAGCACCTTGATCTTATTCATACCGCCGGAAAAAAGCGGACAGATGAAATAAAGCGCGGTGATGATGACCAGATTCTGCAAAATCGCCGTGAGCGACGGCAGAAAATAGATCCGCAGCATATTCATGCAGGATGTCATGACTCCCACCGCACAAATGAAAATAGAGTAGGGCATCACGATCGGCAGCAGCAGGGCAGTCGTGTGCCAGATGGGCGATGTGAAATGATCCGCCAGCAGATACATCGGCAGTGCAGTCACAATGGTGATGAATGTCAGAAACAGTGTGAGATAAATAAAAAGCGTGGTGAACTTTTTCCGGGTGGAGGCGATCCCGCGATCCTGCAGTTCCCGTGCAAGGATCGGCACCAGTGCCTGACCAAGCGCACCTTCGCCGAGAACCTGACGGAATATGTTGGCAAGAGTCGTTGCCTGGACCCAGGCGGACATCAGAAATCCGCCGCCGATCACCGCCCCCAGCAGAATATCCCGCAACAGCCCCAGCACCCGGCTCAACAGCACGGAAAAAGAGAGACTCCCCGCGCTTTTCAGGAGTTTTCCCCTGATGGCGGAGGACGTCCCGTTTTCCTGTGTCTGCTGCTGTGTCATAAGATTTCCGGAGCCGTGCCGTTACTTATACGGAGAAACGCACAAAAACGTTGTCACCGTCCTGAACCACATAGTCTTTGCCTTCGATCCGCAGTTTTCCCGCCAGCTTCGCTTCGTTCCAGCCGCCGAGATTGACCAGATCGTCGTAAGACACCACTTCCATACGGATGAAACCGCGCTGCATATCCGAGTGGATCTTGCCCGCCGCTTCCGGAGCCGTCATTCCCCGGGTGATGGTCCATGCGTGCGCTTCGGTGGGACCGGCTGTGAAGAATGTGATATAGTCCAGCAGTTTGTATCCGGTGTGGATCACCCGTTCCAGACCGCTTTCCGTGATGCCGAGATCTTCCATGAAAATAGCGGCTTCCTCCGGATCGAGCTGACCCAGTTCTTCTTCCAGTTTTGCGCAGACCGGAACCACTTCCATGCCGTGTTTCGCCGCCGTGGCAATGAGTTTTCTGGAATCTTCATCTTCCCCGAATGTGCGGAACGCAGTTTCATCCACATTGGCACACACAAAGGCAGGCATGGTGGTGAGCATCTGCATTTCTGTCACAATGGCATTGACTTTCGGGTTGCTCTTGTCGTAGGACGGGATCTTTCCGTCTTCCAGATCTTTGATGAAGGACTGGATCAGATCCAGTTCCAGTTTCGCATCGGGATCTGCGGAATGGAGCATCTTCCGGGATTTCGCCAGTTTGTTCTGGAGAAAATCCAGATCCGCCAGCATCAGTTCCGTCAGGATCAGTTCCAGGTCGCGGGAGGGATCCAGACTGCCGGAAACATGAACCACATCCCCATCCTTGAACAGACGCACCACATGCGCCACCGCATCCACACCGCGGATATGACCGAGGAACTGGTTGCCCAATCCCTGACCCTGACTTGCCCCTTCCACCAATCCGGCAATGTCGATAAATTTCATCGTTGCCGGAATGATCTTTGCGGATTTTTCCATTTCCGCCAGTGTATCAAGGCGTTTATCCGGCACCGGCACGATCCCGGTATTCGGTTCAATGGTGCAGAAAGGAAAGTTTTCCGCAGCCGCGCCGCCGTGTGAAAGTGCGTTGAAAAGCGTGGATTTGCCGACATTCGGCAGACCTACAAAACCACATGCAAAACCCATGTTGAAATTCTCCTGTGAATAATAAAGTAAAATTGTTTGCCAGAAAAGATAACACCATTTTCCATTTTTTCAACTGGTAATTTGCAAAAACGCGTGTATTTTATTCCTGCGGAAGTCCAAAGCAGAAACTCCAAAACAGAAAGTCCGAAGTAGAAGCAGTAAAAAAACAGCAGAATTGTCCCCATCGGCGTCCCATGAGTCCCAAAAGTCCCATGAGTCCCGTAAGTCCTGCAAAAAAACAGAAAGCACCCCATACATGAAAATATACGAACTTTTGATCGCCGGATGCGGTGTCAGCGGAAAAGCGGCGGCGCGTCTGTCATCTTTTTTGAAGAAAGAATATGTCCTGCTGGATGAAAAAAATGTGGATGTCCCGTTGCTGGATCATCCTCCCGCACTGGTGTTGGAAAACTGGAAAAGCACCGATCCTCTGCCCTGCCGTTTCAAAACGGCGATCCTCAGTCCGGGGATCCGCACGACCAATCCGCTGTATGCACAAATCTGCGCTGCATCCGATCGCGTGATGGGGGAACTGGAGTTCGCCGCATCTTTTGCACCCTGTCCTATGGCGGGGATCACCGGAACCAATGGAAAGACCACCACCACGGAGCTGACCACCGCTCTGTTTCAGGCGGCAGGTGTCCGCGCGGAGGCGGCGGGGAACATTGGAAACGGGTTGAGCGACGCAGTGATCGCGGCATTGAAAGGGGAAACACAACTGCTGATCGTGGAAGTGAGTTCTTTTCAACTGGAGCATACGGAAACATTCCCCATGGCGGCTGCGGCGTTGCTGAATCTTGCCTCCGATCATATCGACCGGCACGGCTCCATGGAAGAATATGCACGGATCAAATTCATTATGGTCAACAGCGCAGAATGTGCCGTGCTGAATACTTCTGTGGCAGATCATCCGGCGCGGGATCAGAAAAATGTCATCACCTTTTCCGCCACGGATAAAAACGCAGATCTCAATCTTTCCGATGACGGTGTGATCTGTTATAAAAACAGACCGGTTTTTGATTTTAAGGAATGTCAGCTGAAGGGCCCTTTCAATGCTGAAAACATCATGGCGGCATTGGCTCTGCTTGCGGCATTGAAAGGGGAAAATATCCTGTTTGATGAATCGGAAAAGATCTGCAGCGCGCTCCGCGGATTCAAGGCGGATCATCACCGTGCGGAGTGTTTTCTGGAAAAGAACGGCATCCGGTATGTGGATGATTCCAAAGCCACCAATCCCCACGCGGTGATCGCCGCATTGCAGCTTTACAGCGCGAAGGATGGAAAAAATATCCGTCTGCTGTTGGGTGGATTGGATAAAGATATGGATTTCAAGGAGTTGATCCCTTATCTCGGAGCGGTGGAAAAGGTGTATCTCACCGGAAGCTGCCGGGAACGGATCCGTCTTGCGCTGGAAGGGATCGTGCCGCTGGAAATGTGCAGGGATTTTACCGATGCCGCGCAGAAAATGTGTGCGGATGCTCAAACGGGGGAAGTGGTGATGCTTTCCCCTGCCACTGCCAGTATGGATGAATTCAGAAATTACCGGGAACGCGGCGATCATTTCAAAAAAATCGTCACCGCGTCCGCGAAGTGACAGAGCTTATTTTGCCAGATATTTTTCCGTGCCGGTGATCCGGACGATCTCACCGAACCAGATACGGTGCAGGTCTTTCTGCGGATACCACTGTTCCAGATTCGCCTTGTCGATGAACTGGTCTTCCGTCATGACAGATTCAAAAATTTTGCGACATTCAATGACCAGTTCCGCTTCGGCAAACGCGGGTGCCGCAACGGAGCAGGCTTCGGCAGTCAGTCCCGCCTGTGCGATCTTATCGGCAATATCTTTTCCGGATTTTGAGCCGCAGAACTGAAGGGCGGCGCGGTATTCTTCCGGAAACGCGCTGAGCGTGAAGGCATCTCCGTTATCAATGAGAGATGCGGTGTGCCGCTGGGGACGCACCACGATCATGGCGAAAGGTTTGCCCCACATGGTTCCGAAGGAACCCCAGCCCACGGTCATGGCATTGCAGTTGCCTTTTTCCGGATCGCCCGCACCGAGAAGGAGCCAGTCTCTGCTCCAGAGTTTGTGGGGCTGAACAATAAAATCTTCTGCATTGATTTCAATTCTTTTCATGGTCAAATGGTTCCTTTCTGTCTCAAAAAACTGTTTTCTGCACTTGAAAATCTGTCAGGTTCAGCCGCAATATAACGCGGGAAGGGGAAAAAATCAAGTTTTTTTTTGAAAAACGGGAAATGTTGCAGTATTGAACTTGCTTTTAAAATAACATGTGCTATAATTTACTGTAAAAAAACAACTGCAGAAACGCAAAATTCAGAAATCAGGGTGATGATGATGAGTGCAAAATTGAGAAAGACGCTGGATCTGTACCGGTTGGAAGACCGTGTGCTTTTTGATGCTTCGATCGCATCTGCCGTGGAAAATGCAGATGTATTGCAGAATGTTTCAGAGGGGGATGATGGCGGAGATGTTGTTGATGATAATGTGGATCCCGTTGAAAATGAGGATCTTGTACCGGTGATCCTGCCGCCGGATGCGGAAAATATGGTCGCCGCGGAGGAAAACAATGCTGAAAATATGGTGCCGGTCAGCTTCGATCCCAATGTGGAGATCACCCTTTCCACAGGGAAAGAACTGGTCGTGATCAATCCTGCTGTGGCGGATGCGGTACAGATCACGGATTCTCTGCTGCCGGATCAGGAAGTGCTGATCCCTGCCGACGGCGAAAATGTGTTGGATGCCGTCAATAAATATCTGGATGCTCACAGCGATACCCTTTATGATGCGGTTCATTTTATCACTCACGGCAATGAAGGATTCTTTACGCTGAACGGTGAAATCATTTCCAATGAAACTTTCGATGCCGCCGCCTGGACGGAGATCGGCGGACACCTTGCTGAAAATGCAGATATTCTGATCTACGGCTGTGATCTTGCCGGAAATGAAGCGGGCATGGAACTTTGCAGCCGCATTGCCGAAGCCGCAAATGCCGATGTGGCGGCAAGTACAGACCGGACCGGGATCAGCGGGAACTGGGATCTGGAATACAACAGCGGCACGGTGGAAACGGAAAATATCGCAGTTTCCGGCTATGCACACAATCTGACGGCGTTTCAGGTGACTGTGAGCGAAGGGAGCGGAGAAGGTTCTTTTTATTGGGCGGTCCAACAGGCAAATCTGAATACGGGTGCAGATGAGATCGTGTTCAGTTCTGCTCTCAACGGGACTGCCATCAAGCCGGGTGCGGATGCCGCAGTGGTGATCACGGACGATGTGACCATTACCGGGAACGGGATCGGGGAAACGATCCTCGGGGATGAAAGTTCGGAATATCTGATTTTTGAAGTCGGTGCCGATACGGAAGTGACAGTGCGGGATCTGACGATCCGATACGGCAGAGGCTTGAAAGGCGGAACCGCAGATGTGTATTACGAACACGGCGGAGCCATTGTCAATGCCGGTACATTGAATCTGGAAAAAGTAAGATTTGAAAATAATTCCAGTACGGGCAACGGCGGAGCTGTCTATTCCACCGGCGATCTGGATATGACAGAAGTTTCTTTCGATGATGCCGATACCAATGCCGTTTATGTGGACGGCGGCGCGCTGACTATTGAAAATTCTCTGTTCAACGGCAGTTCTCTCGGACTCAATACGGCGGAAAATTCATTTATTGCGGGGACAACATTCTACGGCAGCAGTTCTGCGGCGGTCGATCACTCCGGCACAGGTTCATTGACGATCATCAACTCCACCATTGCAAACGGCGGGATCACATCCTCCGGGAATGTGATGCTGGTGAATACCATCGCGACCTGCGAACTGGGAGGCAATGGAAAATATACTTTGTATTCCAGCGTGTACGGTTCGGCAGCAGGCAGCGCAACCGTTTCGGCAGACAACGCGTCTGCACTGAAAACGTACGCAGATGTTTTCGGATCGAATGTTCTTGCGGACAACGGCGGTTATGTGTGGAGTCTGAAAACGGAAGCCATGCCGGATGGCGGTGTGACGGTGACTCTTTACCGGAACAGTGCCGGTGTCCTTGAAGGCGTATCTTTCGGATCTGTCACCGTTGGAACGGTATCCGGTACGGGTGCGGAACTCAGGACGGATGCCCGTGGATATCTGCTCAACGGCACACATTCGGGTGCCATTGCTTCGGATTACTATGTGGCATGGAGCGGCGATCATTATTATGCCACAGTGAACGAAGGTGTGGCGGATGTGATCGAAAACAGTCTGGGAACGCTCAATCTGGTGGGCGGCAGGATCCTGATCACGGAAACCATCATGATCACAGAAGATGCTTCCCTCCGGATCAAAGGGCAGGGTATGGATGTGACCGTGCTGGATGGCGGAAATACTTTTGATGCTGATGGAAAATCTCTCGATACGGGGATCCGCATCATGCACCTTGTTTCTTCTGCATCCATGACTGTGGAAGGGATCACATTCACCCACGGAAAAGGCGGATATCTGGACGGGGATGCCGTTAATGGAAGTTACACAAACGGCGGCGGCGGAGCCATTTACAACTGGGGAACATTGACGGTCATTGATTCTGCGTTCCGGGATAATTACAGTGCCACGTTCGGCGGAGCCATTGCCACAGTTTCCGCGAAATCCTCCCTCAATATCAGTAACAGCGAATTTACAGGGAACTATGCAGTTTCCGGCGGCGGAGCCATCCATCAGGGACAGGATGTTTCTTCCAACACAGGCGCGATGACGATCAGCGGAACATTGTTTGAATGGAACACCACCGGTGCATCCGGCGGAGCCATCCATCAGGGCGGGAATGCAACGAAAGCGGCGAACGCGAATACACTCACCGATGTTACCGCCCGCTACAACAGTTCTGTTTCGAACGGCGGCGTGATCTATGGTGCAAACGGGGGCTGGACTTTTATTGATTCCAGATTCACAGACAATACTGCCGCCGGAGACGGCGGTGTATTCAAACTGGTAAAAGGCAGTTCGCGGTTTGAAGATTGTATGATCGTTCGCAATACCGGTGCATCCGGCGGCGTACTCGACACAGAAGCAAATGCACAGTCCAACATTTTCCTGAACTGTACGATCCTTTCCAATACGGCGGTGACCGGCGGAGGCGGTGTCGGTTCTCTCGGGAACGGCTGTACTCCCGTTTTTTACAACTGTGTGATCGCGGACAATACTGCCGCCGGAAGCGGTGGTGTAGTCTATGCGGGAAATTACAACGGGAATATTCATTTTATATCGTCTGTTGTGACAGGCAACAGTGCGGGAATGACCGGAGGTGTGGTCTATACAGCCATGACAAGCAGCGACCGGGTCCACAATATTTATTTTGTCAACAGCATTGTGACAGGCAACAGCGCGGCAACAGCGGGAGATATGATCTACGGAACGGTGAATGTGGCAAACAACCGCGTGACCTATGTGCATATTCACAATTCCATTTACGATGAGATCGTGTTTTCTGCAGATATGCCCGATGTGGAAGAACTCACCGTGGACAGCGCAAGTGTTCAGACAACGGATCTTGGTAAAATCTTTGCCAACGGCGGCGCGTACACCTTCGATGAAAAAACAGGAAAAGTCACCTTTGATTTTGCGGAAGAATCCATTGCTGTGGGGAAAGGTGTTTATATCTTCCATGATGAAAAATGGACGGCGATCGCATACGGGGCATCAGCAGATGCCGCAGACAGTACGCTGACCTATGTCCGCGGCACCACCGGTGCGGCAACGTTGGAAACGAAAGATTATCTGGGATATACCATCAGCGGTGCATCGTCCATCGGAGCATATTATGTTTCGGGTAAGGAACGGGCATCTCTTCATGTGAATACCGCCGATGATATTGTGGACGATACAGACGGCTTGATCAGTTTCCGTGAAGCACTTTTCTACGCACAGAATGATACAGACGGTGTGCTGGTGGAAGACGGAAAATATACGATCACTTTTGCTGAAAATATCACTGCTCTGACATTGGACGGTGAACAGGGTGAACTGGTGTTGACCGGCTGTACCAAACCGATTGTGGTGGATGGTTCCGTGGGGACGGACGGTTTGACCAACTTGACCATTACAGCGGCGGCTGCGCAGCGTCTTTTCAACATTACCGGCGCAGTGGATCTGACCTTTTATCACACGACGCTTTCCGGAAATGGATCCGTTTCCGGAAATGGCGGGATCATCCTTGTATCGGCGGAAGGAACCACGATCACATTTGATTGTGCTGTAATGCGGAATGGTACGGCTGCTAACGGCGGCGGGATCTATTCGGCGGCGGGAAAATTTACGCTGGAACTCCTGAACGGATCCAAATTCCTGAGTAACAGATCCACCATCAGCGGCGGTGCGTTTTATATCAGCGGGAGTAACAATATCCTGACGGTGAAAGATTCCGTTCTGCAGAAAAATACAAGTCAGGACTGGTGTGGTACCGGGCGCATCTGGAATACAGCTGCCACTTTTGAAAATGTGGTGATCGAAGGTTCTGCCGGAGCCAGTCAGGGTGCGGTCATGGCATTTCAGGGGACAAGCTATGCGAGCATGAAAAATGTATCCATCCTGAACAATCTCAATGGGATCTACGGACAGATCTCCCTCAAGGATTCCGCAACGCTGTATATGGAAAGCTGTTCTGTGCTGGGGAACACCGGTGCAGGTGTCGGCGGCGCGGTGTTCGATCTGGAAAGCGCAAACACAACATTCCCAACATTGATCATGGTGAACAGCACTGTTGCGGGAACGACGACAAACGGCTCCATTTATATGCGCGGCGGCGAGGCATTTATCATCAATTCCATTGTTATGAATACCGGAACCAATACAAATCCCGCTTTGATCGGAAGCAGTTCCGCAAACTTCGGAAAACTGACTTTGATCAACAGTTTGTATTCCTCCAGTGCGAATTACACCATGAGCAGTTTGAGCAGCAATAATCACATGGTTTCTGCTAACGAGATCTTCAAAGACGGAAAAAATCAGGCTTTGACTGTGACCGATTATACTGCCGCCAATGCGGACCTGCGTGCGCAGATCGATGCAAGCATTTATACGCTTACGCCGGAAAATCCCTCCTATGCTTCTGTCGCGGGAACTGCAACGGCATACAATACTGTGACTGAAACGCCTTTCTATTACGATCCCGTCCGCGGTAACTGGTACAATGCCAAGACCGGAGTGCTGGCTTCGGCATTGGAGGATTCCTGGAAGATCACCACGGACCAGAAAGGAAATACGGTGAGCGGACACACTGCCGGAGCCGTTTCCGTATCTTACGGCGGTGAAGTGATCGAAAATATCACCGATATGGTGGTGACTACTGCGGAAGATGCGGCGAATCCCTTTGACAACAAACTTTCTCTGCGTGAAGCATTGACAAAAGCTGCTGTCGGAGATACAATTACTTTCTCTGCAGACGTGTTTACGGCGGAAAATCATACCATCGTGCTGAATGAAAGTCTGGGGAACTGGATCATCAATAAAGACCTGATCATTGACGGTAAAGTGCTTCAGGCTGACGGTTCCACTGTGAATATGATCCTCCGGGTTCCGGTGACTTATGCGGAATCGCTGGAAAACGGACAAACAGCCACAGCAAGCCGTCTGTTCCATATTTCCGCTTATTCTGTTGTAACGATCAATGATATGGAACTTTACGGCGGAAAAGTCAGCGGGGAGGGCGGTACGATCTATGTCTATAACGGACAGTTGAACCTGAACAATGTGATCGCCGGGGAGTCTTATGCGTCTAAAAACGGTGGTGTGATCTATGTTTTCGACCCCAATCAGACCTGGTCAAAAGATACGCGTCTGGAGATGGAACATTGTCAGATCATCAATGGTACGGCTGCCAATTACGGAGGCGGTGTATATATTACTGTGGATTCCACCAATGCGTACTGGTATGCGGCGTTCACCGATGTCCTGTTCAGCGGAAATAAAGCCGCAAACGGCGGTGCGCTGGGTGCCAGTGTACAAGGAGTCGGCGGAACAAACCGCGGATGTTATCTTTATGTGGATTCCTGCACTTTCAAAGGGAATATGACGACCGGTACAGCGAATCAGGGTGCGGCGATCTATGGGGAAGGTGAATTGCGGAACAGCACAGCATATAATCAGCTTTATTCCACTATTGTGAATTCCACTTTCACGGAAAACACCAAGGCGGCATCCACGCTTTATTTCAACCGTCATTCCCACACGGATCTGATCAACTGTACCATCGTGAACAATACCACCACCGGAGCGATCCGGATCAACGGTGAACTTGCCAATTACGCTCCCGTGCTGAACAGCTTGAACAGCATCATTTTCGGTTCCGTTACCGGTTCCGTGAAGACGGCGGGAACGCACATGGAAGGTTCGTTCAATGCCAGATACACCATCCTTGATACTGCACCCGTCGGATTTACCGGTGTGGTGTATGCCGACGGCGTGAACGGAAACAGGATCGGCGGAGAGGGGATCACCTTCAACGATCTCTTTACCGGAGAATGGACCAATGGGGAAAACCGTACAGCACAGACTCTGATCCTGAAACGATCCGGTTATGCCGCCGCACAGGGAAGCGGAGTGCTGACTGCGGCAACCGTGTGGAGCGATCACAGTACAGGCTATACGACATATCAGCAGAATCTTTATTACAGCACGGACGGGACAAACTGGCTGAATTTCGCCGACGGGACGAAGGCGGATCTGACGCTGGATGCCCGCGCCGTGATCTTCAGCCGCGATCAGGTGGGCAACAACCGCAAAGACGATCCGACTGCCTTCAGTGTGGGGGCATATTCTGCGGCGGTCAATTATGCCAATCTCATTGTGACCGGGCTGGATGACTCCACCGATCCTGATATCGTGACCTTCGCGGAAGCGTGGGCATTTGCAAAAAGTATGCTCACCGATGCCGCCGCTGCAAACCGGAATCTGACCATTCAGTTCGACAGCACATTCTTCAATGCTTCTGCCGCCGATACCACCATTCTCGTGGATACTCCGCTGGATTTCAAATCGGAGGAATACAATCTCATCTCTTTTACCGGAAACGGATATGTGACTCTGAAAGCGGCAAACAGCGCAAATCCCGTCTTTACTGTCAGCGGCAATGATGTGAAACTTGCTGTCAGCGGGATCGATTTTGATTCCTCCACCATTGTTTCCGTCAGCGGGGACAATGCACAAGTGACGGTGAAAAATACTTCTGTTTCCGGTTCTGCGGAACTCTTCAGAACCACCGGAAACAATACACAGATCCAAGTGGAAAATATGACCGTTTCCGCCGGAAGTTCCGCAGATTTCTCCACAGTGAAAAGCGGTTTGACTCTGACCGGTCTGACCGTGGCAGAAACTGCTTCCGCCATTCTCGGGTCTGCGGCGTTGGCTGGACGGACGAACAACAATGGCAGTATGATCATCGGCGGCAATGTGACCAATTCCGGCACATTCGATTCTTCCATCGGCAGTGTCACTTACAATGGAGCCGATCAGAATGTGATCGCCGGGACCTACAAAAACCTGACACTGGGAATGGGTGATGCCGCTGCGAAAAAGACCTTCAGCGGAGCAGTCACGGTGAGCGGGAAATTCACGGCTCACGGTACAGATGGAAGTGCATACATGACCATTGACGGCGGTGCAAATGCGTTCTCCGCCGGATCTGCCGAGGTCACCAATACCCATTGGCAAAACATCAAAGCAAATGATTTGACGCTCACAGGTAATGGAAATACCGCCGCCGATTCCGGTGTCAGCGGTCTGACCATTGAGGTGAGTGCCGATGCTGTGAATATCACATCCGTGGAATCACTTTCCTACGGTGAAACTCTTGCCGATGCCGCTGTGAGCGGAACAGTGACGGTGCGGGGAACGGTGATCGCCGGGACCTTTGCCTTTGCCGATGGCGATATCATTCCCGATGTGGCAGATTCCGGCGTGACGGATCATGCTGTGGTATTTACTCCGGAGAACAGCATTTACCGTGTGGCACAGACCAATGCAAAAGTGACTGTGAATGCAATGGAAGTGGATCTTTCCGGAATCACGGTGCAGAATAAGATCTATGACGGAACTGCGGTTGCCGCCGTGAACAGTTTTTCTGCCGGAACATTTACCGTGAGCGGCAGCGGACTCTTTGAAAATGCTGCTGCGGGGACCGGAAAGACCGTGACATTGAAAGATATGAAGATCACATCTGCATCCGGTGCAGATCTGGCAAACTATACTTTCACATACAACGGTGAAACTGTGAAAGTGGGTGCCGATGGCAGCATCATTTCCGTGCTGACAACGGAAGCGGATATTTCCCGGCGGGAAGTCACCGTGTCTTTCGATCCCGCAAAATTTACGAAAACATACGATGGAACTGCGGCGTTGACATTCGGAAATGATCTTTATTCCCTTTCCAATGTTGTGGAAAACGAATCACTTTCTCTTACCGTTTCCGGTGCGGCGTTTACCACTTTCAGAGCCGGAAGCGCAGGCGTGATCCTGGATGGATTGACCCTCGCAGGAAATACCGCCGGAAATTATGTGCTGGTGGATGCCGATGGCAATATCCTCACAAAAGTGGACGATCTCACCGGAATGATCGGAAAAGCCGCGCTCACTCTTACCGTTTCCGGTACCGCAGACAGCGGAACAACGGTATATGGAACGCTGGGAAAAGACAGCCTTTCCGCTGCCGTTTCATCCCTCGCTGCAACCGATAAACTGGAAGATCCTGTTGCGGTCAGCACCTCCGGCGGGATCAGTTCTGCAGGATTCTTCAACGCGGGGACCCACACTGTCAGCACAGCATACCGGATCCTCAACGGCACGGAAGATGTGACGGATTGTTACGATATCATGGTAAGCGGTGTAAAATCCTTTACCGTTACGCAGAAAGCATTGACTTCCTACCTTGCAGGAAGCAAAGTTTATGACGGCTCCGCAGCATTTGATGCCGCACCCGTGGCTCTGACTGCCGCACAGGGCGTGATCGGAAATGATGTCGTGACCGGCGATGCGGCAAATGTGACTCTGACATCTTCCGGCGTGGGTGTTTATACCGTCGGCGCGGAAAATATCACTTTGGGCGGAACTGACAGTGGAAATTATGTGCTGACGGAAGATGTGACGCTGGAGATCACCGCAAGAAAACTTACCATCGACACCGTTTCCGATCATACTTACGGCGATACGGCAGCGGTCACTGCATCTGGATTTGTGTCCGGTCAGACGGGCAGCGGAAATCTTTCCACCGATACCGGAATCGGAAGATCCGGTTTCTACAATGCAGGCACTCACACAGTCCTTGCGCTTGGGGATTACCGGATCACCGATGAAAACGGCAGCGATGTGACGGCAAACTACGATATTGCTTTTGCAGACGGATTGAGCTTTGAAGTTGCCCGGAAAACATTGGATGCCGCCGTTCTGACGGAACAGAGCCGGACATACGACAAGACTGCGCAGATCACCGTTTCTGCCGCTTATTCCGACAGTGTCACCGGGGATGCTCTTACGATCACCGGCACGCTGGATGCCCCGTCCGTCAATGCGGGCAAATACAATGTGGATGCCGCCGCGCTGACACTTTCCGGAGATGCCGCCGCAAACTTTGTCCTTTCCGGAAAGATCGCCGTTTCCATTGAAAAACGGGATGTGGAGATCACATCTGTTTCCGGACTTTACGGCGAAAGTATCATTACCACGGCACAGGGAGCTGCCTCCTTCGCGGGAACAGATGCGTTTACCGGAATGATCGCCACGGATCTGGGGCTTTCTGCCGACGGGGAATATGCAGCGGGGACCCATACCGTTTCCGGACTTGGCTCTCTTACTGTGGCAGACGGCAACGGCGGAAACAATTACAACATCATTTTGAGCAGCAGTTTCACGGCGTTCACCATTGAAAAACGCGCCATTACCATCACTGCGGATGCCGTTACTGTGAACGGGCGCGGCGGAACTTCCGCACCCGCACCGGAACTGACTTATACCGTCAGCGGCGATGGTCTGATCGGGACAGATGCCTTCAGCGGTTCTCTTTCCAGTCCGTCTTTGAACCTGAAAGCAAACGGCAGTTATGCCATTACCATCGGTTCACTGACCATTGTGGAAAATACCGGAACAGAAAGCGCAAACTACGAGATCACATTCGTGCCGGAAAAAGTCAGAGTGATCAATGTGGTCCCGCCTGCGGCAGAAGAAAATGACGGCGGCAGTTCTTCCGCAAAGAGAAATACTGCTGCGGCAATGCCCGCAGTCAATAATCCGGATCTGACATCTTCCATTTACATGATGGCATCCGGCACATTCAGTACGGAATATCAGAACCCGGCAATGATCGGTATGATCCTTTCTGCGGCGGCTGCACCGCGTCATGTGGAACAGAGCGGTTTCTCCGGCAGTATCAGTGCGCGGTATGCAAATGAAGAACATTCTGCCGCACATATTGATATCCGGGATGAGATCCGTGCCGACAGAGAAAACCGTGCCGTGCTGGAATCTGCCCGTGCCGACGGCGATGTGCTGTTCGACGGTGCGTTGTGCCATCAGGAAGACGATCTGCGCAAACGGTTGAATGATATTCCTGTTCAGATCGACAGTTTTGCGCTGTTCGATTCCTTCAGCGTGGATATGGCGGATTCCGATACCGGTCTGTACTGGTCGGAAGAATTTGCCGGATCTCTGCCGGATGACCGGATCGCAGAAAATGTTTCCGGAATGGAAGATGACGGAATGGCAGGTGTGGAAAATATCCGTTTTACCATGCTGTTGAACCATGCGCTTCCCTGCCGGGATGAATTGGATGAAACACTGGACGCACTTTGCGTTGTTTCATGAGAGAGATAAAAACAATAATCAGCGAAAGAGGAAAAAATACTGATGATCAACATAACAAAAGATGATCTTTATCCCCTGCTTTTCGAGCCTGCATACAAGCAGGTTTTCTGGGGTGGAGAAAAATTCCGGTCCGTGTTGAAACGACCGCTTCCGGAAGATCTTCCTCCGTTGGGGGAAGCATGGGATATTTGCGATCGGCCGAATTTCAGCAGCCCTGTTTTGAACGGACCGCTGGCGGGTTCCACATTGAGAGAACTCCTGGAACATTTCGGCGGTGATTTTGTGGGCGGCAATTATCACGGCGGACCGTTTCCGGTGATCGTGAAGATCGTGGACGCACGGCAGCGTTTGTCCATGCAGGTGCATCCCACGGAAGATTTCTGCAGCACCCACGAATTCTGTGAATCGAAAACAGAAATGTGGTATGTGCTTCAGGCAGATAAAGATGCACAGATCTATGCCGGACTCAGCTCCACGGCAACAAGACAGAGCTTTTTAAGCACGCTCCGGGATCCGGAAGTGGAAAGCCAGCTCCAGCAGTTCGATTCCATTGCGGGGGATGCTTATTTCCTGCCGGCGGGCAGGATCCATTTCCTCGGAGCAGGCAATCTGGTGCTGGAAATTTCTCAAAACAGTGATACATCTTTCCGTATTTCCGACTGGGGGAGAACCGATGAAAACGGGGAAAAACGGGAACTCAATACCCGGGATGCCATCACATGTATGGAGTTTATCGACCGCACGGTGCCGCGGATCTGCGGGGCAAGCGATGTAACGGAACACAACCGGAAATATCCTATTATCAACCGCTGTCCCTATTTCCACTGTGATGAACTGATCCTTGTTTCGGATCTGCGGGATTCCACCGCGTCGAGCGGCAGTTTCCATATCCTCACTGCGGTGAACGGATCTTTTGAGGTGAGCAACCGCAAGACAGCCGTCCGCGTGGATTACGGCAGCTCTGTTCTGATCCCTGCCTGTTTCGGGGATTACCGTATCGCCATCGAAGAAGGGAAAAATGTAAATATCATACGCACAACACTTTGAAATCCAAAAACCTCTGATTGAAGAAAGATAAAACAGAAAATGAAACTCAAATGCCTTGAAGACCTTTGTGCTGCACTCGTGCAGAAACATCCCGAAGCGAAAATCGATCCCGCGTTCGAGATCACTTTTGAACCATGTCCCGCCGGGATGAATGGAGATATTACGGTAAACTGTTTCCGGTTCGCCAGAAATTTTGCCGCGTCCCCGGATGTGATCGCACAGGAAACTGCGGATTTCCTTTCCGCCCATGCCGAAGTGGCTGCCGCTGAAAAAGTGAAGGCTTTTGTGAATGTGACTCTGAAAGCCGCTGCACTGTTCCGTGATTCTGTTGCCGATATGGAAAAACTGATGGCGGATTCCGTTCTGCCTCCGGAACAGACCCGCCGTATTCTGGTGGAATATTCCGCTCCAAATACCAATAAACCACAGCACCTCGGACACGTCCGGAACAATATTCTCGGGATGACCCTCGTTTCCCTGCTGAAACGCGTGGGACACGATATGGTTCCGGTCAATCTGGTGAACGATCGCGGGATCCATATCTGCAAATCCATGATCGCTTATCAGCGTTGCGGAAACGGGATCACGCCTGCCGAAGCCGGGATCAAGGGCGACCATTTCGTGGGGGATTACTATGTGAAATTCAATTCTCTCTTTTCCGATGAAGTGAAAAAACTGAAAGAGACCCATCCTGAATTCGCTGAAACCGATAAAGACGATCTGCTGCTGGAAACGGAGATCGGCCGCGCGGCACAGGAAATGCTTCAGAAATGGGAGGCAGGCGATGAAGAAGTGGTCGCACTCTGGAAAAAAATGAATTCATGGGTCTTTGACGGATTTGCACAGACTTACAGCCGCATGGGCGTGGAATTTACCAAAACCTATCTGGAAAGTCAGACCTATCTCCTCGGAAAACAGGTGGTGCTGGATAATGTGGAAAAAGGCATTTTCGCGCTCCGGGAAGACGGAGCCACCATTGTGGAACTGGGTAAAGTCGGGAAAAAAGATCTCGGTACGAAAGTGTTGCTCCGCAAGGACGGAACCAGTGTTTATATTACCCAGGATATCGGTACAACTCTCTTGAAATACAAAGATTTCCAGCCGCAATCCATGATTTGGGTCGTAGGAAACGAACAGATCGACCATTTTCAGAAACTTTTCCGGATCCTTCAGATGATCGGCTGCGAATGGGCGGATAAACTGTATCACTTCTCTTACGGCATGGTGGAACTGCCTCACGGAAAAATGAAAAGCCGGGAAGGGACTGTGGTGGATGCCGACGATCTCTTCGATGAAATGTTCACGCTGGCGAAACAGGCAACCCTTGACCGCCTCGGTGAAGGAGAGGAAGCTCCTGCGGATCTTGACGAACGCGCAGAAACCATCGGGATGGGTGCGCTCAAATTCATGCTGCTCAAATTCAATCCCACCTCCACCATCAAGTTCAATCCGGAAGAATCGTTGAAATTTGAAGGCGATACCGGTCCCTTCATCCAGTATGTCTGCGCACGGATCAACTCCATCAGCAGAAAAGCCGTGGAACGCGGTCTGATCGATGAAAACGCCGCTGTTGACTGGTCGTTGCTGGATTCCCCCGAAGAACGCGCTCTTGCCGTGACCGCTCTCCGTTACAAGACTGCACTCTGCGGTGCTGCTGAAAAAATGGATTGCTCCGTACTGGTGTTGTATCTGTTGGATCTCGCTAAAGCCTTCAACCGTTTCTATCGGGAAAAACAGGTGCTGAACGCGGAAGATCCGGTGATCCGGAAAACGCGTCTCGCGCTCTGTCATGCCGTGCGGGATATTCTTACAGACGGCTTGAAGACGCTCACCATCGGCGTGCCGCAGGCAATGTGATCTGCGTATGGCACACATGGAACATTTGGCGCAGATGGAACATTTTGCGCCCGAACCGGAAAATGTGGATCCGGCAGTACGCAATGACCGGCGTTTTATCCGGATCCTTTTCCTGGCGGCATTGCTGCTGCGTTTCGCCTTCTCTTTCGATGGATTGTTCAACGATGAAAGCATGACCCGGTTCCAGCGGCCGGATACCGAAAGCTATCTGGCTCCGGCACATTCGATGGTCGCCAGTGGTGATTACCGTGGTGTGGAAGGTACGCTGACTGCCCACCGGACACCGGGGCTGCCTCTGTTTTTTGCCGTTGCTTCGGTGTTCGGAGAGGAATTGTTCTTTTCCGTTCTGCTGATCCTGCTGGGATGTGTTGCAGTCTTTCCCATTTACGGGATGTGCCGGAAATTTGCTCCGCCCCTGCCGTCTTTTCTTGCGGCGGGGCTGTTTGTGCTGAATCCCACAGCCATCGGCAATGCGCCGCTGCTGCTTTCCGATACCTTGTTCCTGGTGTTCACCGCATTTATGCTCCGCTTTATGGTGGAGTTCCTTTTTGAAGAAAAACACGATCCCGCCATGCTCATTTTTGCGGCAGTCTTCGCCGGATTGGGGACATTGATCCGGCCGCTGAATCTGTTGTGGTTCGTGCCTTGCTGTGTGATGATCTTTTGTGTGCGGGATGGCAGAAGCGCGCGGCAGAAAGTGATCCTTTCCCTGATCGCCTGCGGTGTATTTTTTGCCTTCATCCTGCCGTGGGTGATCCGCAATCACGCCATCGGGGCAGGCTGGCGGCTGGATACTTCCAGTGCTGTGACCATGACCTTCAATGCCGCCACGCTGGAAAGTTCCATTACCGGAAAGAACATCGACGATCTGCGGGAAGGATATATGCGGGAACTGGCATCGGAGATCGATCCGGAACACGATTCACAGGAAAGCCGTCTGACGCGATGCGAAAAAAAGATGACCGCAATCATCTTGAAACATCCCATCCGCTACGCCGCGCTCTCTCTGCGTCCGTGGGTGCTGTTGCCCGATGTGCCGACCCTGCTGGAAAATCTGAATATCACACAAGGCGGACAAGGCACATTTGATGTATTGAATCACGAGGGTATCTTTGCGGCGGCGGCACATTATTTCAAGGGCAGGGAGCTGGCGTTGATCCTGATGATCCCGCTGATCCTGATCACTTTTGTGCTGTATGGAGCGGTGCTTGCCGGATTGTGGCGTGTCATCCGCAGAAAAGATTATCTGCTGCTGTTTCTTCTGATCGGCTTCGGATTTTATTATCTGTGGATCACGGGGCCGGTGACTATGCCCCGTTATGTCCTTCCGGCATTGCCGGTCTTCTGTATTTTTGCGGCGATCGCGTTCACGAAAAAAGATGCACTGTTGCCGTCACAGCCGGAAAAGTGATCCCACTTTCCGTCCGAGGAGCAAGCCTGCCGCCACGAGAGTGGAGGCAAGGAAACACATACTCCATACCCCGAATGCCGAAGCGATGCACGGTCCGTTTCCGAGATACATGGAAAGTTCAAAGATCGCTTTTGTGATGGGATAGAAATCGCTTTTCTGCGCCAGGATCAATGAATCGGAAACTTCCATCATGGAGAAACTGAAGGCAAAAAGTCCGCCCACCATCAGATTTGCCGCGATCAGCGGCACGGTGATCTTCCAGAACGCACCGAAGGGGGAACAACCCGCGTTCCGTGCCGCGTGTTCCAAATCTTCCGGAGTCTGTTCCAGCCCGCCGGATGCCGCACGGAGTACATACGGAACCCGCCGGATGGCATAGGCACAGGCAATCAGCAGCACCGGATTCCCGATGGGATCAAAAAAGAGTCTTGCCCAGCTGTAACGGATACTCATTCCAAGAAAACCGACAGCAATGACCAGACCGGGGATCATCAGCGGCAGCATGGCAAAGAGATCGAAAAGCACCGCGCCTTTCATTTTGGAGCGTTGTGTGAGCCATGCCGTTGCCAATCCTGCCGTGCAGGCGATCACTGTGGCGATACAGGAATAAAGCAGACTGTTTTCAATGCTGGGGACCACCAGATCGTTGGAGAGAGCCTCTTTGAAGTGCATCAGCGAATAATGCAGCGGCAGGATCGTCTGATACCATCCCTTGCTGAAAGCGATCAGCACCAATGCAATGTGGGGCAGGACCGCAACAAAAGTGAATGCAAGAAATGCGGCGATCGGCAGAAACCGTACTCCGCCGGAAAGAGTTTTTGCCGCCGATCCGGTCATTCCTTTGACCGCATTGGTTCCGGCAGAAGCCCCCAGCAGAACGCGTCCGCCAAGATACATTACCGCCGAAGCCGTCAGCATCAGGATCACCAGCGTGTAACCGGCGGGATTGGTCCCGAGTTCCGTGATGCCGTTGAACACCTGAACGGGTGTGACGGTGTTGTATCCGAACATCAGCGGCGTGCCGAGTTCTGTAAAACTCCAGATCAGCACGATACTGCCGCCGGCAAAGATCCCCGGCCGCAGCAGGGGCAGTGTGATCCGGAAAAAGCGTTCCCGTTTGCCGATCCCCAGATTCCGGGCGGCATCATTCAGGGCAGGGTCGATATTCGCCAGCGATGTGATCAGATTCAGGTACAGAATAGGATAAAGATGCAGTGCCTCCATGGCACAAACACTGAAAAATCTGCCGTTCCCGCCGAGAAAATCCACCCGGTCAAATCCGAGAGCGACCAGCAGTTCGTTGAAAACGCCGTAATGCCCCAGCAGCTGCTGGAATCCCAGCGCACCCACGAAAGGCGGCAGGATCATGGGAGCCATCATAAGGATGGGACAGAAATTTTTTCCGGGAAACTCAAATTTATCGTACAGCACCGCCAGCGGCAATGCGATCAGAAATACAAAAAATGTGGTCACGATACTGATAAGAAACGCATTGACCAACCCTTCCACATAAAGTTTGTTGCGGAAGACTTCCCCCATGATCCGGAGATCCAAGCCCTGTTCCAATACCGTGTAGAGCGGGAGAAACAGAAATACGGCAAAGAAAAGCAGGAGTCCGCCCGCACAGAGAAATGTCATCAGTTGATTATATTTTTTCATTGTTTTTTCTCCTCTGCCGCTTTTGCCGCGTTCCGGTATTGTGTGACGGCAAATGCGGTCCATTCACGCCGCATTTTTGCCTGTTCCGCCGCGGTACCGGACGAAAGTTTTTTCGCCATTTGCGCTGCCTGTTCATAAGTAAAAGGCATTGCCGCGATCAACGGCATTGCTTCTGTTTCTGCGTTGTTCCGGATCATGGATTCCCGTGCGGTCCGCAGATCGTCCATGGGATCCAGAGCTATACATTTGATGAGAATACGGATCAGAGAAAAATATCTTCCTGTCCAGGCTCCTTTGTAGCTGAATGTGCCTGCCATGGCATAGGGATCGTAGTCGGGATAACTCAAATCACTGCGGGGGATCGTTCTGGTCAGATCCTTCTTGACGGATGTCCGCAGCAGGGCGAATTTTTCCGGACCGCCCTCTGTTCCCACCTTCTGGAGCCAGAGTTTCTGTCCGGCGGGTGAAACACAGAAATCCACAAAGAGTTCCGCCGCTTTCCGGTTCGGGGCACCACGGAGCATTTGCACCGGGTCACAGGTGACAGCCGATCCGTTCCGTGGCATTTTATAGATCAGCCGTTCTGCGCCGGTGGTCTTTTTTGTCCATTCCGCTTCGGAAAAACCGTAAAAATCAATACAGATCCCCGCCATGACGGCTCCGGAGGAAACATCCCGCACCAGTTTGCCCGCGCTGTCGGTAACATACCGGGAATTGGCGGCGATGAGTTTGATCCTGCGGAACCCTTCCTGCCAGCCCCGTTCCAGATCCGGTGCATATTCTGCCATTGCCTGCTGAAGGATCATTTCATAACATTTTGTCACAGAGCCGGATTTTGTGGGATCCGCCACCGCAATCTTCTGAAAAAGCTCCGGTTTTGTCAGATCCTGCCAACTTTCCGGAATCGGCAGATCTGCTTCGCGGAACCGGTCGGGATTGATCGCAAGCCCGAAGGAGGAGAGACAGCATCCGAACCATCTGCCCTGTTTGTCGTAGATCGTTTCTCCGGCGAAATCGGCGGGGATGTCCGTAAAATATTCCGGGTGCCGCTGCAATGTGCCGCTATCCACGGCAAAGCCTTTTTTTGCAAAATTATTGTGTTCGTATGAGCCGCCTCCGAAGAAAATATCCACACCGATCCCCAACTGTGACTCAAGGAAAAATTTCCGTGCCGCACTTTCACTTTTCGGATCTTTGAAGGCTTTTTCCACCGTATTGTTGTATTCATTTCCCTTTTCCAGCCAGGCAAGACGGAATTCCGCCGTAAAACGGTCTTCCACATAGCGCGTGATGTCGTTGGTGCCGCCGAGACTGCGCCAGTCGATCCGGATATCCCGTCCGGTCTGTTCCTTGTAATATTTCCGGAATGCCCGTTCAAATTCGTATTTGATCGGTTCGGTGTGGGGGGATACCGCCACCAGAATATCCGTATTTTCCTCCGGGGAATTCTGCTGTGTTTCCTGCCGCAGCAGAATAGGCAGCAGGATCAGCAGTGCAGGGAAAAGAAATGCAGGGATCAGGCGTTTCCACATGGGGTCAATCCTCCAGCAATGCGATCCGTTCCGGAGGGATCACAAGACTTATGCTGCTGCCGTCGGCGCGTTCCTTCCCGGAATATTCGTTGATGAAAAATTCCATACCGGAACAGCTGACTTTCCGGAAGGTGCTTTCTCCGAGGAAGGTACTCTGAAGAAGAGTCACATCCAGCTGATTGATACTTTGTGCGGTATCGCAAAGAGCGGCTTCCGGTCGGAAGGAAAGCAGACATTCCTGTCCCTGTTCCGGCAGAAATGCAGGATCTTTCACCAGAAGAAGCCCGGTATTTGTCCGGAATTTTGCCAATGCGTTTCCTTCCGTGCCTTCAAAAGTGCCGCGGATAAAGTTCACATCGCCGAGGAAGGAGGCGGTGAATCTGTTTTTCGGGCGCAGATAAACTTCCCGGGGTGTACCAGTCTGGCTGAGTTTACCCTTTTCAAAAATAGATACGGAGTCCGCCATCGACAATGCTTCTTTGCGGTCGTGGGTCACATACACGGCGGTGATCCCGCGGCTTTTGCAGATCCGCCGGATCTCAAAACGCATGGTGTCCCGCAATTTCGCATCCAGATTGGAAAGCGGTTCATCCAGCAGAAGTACGGCGGGATCGGATGCCAGCGCACGCGCCAGCGCGATCCGCTGCTGCTGTCCGCCGGAAAGGGAGGGAATCTTGCGGTGGATGAATTTTTCCATCTGCACCAGTGCGAGCATTTCCTCCACGCGCTGTGTGATCTCTTTTTTGCTCATTTTCAGGATCTTCAAGCCGAATGCGATGTTGTCAAAAACATCCATGTGCGGCCACAGGGCATAATTCTGAAATACCATGGGCATATTCCGTTTTTCCGGCGGCAGATCAAGAATACTTTTCCCATCCAGCAATATTTCCCCTTCGTCCGCTTCCACCAATCCCGCAAGGATCCGCAGCAATGTGGATTTCCCGCATCCGGAGGGACCCAGCAGAAACGCCAGATCGCCGTCTTTCACCGTCAGGTCGATCCCGTCCAGCACTTTGCCTTCCGAAGCCTGATAAGTCTTGTTGATATTTCTGATCTCCAAAGTAGCCATATTATTTTTCTCCTTGATCTTTCAGTGATTTGATCACAGGCTGTGTCAGGACCCCGAAGGATGCCACGTTGCAGTCTGAGCCGTCTCCTTCGTATGTACCCGGAATATGCCAGTTCCACACCAGGGGCCGCTGGTGTTCTTTCCGGTGGGGACCGAAAAAGTTTTGAGCCGTATTCCACAAACGGATCGTGATTTGATTTTTTCCCGGCTTCAACAGAGTGCGGCTGATGAAATACTGCGCTTCTCTGCGGAAGGTCGTCCCGATGGATGTGCCGTTGACAAAGACTTCTCTCACGCCTTCCACGTCAGGCAGTTCCAACAGCAGATCATGCTTTGTTTCCGCAAGGTCGAGCGGCGTTTCATACCGCACGGATCCCCAATAGAAAGGCAATCCCTGTCCGGCAAGATCCCCGAAGGAAAGTTTCTGTTCCGGCACGATCTCCGCTTCCGATTTATGGAGCTGTACGCTGAAATTACCCTGAAGATACGCATATTCCGGTCTGCGGTCTTCCGGTACACGGAATACGAACATATTTGCGCTGTTTTTCAATTCCAGTTCCGTGCCGCAGAGTGCCTGCGTGGCAGCGTGATGCACGGCGGGATCCGCAGAAACAGTTTCTCCGTTGACTTCAATGGAAGCGGCATCTTTCTCGAAGAAGAATTTTGTTTTTCCGCTGATACCCCGGACTTCGACGCGGTATTCGCCGCCCCAATGTTCCACGCCGTCGAAAAGCGTGAGTTTCCCGTTTTCATCCGTGCCGCGATCCAGCACAAAAATATTTTCATTTTCCGGCGTGACCGTCCAATGTGTATTTTCTACGATTTTTCCGGCAGGATCCTCCGGCGCAAAAGGCGTGCGGGCAATATCCTGTTTTTCCACATCTTCCAGCGTTCCTTCCGGCAGCAGATGCAATGCGGAAAGACGGGGCATACGGAAGGTTTTGCCGCTGTGAACAAGGATTTTGTTGCGTTCGGGGGCGTAGATCTCAAAATCATCAGGGGAATCCAGTGTAACGGCAGCAGTCCCATTGCCGTAATTCACCAGATAATGTTCCTTCCTGCCGTTGACAATACGCGTTCCCACAGCCACTTCTGCGGGGAGCTTTCCGGCAAGATCCGCATCCAATGTTTCCGGCAGTGCGGCAAGATCACCGGTAAGAGTGATCACGGTTCCGCCGAGCTGTTCAAAGCGTTTCAGCAGATCTTTCACTTTTTCTTCCACAGGCGTGAAGCCCGGCACGATCACCGTGGAATAGGAACTGTCTCCGATCCGGATCCTGCCATTCTCAATGGAGGCATGTTGCGCCATGATCCGTTCAAATCCGTATTCAAAAGAGATATGCTTCCGGAGGAGAGTCAGATTCAATTCCTGAAGAAATGCGGTGAGAAAATGAGCGTCGCGGGTATTCTGCGGCAACGGGTCTTTCACAGAGTAAACATCGCTTTCGCCGTGTCCGTCCGCCATGATCCGGACTCCGTCTTCCGTGAGATTGGCAGCGTTGACCGGATGCAGCACCAGCACATCGGCATACATTTTCCCCCGCGACATCAGAGCGAGGGTGTTGTTTACCGGTGCGTAAAGAGCTTTATTGACCGCAAAATAAGGCTGTTGGAAGAAGAAACTTGCGGGATGATCCCGTTTCGTCAAACCCTCCGTGGTGTAGGCGCAATCGTGATGAACAATGATATTCACACCGAGAAGGATCTCAAAATCGATCTGCGCCATCTGATTGTAAACCGGTACGCCCCAGCCGAGACTGGTCAGAACTTCGCTGCTGCATTTTCCGTCTTTGAACTGACTTGAAATGGAGCTTGCCTGCTTGCACAGCGTCGTGATTGGGAATCCCTGCACGCCGTTGATGGGTTTCGGAAAGGTATTGCGCGGCTCCGTCATGTAGGTGAGATCCTGATTCCCGGTAAGATAATCGTCCACACCGGGGATATCTTCCTCCATATAAAATGCAGAGGGATCCCCGAAGGAACGGATCATGCTGGTCAGCGGTCCTTCATCACAGCACAAATGCCCGGTAAAGATCATATTGTGTTCTTTGGACCATTTTGCCATGGGACGCACAAAATTCACATTCAGCAGATCGGTGACAAGACACCGGAAATCGTGCCGCACCTTTGCAGAGGACGGCAGATTTTCCACCAATGCAGAAAGATTTTCACGGATGCCGTATCCGAAACGCGCGGAAAATATTTCCTCCAGTCCGTCGGTCCAGACAAAATATCCGTTCCCGAACATATACTGGATATCGTCCGTATAGACCACCGGGATCACATTCCCGAAAAATTCACCCAGCGCATCAGCATATTTTTCGTGGGTCATCTGCAAAAACATTGCCGATGCTTCCGTACTGAGGTAATCCACAAAATAATCCAGCACGACCCTGCGGAATACCAGAAGACGCATGTCATCCGGGACATCTTCCGGCGATACCATTGCTGCCGGATCTTCCTTGCTGAAACAGCAGAAAAGATCTTTTTCTGCGCGCGCCTCTTTTGCTGTTCTGACTTCATACATCAGGCGTTTCTGCTGATATTTTTCCCCCAGCGCAGGCAATCTGCCGCCGATGGATCCGCTGGGAAAACCTTCTTCATCGTACAGCCAGATCTCCAGTCCGAGGCGTTTCGCTTCCACGCAGGCATGACGGAACAATGCCATCCACCGTTCTGAAAGATATTCTGTCTGATTCCCCACCCGTGCGTGGAGCGTCATGCCGCGCCAGCCGCCCGCTTTGGCAAGTTCCAACTGCCGTGTGATCTCTGCTTCCTGCTGATCGCCGTTCCAGAACCAGAATGGGACCGCACCGAATTTTTCGCTGTCTATCTTCATAAAAAAATTTTTTCTCCGATCGGGTGATATTTGCATCTTTCTTAATTTACTATACAAAACACGCATTTTCAAAAGAAAAATCACACATGGAGGCATAAAAAACATATTTTTCCGGGATTTGCCGTCTCCGGCGGAGAGTTCACCGCACGCCCTGTTGATTTTTCCGGACTTTATGCTATATTTCGGACATCGCACAGGAGGCTGGATTTTTTTTATGCGGAAGATCATACATATCGATATGGATGCGTTTTATGCGTCTGTGGAAATGCGGGACGATCCCTCATTGCGGGGTAAACCCGTGATCGTGGGCGGACTGCCCGGCACCCGCGGCGTGGTCTGCACCTGTTCCTATGCCGCAAGAAAATTCGGGATCCATTCCGGCATGAGTTCCAACCGGGCAAAACAGCTCTGTCCCCGCGGGATCTTTCTCAAACCCCGGCACGAGGAATATGCAGCCGTGTCCCGGCAGATCCGTTCGATCCTTGCCGATTATACCGATGTGATCGAGCCGCTGTCATTGGATGAAGCCTATCTGGATGTGACGGGTGACAACAATAAACGCTCTGTTCCCTATGCCACACGGATCGCACGGGAGATCCGCGCACGGATCAAGGCGGAAACCGGCGGGCTGACCGCTTCTGCCGGAGTGTCATACAATAAATTCATTGCGAAAGTGGCATCCGATTACCGGAAACCCGATGGGTTGACCGTTATTCTGCCGGAACAGGCACAGGCTTTCCTGGATGCACTGAAGATCGGAAAATTTTACGGGATCGGACGCGTCGCGGAAAAATTCCTGAACGGAAAAAATATTCATATCGGGCTGGATCTGCGGAATCAGTCCATGGATACACTGCGGGAATGGTTCGGTGAAAAAACAGGTTCATTTTATTATGACATCGCACGGGGGATCGACGAACGCCCCGTTCAGGCAAAATATGAACGCAAATCCCTTGGCACAGAATGTACTTTTGAACACGATACCACAGACTTGATCGAACTTTATGAAACATTGCGCCGCCAGGCGGAAGAAGTGGCTGCCGATCTGAAAAAACGCTCCCTCGCCGGAAAAACGGTGACGCTGAAAATCAAGTTTTTTGATTTCCGCACCATCACCCGCGCGCGGTCATTGCCGGATTATTCCAACGATGGTTCCGTGATCGCAGATGTTTGTAAGGAATTGCTGCTGCAATCAGATGCAACCCACATCCCTGTCCGGCTGATCGGTGTGACCGTGTCCCGTTTTCCCGAAAAGGAAAAAATCACGGAAGAACCGGGATTATTTCAGCCGGAATTCAATTTCAAAACATTGTCCGGTCAATAATTTTTTGTTTTTTTTCGTTTTATTGCTTGAGTTTACGAAAAATCGGTGTATATTGATACTGTCAGTATTACCAACTTAATTTCTAAGACGATGAAAGGAAAAAATCATGTCGCTCACAAAACGTGAAATCGCCCAGGAAGTCGCTTCTTTGATCGGTTCCACCAAATCTGATGCCGCTGACGCCGTACAGGCAACTCTCGACATTATGGCAAAAGAATTGGCGAAGGGTGGCCACATCGAATTGCGTGGTTTCGGTGTGTTTGAAGTCAAGACCCGCAAAGCAAGTATCGGTAGAAATCCCCGCAAACCGGAAGATACGGTGAAGATCCCCGCGCGTAAAGTGGTGAAATTCCGTGCAGGAAAAGAACTTGCCGCGATCCTCGAAAACGCCGAGTAAGCTGAAAAATTCAAAATATTTTTCTGCTGATGAAAAAAGCCCGCCGGATGGTGGGCTTTTTTTTGTGTGGATATGATACGGGGGGAAAACTTTTTGAAAATGCTCTATTCCCGATGAGAAGAGAGCTTGTGTGCAGGCGGCACGCGTAGCGAGAGCCGCCCGAGAATCGGGTGCTATGCACCCTGCGCTTTTTCTGGATCGGTGGCTCAACTGCGCTTCGCTTGTTTGCCACTGGCGGCAAGTGAGCGCAGCGAAACTGAGCCGCCCGAGAATCGGGTGCTATGCACACTCCGTACTCCATCCGCACACACGGACTTGTCGGACTTGTCGGACTGGTCGGACTGGTCGGACTGGTCGGACTGGTACGGAGGTGTACGGAAGTGTACAGAGGTGTGATGCCAAAATCCGAAGTTCTTTCTCCGTACCCATCCGTACCTATCCGTACCTATCCGTACGCCATTCCCGGGATTCAAACAGGCGGCACGCGTAGCGAGAGCCGCCCGAGAATCGGGTGCTATGCACCCTGCGCTTTTTCTGGATCGGTGGCTCAACTGCGCTTCGCTTGTTTGCCACTGGCGGCAAGTGAGCGCAGCGAAACTGAGCCGCCCGAGAGTAGGGTGCTTTTGCACCCTCCCGCACGCCTACAGCGTGCATATGGTGTGATATATGCCTTTGAACCTATGGGCAAGCCCATAGGCTATGATCCTGCACGCCTTCAGCGTGCTTATCTCCCCATAAAGGGAACAGAGCTTTCAAAAAACATTTATCCGCAAAGCCGTATCTGCGTGAAGTGCAGATACGGCTTTGACTTGCTTAAATACTGAAAAGACATTTTCCCGTGAATCGATCC
>JAZNXT010000054.1:0-35095 GCA_045594005.1 Victivallales bacterium
TTTGGGACATTTGGGACCTGTGGGACACAGATAAGGCGTAATCAGAAGGATTTTTTTCATCCGCAGATCCGGAGGACGGAAGCCACACAACGAAAGACAAGCTGAAAAAAAGTCGCGGCTTTAAGCGAACCGTTCCGGGGAAAGTTCCTGCAGTTCTTCCGTCATTTTATTGAGGTCAGCCTCAAAAATTATTTGCATTTTTTTATTTTCCCGCTTGAAAAAGTGCTTTGCAGCAGTAAATTAAAATCAGTGATGTACACTGATGTTACGAGCAGACTACATGTTAGAGAGCTGGCATTGGTGTGCATCATTCTTTTTTTAAACTGCGTTTTTTACGATAATGTGCCTTTTTCCGGTCGATATCCTTACCGCTTTTGGTTTCACGTCCCACGACTTCCCATTGATTCTCGCCGTAGGAAGATTCCGAGCGAAAGCGAAGCCGAAAGTAAGGTGCTCCCCCCCCTTATAAAAAGACAAAATACAATCCGAGGGCGATGAGCAGACCGGCGATCACGGAAAAGACGATCCGGTTCCGGCGGATGGCATGATCCATACCGGCATCACCGCCGATTTGACGGACACCGCCGGACTGGAGATATTCCGCCATTTTTGCCCGGTCGTCGATGGCTGTGGAATAGTCGATCCGATCCCTTTTTCTTTCTGCGGACATAGGTCAGAACCAGCCTTTCCAGGCTCCGATCACAGCAAGGCTGATGATCGATGCGCCGGCAAGAGTCCAAAACAGAAACGGCAATGCCGAGGCGAATGCGATACGGAACACCTGTTGGAATGTGATGGAATCCAAAAGCATAAGCGTTTTTTCTGTGGAATCGGATCTGCTGCTTTGCGTTTTGGGATCCCGGTCGGCGGCAGCCATCACGCGCATGGCTTCGATTCTTCTTTTTTCCACATTCCGCATGGCAGAAGCGGCTTCCGCGCGATCCTGAAACGCAAATTTATCGCTGTCCGGTTCGGGGACGGCATTCAGGATGGCGGCGAGTTCGTTTTGTGCGTTCTGCAGCTGTTGTGCCCGTTCAAGGCATTGCTGTTCTTCATCGGCAAATTTTCCGGAGAGAGAAACTACGCGTTCCTCCAGATCCCGTCTTGCACGGAGATATTCTTCATACCGCCGTTCCAACTGTTCGGAAGTGACCTTATAGGGGCTGTTATTTTTGACGTTTTCCGGATTTCCGCCGGAGCGTGTAGCTTCTGCGATTTTACCGCTGATCTCATATAAATCGTTCACAATGGGCATATTTTTCGGCATACGCTGCTCCTGCTGATTTTTTTAACACTCTTTTTAATATAACGACCAAATCGGAAAAGACAAATCGCGCTTTCCATATTTTTCGATTTTTTATATACGACGCTTGTTTTTTTTGCTTTTTGCATTATATTGTGAAAGTAGTGGTTTCAAAACAAATAAAAACGGTTTATTCCGCCAAATGAGGTGATATTGTGATATCAAAAGGTGTATCCGGTCTTTCCGCCGTATTGGAACGGGGCAGACTCTGCATGCGGCTGGCGATCATTTCCGCAGCGGTGTCCCTGATCCTTTGCGGTGTGGTGTTTTTTGCGGCAGATCATTTTTACAAAGGCTTGATTGATGTCTTTTATATGGGGCTTTTTCCCTTCTTTTTTGCATTGATCTTTTCCTGTGCGGCGATCCTGCGAGCCAGATTTTTCTGCAAAATGCTGGAAGAGGAAGAAGAAAAAATACTGTTGGAACAACGCAAAGAAAATGTGGCATCCATCCTTGATATTTCGGAAGATGTACGCTTCAGTGCGCAGCGGCATTTACAGAATTTTGATAAATATTTTCCCTCCGTGCTGGCTGTGATCTCCGCCATTCCGGGTGCTTTGCTGGTTTATCTTTACTGGACGAAAGAAGCATTGGCTGTGGAAGAACTGGTATTGGACGCGGGAGTGCTGCGGAATCTGGCGTTTCTCGGGATCGTCTGCGCAGTTTTTGCCTTTTTCGGCGGGATCTTCCTGACGGGTCAATCCAGAGTTCGCGAATACCGTTGGCTGCGTCCGGTGGGCAGCATGCAGGTTTTCGGGGGGATCGTGATGCTTTTCAGTGCGGCGGCGGCATTGCTGCAATCCTATGGAATCAGCGAATGGAATCCGTATCTTGCCCGGATCGTGCTGTTTATTGAGTGTGTTGTGACAGTGGAATTTCTCATCAGCTTTGTGATCGAATTTTACCGTCCCCGTTCCTCGGCGATCACACGACCGGTGTATGAAAGCAGATTGCTGACGATTTTTGCGGAACCTGGCGGCGTGATGCGCAATATTGCACTGGCTCTGGATTATCAGTTCGGATTCAATATTTCCAATACCTCGGTCTATCTTTTCCTGCGGAAAGTTTTTGTGCCGACTCTGATGTTCTGGGCATTGCTGCTGTGGATCTTCACTGCCATCGGGGAAGTCGGACCCGGAGAGATCGGGATCCGGGAGCGTTTCGGAAAAGCGTGCGGAAGTGATCTTGCACCCGGGATGCATCTGAAATTGCCCTGGCCTTTTGAACGGATCGTGATCGTGCCGGTGGATAAACTGCAATCGGTAGTCGTGGGCAGAATGGAGCCGGACGGCAGTGATTCCGCCGGACACGACAATGAACGGGTCATGTTGTGGAACGGGGAAACCCATCTTGCAAAAGAAGCGGCGTTTCTTGTGGGCGGCAGTGAAACCCGGGATAAAGAATCCTCTTTTTCGGAAGCATTGCTGGAAACATCTTTTCCCATCTACTACCGTGCGAAACGGGATAAAGTCCGCGATTATGCTTATCAGACGGTGAATATTCCGGAGTCTCTGCTGGCGATCGGTCAGGCGGAAGCCACCGCGTATCTTGCCAGTTCCGACTTTTTCAAAGTGATCAGTACCGATCGCGATAAAGCATGCCGGGATCTTCAGATCCGGATCCAGAACCGCTGTGACGCGCTGGATATGGGTATCGAGATCGTGAGCGTGGATATGAAGGGAGCGCATCCGCCCATCGGCAAAGCGAAATCGCAAAATGCCGGAAAAGATGCCTTTGCCACCGATGTGGCGGAAGCCTTCCAGCTGCCGATCATCGCATTGGAAAATGCAAAGACTGTAAAACTGGATGCCGAAGCGACCGCCTGCAAATTGAACCGGGAAGCCGTGGAAGGGAAAGCAAAGATCCTTGCCGATGCCGAAGTGGAACGGGACCGCACCACAAAATTGGCAAAAGCGGATGCCGCACTTTTTCTGGAACAGGCAAAAGCATTTGAACAACAGAAAATGCTGTATATCCTGCGGACAAAGCTGGATTTTCTGACCCATGACTGCAAAGACATCCGCAAATTCCTCCTTTCAAAGGAACTGAAATCGCGGATCTATGAATTTAATTTTGAAGAAAAAGCACGGCTGGATCTGCTGGAAGACGGCGGACTGGATCTGAATAAAAAATAATCAAGCAATTTTGAAGATACGGAGATGAACACATGAGCGAAAAAAATAAAACAAAATATTATCTGCCCACGATCCTGCTGGGTGTGATCGTGGCGGTGATCTTCCTGCTGGCGATCTTTACTTATCAGGTGGACGAAGGAGAACAGGCATTGGTATTGACCGCCGGGAAACCCACCGCTGTGGAAGGTCCGGGGCTTCATTTCCGCTGGCCGCAGCCTGTTCAGGAAATTGCAAAATATGATATCCGCAAGCGCAAATTTTCCGGCAATACCGGAGTTCTGGAAGAAACCAGCACCAGCGATAAACATCAGGTGGTGGTGGGGATCTGTGTGTATTATGCCATCGCGGATGTGGAACAGTTCCGCAAAGCCAATGGACAGAAAGCCGTGGAAGATTATCTTTCCAACCGTATGAGCAATGCGAAAAAGAGTGTGATCGGGCGTCATTCCTACGCCGAACTGATCAACGCGGACGCCTCGCAGATGAAACTGGATCAGATGAAAGCAGAAATTCTGGCATCTTTGCAGGAAGATCTGCTGAAAAATTGCGGGATCCGGATCTTCCAGGTGGATTTCACCTCTATCGGCGTTCCGGAAAAAACAGCTGAAGCCATCGCCGGAGCCATGCGTCAGAACCGGGAAACCCTCGCTGCGGAAGAACGGGAAAAAGGACTTGCCACAGCCAAACAGATCCGGATCAAAGCGGAAACAGAAAAAGAAAAGATGCTGACCGGAGCCAGAGCGGAAGCCAAAGCCATGGTGGCGGAAGGCAATACCGAAGCGGCGAAATATTACGCACAGTTCTCCAAAGCACCGGAACTGGCGGCATTTTTGCAGAAACTGGATGCACTGAGATCCATCCTTGAAAATAAAACGACACTGATCCTGCACACGGGAAACGAGCCTTTTGATATTTTCAATTCCCCCGTGGATAAGATCATGCCTGAACTGCAGAAAAAAAGTGAACCGGTGAAAAAATGAGCGAAGATACATCCAGAGAACGGGATAGAAACACAACATTGACTCCGGAAGATCAGAGTGCCTTTTCCTCCGGCATGGAGTTTCTTTCCAAGACCCTGAAAGCAGTATTTATTCTGCTGGCGGGTGCGATCATCATTATGCTGGCATGGTTCCTGACCTGCGGCGGATCGTTTATTGTGGATTCCACATCGGAATCCGTGATCGTGCTGAAATTCGGAAAATTTGAAGGGGAATACAAAGAAGGCTGGCACTGGTTCCTGCCCTACCCCATCAATAAGATCGTCCGTATCCCCACCAAAAAAGTCACCATCGTGACAAAGACTTTTCTGCCATCCAACGAAGAACGCCTGCGGGATCCCAATGCCAAAACACCAATGGGCAGTTCCGGTGGTGAATCCCTTGCTCCCGGAGTGGATGGATACGCGCTCCTCAGCGACAATGCCATCCTTCACAGCGAATGGGCATTGACTTTCCGGATCGCCGCACCGGAACAATTCTATAAAAATTATATGTGCCGCCCCGCAGAAAATTTTGATACAGTAAGCGGAGATACCGCAAAATTCGGCTCCACAAACATGGAACATGTGGATGTTGATTCTGTTTCCGATATTCTGCGTCCGCTGCTGGATGCGGCGGTGATCGAAGCGGGAACCGTTCTCACCATTGATACGACCTATTACAATACCGATCTCTACCGCCAGACGGTGGAAGATATCCTGCGAAAAAAGATCCACGCGCTGGAAATCGGGATCGACATGGAAAATCTTTCTCTTTCCATCTGCGCACCGCCGCTGAAGACCCGGCAGGCATTTCAGGATTATCAGCTTGCCAAAACCACAGCGGAACGGGAAGTGGAATCCGCCCGCACCTACGAAGTGGAACAGAAAAATCTGGCTTTTGCAGAAAGCGAACAGATCCGTTCCCGTGGTGAACAGGATAAGATCCGTCTGACCAAAACCGCGGAAGCGGATGCAAAATCTTTTACGAAATTCTATAACGAACTGCAAAGCGGCAAATCTGCAAATGAACAGGCAGCCACGATCACAAAATTTTATATGGATGCCCTTTCCTCTGCGGTGACTCCGGTGAAAGAAAAATATATTGTCAGCACGGACGCAGATTCCAAATCGGAAGTCCGTCTTCATTTGAATCCGGAACCGAAAAAGGATACATCCATTCTTGATCAGGCGGAATCCGATACGGAGAAAAAATAATTATGAGCGAACACACGACACATGATCATAAACACGACCACGGCTGCTGCTGCGGTCAGCACCATGACCACGATCATAACCATGAGCATTGCCATGATCCGGCAGAACCGACGCGCTGCATTTCCTGCGGAGCCCCTATGGGAGAAGGCACCGGTCACTCCCGGTCTATGGGACGGCCGTTATTTGCATTTGTGGGTGGATTGCTGATCCTGAACAGTTTTCTGCTGCCGCTGTTTTTTGAACACGCAGTTTTTGCATCGGCTCTTTCCGCCGCGTTGGGAGCGATCTGTCTGGCTCTGCCTATTGTCATTACGGCGATCCGGGATCTGATGGAAGGACGCGTTTATATGAACGAACTGGTGGCACTGGCGATCCTTGCCGCGTTCACCGGAGGCGATTTCCAGACTGCGGGGATCATTGCATTTTTCCTGCTGATCACCATTATCATTGAAACCCATACGGCAAGCGGAGCCCAGCGGTCCATTGAAGCATTGATCCGCCTGACGCCGCACACCGCCCACAAAATACTGGAAGACGGTTCGGACGCGGAAACAGATGTATTGGATCTGAAGATCAACGATCATATTCTGGTGCGGCCGGGTGAAAACTTCCCCGTTGACGGGATCATTGAAAAAGGTTACAGTGCGGTGAATCAGGCATCCATCACCGGGGAATCACTGCCGGTGGATAAAAATGCGGGGGATGAAGTCTATGCCGGAACGATGAACATTTCCGGCGTCCTGACAGTCCGTGTGACAAAAGTCGGCTCCGACACCACCCTCGGAAAAGTGAAAGATATGATCCTTTCCGCAGAACGGAACAAAACACCCATCGTACGGATCATTGACCGTTATGCAGGATATTACACGCCCACGATCCTGATGCTTGCCATTATCACATGGTGGCTGACGGACGGCAACATGAACCGGGTGATCGCCCTGCTTGTGATCGCCTGTCCCTGTGCCGTGGTGCTGGCGACTCCCACCACTATTGTGGCGGCTGTGGCGGCGGCTGCCCGTTTGGGGATCCTGATCAAAAATATTTCCCATCTGGAACTGACAGCACGGATCCGGGCGGTGATCTTTGACAAGACCGGGACTCTCACGGAAGGAGAACTTTCCGTGGCGCGTCTTTCTCCGGCAGAAGGGATCCAGCCTGCGGAACTGGTTCAGGCAGCATATTCTCTGGAAATCCACAGCAATCACCCCACAGCTCTTGCCATCAACCAGCTGGCGCGTGATGCGGGGATCCCTGCACTGGATGCGGATGAAGTGACGGAAGAACACGGCAAAGGCGTCAGCGCGAAACTGAACGGTCAGTTTGTCTGTGTCGGCAGAGCTGCATGGCTGAAACTGCAGGGGATCACGGTGAAAGAGGAGATCGATGAAACTGCGGGCATGAGTGTGGTCTGCGTGGCACGCGGCGGCACATTCCTCGGCTGGATCGGATTCAAAGATAAGATCCGCCCGGAAGCGGCAGAAGCGATCAGAGATTTGAAATCATTGGGTGTGGCGCATATTGCCATGGTGACCGGCGACCGGGAATCGGTGGCAAAAGTGGTTGCCGCGAAACTGGATATTGATGATGTCCGCAGTGATTGCCTGCCGGAAACGAAAGTTGCCTGTGTGGAAGAAGTGAAGAAGAACAGTCTTACGGCTGTGGTGGGTGACGGCGTGAACGACGCGCCTGCACTTGCCGCCGGGGATCTTGGGATCGCGATGGGAGCGATCGGCAGCGATATTGCCATCAATTCTGCTTCGGTGGCATTGATGACCAACGATCTGCGGCGCATCCCGCTGCTGATCCGTCTTTCCCGGAAAACGAACAGCGTGATGAATCAGAATCTTGCATTCGGTCTGCTCTTTGTTTTGAGCGGGATCATTCTTTCGGTCTTCGGAGGAATGAGTCCGATCCTTGCAGCGATCCTCCACGCAGTGAGTACGCTTATTGTGATTTTCAACAGTGCGCGTCTTGTGCGGACGGGTGAAGAAGCCACACTTTCCGAACTGGCGGAAGCGGAAAAATCTGACAGCACAGCGGAAGCGGAAGAAGGGAAAAAGGAATGATGGACGAAGTGGTAGTCAGTGCGGTCGGCTTGAGCAAAGTTTTCAAAAACTTTTGGAACAAACCGAAAGCAAAAGCGGTAAATGATATTGATTTTGAGGTCCGGCGCGGAGAAGTCTTTGCTCTGCTGGGACCAAATGGATCGGGAAAATCCACCACGGTCAAAATGCTGCTGGGGCTGCTTTATCCCACGGCGGGCCGTCTTTCCGTGCTGGGCAGATCTCCCCGCGCAGTGGAAAGCAAACGCCAGATCGGATATCTGCCGGAAGAAACACATCTTTATAAACACCTGACTGCCTTTGAAACGCTGGATTTCTTCGGTGCCCTTTTCGGACTTTCCGCAGAAGAACGGAAAAACCGTGCGGATCAGCTTCTGGAAATGGTGGGTCTTTCTCATGCCCGCAACCGCGCGGTGGGTGAATTTTCCAAAGGGATGGCACGACGGATCGGGTTGGCACAGGCAATGATCAACGATCCGGAATTTCTGATTCTGGACGAGCCGACCTCCGGACTGGATCCCATCGGCTGCCGGGAAGTCAAAGACCTGATCCTGACCTTGAAGAAACGGGGAAAAACGATTCTGGTGACAAGTCATCTCCTCAGCGATATTGAAGACATTTGCGACCGCGTGGTGATCCTGTACGGCGGAAAGATCCGTGCGGAAGGGGAACTGAACGAATTGCTCAAGATCTCCGGAACGGATACCATTACGGTGCCTCATTTGAATGGGGAACAGATGAAAAAAGTGCTGGCGGCATGCCGGGAATTTGCTCCGGAAGGAGAAATAAGCGTATCGCATCCGCGGATGTCGCTGGAAGAATTTTTCCTGGATGTGGTGGCAAAAGCCAAAGCGGATAAAACATTGACCACTGCCGGAGCGCAATCCGGCGGAAATATTGCCGATTATCTGAAAGCGGATGCCGCACCGGAAGACGCAGAAAATGCCCGCATCCTGCTGGAACAGTTGTCCTCCGGCACGGAACAGCAGGAAGAAAATATTTCCGGCTCCGGCGTGAAACCGGAAGCAGAGAAAGAGAGTTCCCCTGCCCCGGCTCTTGAAATTCTGGATAATCTGAACGAAAAAGCGGAACAGCCCATCGGAACGGAACAGGCAGGATCTGCGGAAAAACCGGATCTTTCTGCCGCCAATGACAAGTTGAACGATCTGCTTTCACACCGGGATCTTTGAACATGAAAGCCTTTTCCGCCATTGTAAAACTGACCTGCCGCGCCGCTTTGCGCTCGTTTTTTCTGCGCGGATTGGTGATCTTTCTGTTCATCGCGCTGCTGCTGCTGCCGTTTCTGCTGCACACGGATGGAACAGCGGCAGGCTGGATCAAGATCAATCTGGAATACTCTTTTTCTCTGACCGTATTTATTCTTGCATTATCTTCGGTCTGGCTGGGTGCTTCAGTGATCACGGAAGATGTGGTGGATGCCCGTCTGCACCTGATCGTGACAAAACCGGTTTCACGGATCACGGTATTTTTTGCAAAATATTGCGGGGTGCTGCTCATTCACGGCGTGGTGCTGGCGGCAGCAGCAATGATGATCTATGGCTTGACGCTCTACCGGATCGGGACTGCCGATTTTGAAGAAGGCGAACGGGAAAAATTGAAAAAAGAAGTCCTTGCCGGACGCAGGATCTATGCGCCGGACCCCATTGAAGATACTGTTAATAAAGAAGTTACAGAGCTGATGGACCGTCTTCAGCGGGAAGCAGAGGCACGGGGCGAAAAAATGCCGAAAGAATGGGTCACGGTGCGGGACAGAAACAATGAGTTCAGTCTGGATGAAGTGCGCCGGAGATATGCCGACCGGATCCGGACAGAATTGACCACTGCCGCGCCACGGGGCGGCTCCATGCGCTGGACTTATTCCGGTCTGCCGGAAAATATCGATTCCAAAATGCGGATCCGTTTCCGGATCTATGATACAGACGGCACTACGATCCGGCATACCACCTACGGTGTTTTCGGCTGGGCATATCATGCCCCCATGAATATTGCATCCTCCGGAAAAGACTGGAGCAGCAAGACCGTATTTTTTGAACCGGCACCGGGCATGGCTCACACATGGAATACCGGTGTGGTGCTGGAAACGGAGATCCCTGTGGAAGTCCGGGAACTGGGAGACGATCTCTTGATGGTGAAAGACGGGAAAGGAACTCTTTATTATGAAAACCGGGACAACGCCCGCGCCCACGAATTCATGCCGGAATACGGACCGTATCTGCTGGTGCCGGTAACGGGATTTTTTGCCAATTTCTGCCGTGCGCTGCTGCCGCTTCTGGCGGCGGTGATCACCTTTGCGGCATTCGGGTGTTCTTTCAGCGCGATGTTCTCACTGCCAATGGGGATCTTCCTGTCTTTTGTGTATGTGACGGTGTCGCTTTCCACGCGTTTTCTGCTGGAGATCTTTGAAAAAACAGTTGTCACCCCCCACGGATTCATGGAAAAGGTGGGATTCTATTCCAGTAAATTTTTTGAAGATATCCTGATCGATCCTGCGGCATATTCTCCGGGCCCGGAACTGGCATCCGGAGAATTGATCGAATGGGGAGCGGTGGGGATGCTTTATCTGCTGTCGCTGATCCGGGTGCTGCCGTTTATGGCGATCGCGGTATATGTCTATTACCGGCGTGAACTGGCACTGGCGGTAAAAGATTGAGGGAGGGTTATTGATCATGCGGAAATATACATTGATACTTCTGACCATTGCCGTGACGCTTGCGGGGATCCCAGCGCTGATTTTTTTTCAGAACAGATTGGCGGATACCGTAGTGGAAAACAAATTGCAGACGGCAGACTTTGCGGAAGACGGCGGTGCGCCGCCGGAAGTGGCGATCTCCACGATTTTTCTCGGGGGATTCCGGAATATTCTGATCAACTTTCTCTGGCTGCGGATGACCAATCTGCAAACCCAGGGGAAATATTATGAAATGGTGCAGCTTGCCAACTGGATCTTGAGTGTGCAGCCGGATAATTCCCAGGTGGCACAATTCCTCGGTTGGAATATGGCGTACAATATTTCGGTGGTCCATCCGGAAAGAGATACGCGCTGGCGGTGGATCCGCAGCGGGATCCGCACCCTTCAGAAAGCGATCACATTGAATCCGAATGAGATCATGCTGTACCGGGAACTGGGCTGGATCTTCCAGCACAAAGTGGGGGATGAGTTGGACGATCATCATTTGTATTACAAATATCTGCTGGCAAAGGAACTCTATACGCTCTACGGCAACCGGCTGGAGCCGGATTGGGATGCGCTGGCAAAAGCTCCGGCGGATAAAGACGCGTTCCTGAAGCGTTTTCCGGAAAATGCTCCTGTCTGGCGGATCGCCGGAAAAACATTTGATGATATGCTGAAAAGTTATATCGAAACCGGAACCCTGCCCGAACAGGCGATGGGGTCGCTGAAGGGTGAAGATCCTGCTGTATTCCGAGCGGGGATGGCGCGTCTGGCTCTGAAAAAGCAATTTGATATTGATCCGGAGATCGTTCAGGAAGTGGACGCAACTTACGGAAAACTCTGCTGGCTTCTGCCGGAATCTTTTGCGATCTACTGGGGACATCAGGGAATCAAAGCCAGCCGGGGAGAGGATGAGATCGAGTGTCGCCGGATCGTGGCACAGAGTCTGAAAATCTCTTTCAGCATGGGCAACATCCTGTTTCTGAACGGAGAGCCGGAGGAATATTATCTGCGGACGCCCAATATGAATGTGTTTGATTCTGCCACAAAGACTTTTACGGATATGTATGAGGAACTTCAGGCGGAAGGATCGGTGCAGCAGAATATTGCCTACGGAGTATTTCTGCAGGAATGTCTGATTACTTATTATCTCCACGGCGATTATGCCGGAGCGCAAAAATGCTATAAACTGTTGCAGGAACTGGAATTTGAAAATGCACAGCACATGTCGCTTCAGCGTTTTCTGGATCAGCGGATGCGTTTTCTCATCGATCACGGCACTTACAATCAGATCCACAGTATTCTGGTAACTCTGGTATTGCGGGCGGTTTACGCGTATGCCAACGGAGACCGTGAGACTGCGGCGTATCAGTTGGAACTGGCGGCACACATCCACAAAGTCTATGCGAAACGGAATAAGGATATTGCGTTCAAAGACCGTTTGAAACAGGTATCTCTCCGTCAGATCAAAGAAACGATCGTGGCTCATCTCAGACAGAAGAAACCGGAACTGGCAAGCTGGCTGGAATCGGCACTTGAGGCAATGAATTGATAAAAAAATTCTATGTTTCATGCTTGAAAAGCACATATTCCGGCAGTATATTATAAGTTCTTGAGAGAAAACAGAAACAAATTTAAATAACACAAGGAAACTCAATCATGGCTGAAAAATCCTATCGTATCGCCGTGCTGCCGGGCGACGGCACCGGTCCCGAAGTCGTTGCAGAAGGTATCAAAGTGGTGAATGCCGCAGCGGCAAAATTCGGTTTTTCCGTGTCTTACGACTCCTTCAACTGGGGCGGCGAACACTATCTTTCCACCGGCGAGATCCTCCCCGATGATGCAGAAGAACAGATGAAGAAATATGATGCCATGTTCCTGGGTGCCATCGGTTCTCCGAAAGTCGCGCCGGGGATCCTGGAAAAAGGGATCCTGCTGCGGTTGCGCTTCAATCTGGATCAGTACATCAATCTGCGTCCGGTGAAACTGCTCCCCGGCGTGGAATCCCCTCTTGCCAACAAGAAACCGGAAGATATCGATTATGTGGTGGTCCGCGAAAATTCCGGAGATGTTTATACCGGGATGGGCGGCAGTTCTCAAACGGGAACGCCGGACGAAGTGGCTGTTCAGGAAATGGTCTATACCCGCAAACAGGTGGACCGCTGCTTGAAATATGCTTTTGAACTGGCACTGAAGCGTCACAGCAAAGAAAATCCGTGGAAAGGCTTGAGCGAAGAAGATATCAAGGCGGGCTACACTGCACAGCTGACTTATTGCGGCAAGACCAATGTTCTGACATACGTTTCCGGAATGTGGGACCGTGCGTTCCGCGAAATGGGCAAGCAGTACCCCACAGTGAAACTGCAGTATTGCAATGTGGATGCCACCTGTATGTGGATGGTGAAAAATCCGGAATGGTTCGATGTGATCGTCACCTCCAATATGTTTGGCGATATCATCACCGACCTGGCTGCAATGACCGCAGGCGGCATGGGTATTTCTGCGGGCGGCAACCTGAATCCGGAAGGCGTCAGCATGTTTGAACCCATCGGCGGATCTGCACCGAAATATACGGGACTGGGCGTGATCAACCCCTGCGCGGCGATCCTCGCAGCGGCAATGATGCTGGAATATCTCGGCGAAAAAGAAGCAGCGGCTGCTGTGGAAAAAGCCGTAGCATACATCACAGAAAACAAATTGGAAAGTCTTTCCGCCGGCAAAATGGGTTACAGCACCAGCGAAGTGGGCGATCTGGTCTGCGCCAATCTGTAAGAAAAATATATTGCCGGAAAAACTTTCGGCAATACCCTGTTCCCATCATGGGAAAATGCTGAATAACACGGGGCTGTTGCAAATCCTGAAAATGGATAAGCAACAGCCTTTTTTTATCCGTTGAATCGAAGAGCGCGAAGGGGCGTTTTTATATTAGGGAGGACTGATGGGACATCGGGGACTTATGGGACTTATGGGACACGGATGAGGCGTGCCCCATAGATTTTTTTTATCCTGCGGCACCGTTTGACCGTCCCAGCCGGAGAGATCGCGCACAGGCACCAAACAAGCGGCTGCGCAGTCGAGCCGCCCGGACAGAGTGCGCAAAGCGCACATATCCTTTTCCCAAACCTTTTTATGCTACATTTATGCGAGAAGCCGCCACTGCGTAAAAATGCAATAGCGGCTTCAATTTATTTCATTTTTGTTTTCCCGATAAGGGGAAAATACGTTCTTACTTGCACATCAGTTTGATATTTTCAAACTGTGCTTTCACGCGATTGATCTGCTGATAATACCAATTCGGGACACACCGTTTGATATATTCATCCCTGAGTGCGTATGCTTCGTTGTAAAGTTCCAGAGCGCATGCACTTCTGGCATAAGCATCCATAAAAAGGGCAGAGCCGTGCCACCAGTTGCGGTGCAGTTTCGTAATATCGACTGTTTTGGCGATATCGTATGCCTTCTGATAATTTTCCTGACGGTATGCGAAGACTGCGCGGGCGGATTCCACTGTGGCAAACCACTGATCTTTTTCTGCGGCGCAATCTTTTGCAAGAGCGGCGGCGTCGGCTTCAAACTGTTTCTGATCATTGGCAATGAGCGAAACATAGAGCAGATCCAGATACGCGGGGAGAAGAAAGCGTGTATTTTTTTCGGTGCGGTAATACTCGACGCAATACTTCCGGGAGGCATACGCTTTTTTGAGTTTCACGGGATCTTCCGGAGCATAATAGCGTTCCCATGTCCGTGCCAGAGCATCTGCATAACGGGAATGGATGGAACAGAGTTCGGCTTTATCCCACACATTTTTACTCAGGATATATTCCAGGAGTTCGATCCGTTTTTTCACCGGATAAGAGAAGCCGAGCGTGGTATGGAACACCCCTCTGCACTCTCTGCTGATCGTCCCGAAAAGTGCGCGCTGGATGCGTTGATCATCCACCATTTTCCGCGCCATGATTTCGGCATCGGGGCGCAGTTCTCTCCCCTTCATAAGTGATGCATGATACACGGCGACCAATGCAACCGGATCATCTCCGGCAGCCTTGAATGCCTGTTCGCGGATCTTAACAAAGTCTTCATGGGTGACACAGGTGTTGCCGCGCATCAACATGAGTTTGACTTTTTCCACCGTTTTCAGATCTTTCACTTTCAGAGCCGCATCATAGACTTTTCCGAGAGCGGCATCATCCAGCAGAGTCAGGCGGTTCAGATGTTCCGCCTGTTCGATTTTGACACATTCCTGTTCGTATCCCGGCGGCAGAGCCGCGATCAGCTGTGCATAATATTTCTGCGTCAGATCCAGCATATAAACGGGCTTGCCCTTCAGATCTTTGATAATGGCTGTAAGGGTCCGCGTCATTGAAGGAGCCTTATTGGCTTTGGGATCTTTGGAAAGATTCACCATGGCTTCGGCTTCTTTGGCGATTTCTTCTGTTCTGTTTTTCTTCAGTGCGGTCCGGAATGCGGTCTGGTGAGTTTTATAATCCGCAGCCGCCAGCATCAGGGGAGAACAAGCGAGAAGGATCAGTGTATATTTTTTCCAGTTCATTGTATTATTTCTCCTTTCCGAAGATCTGTTCTTCCTGCCACGCGCCGTATGCTTTCTGCATAATATATTTGGTATTAAAGAGTTTCGGCGCGACGGTCTGATAGAATCTGATCTGTTCATCCATGGAAAGTTTTTCAAATCCGGCGATCGTTTTTCCGTACGCATCGATCTCTGCGATCATGGGATCGATCACGGCTTTACGGAATGGGATATTTTCAGCAAAAATCACATCTGTGTGAGGATTTTTTTCCAGATCCCGGAGGTAATGCTGCGTGCCGTTCACCGGCAGGATATCGGGTTGCAGCTGCGCAGAACGGAGATAATTTTTATAAGCATCCCAGCCGCGGATAAGCAGATTTTTCATGATCCGCGTTTTCATATCTCCGGTAAATTCCGGAAAACGCATATAGCCGGCTTCGCCCTGCTGATGAACGGTTCCGCCCCACGTCTGACCGCCGCTGGATGCCCAGCGGATCACGGAAAGACGCCAGATATTATCTCGCTTCCCGCCGAGGAACGGCAATCTGTCAAACAGAGGATCCCAGGGAACAAAAACTTTGATGATATTTCCATGAGTGAGGGTATGGCTTTCGGCAGTCATCATCCCTTCCACCGACCGGAAAGATTCATCTTCCATCAGCCAGGGGAACACACCGGAAATACACGGCTTGACCGCCTGACACATGAACTGATAATAGTGATCGAATTTCTGGCTGTCCGCATCTCCGGGCATAAAGAAACATTCAAAGATACTGCCGGGACGGCTTGAACCTTTTTCCAGACTCTCTGCGGTTCCCGGTTCTGCGGCAAAAAGCAGCAGAGTGAACCCGTCATCATTGAATGAAACATATAATGCGCTGGGCTGTTTTCCCTCCAGATCGGCACCAAGCACCACATTGCGCTGAAGCTGTGAGTCGCTCCAGAGGATCTCGGCAAACTGGGAATCGTAAGGACGGAAATTGAAATTCCATTTTTCCCCTTCCCGCTGAAGCAGATTCCAATAATCACCGGGCAGATCCCGGTATTCGACATCAATAATATTTTTTTCGTTCTTCGCTTCTTTCACGACAGGCTCCGCCGGGGAAGCAAGTCCGGCACAGGCACTGAAGACAGCAGCACATGCTGCAAATGCTGCAGACAGAAATATTCTTTTCAACATAATCATTTGCCCTCCCATTTCTGAATGAGTTGGAGCATGGAAACGATCCGCAGCGCACAACCGGAACGGAAGGAATCCATATCATAAGTTTTGCCATCCAGTTTTTCCAGCCATGCCATCTGGCGTTTGGCTTCTTTGCGGATCGCAAGATGGGGCGATTCCAGACGCGGCTTGGCAAGCTGCATCAATTTTGTGGCATAGCGAACATCGTTGTATCCTTCACTGGTACCGATGAGGGCGATCCGTTCCAGGAAACCATCTTTTGCGGGAACGACCATGCCGAAATTTTTATATGCGGGATCTTCGGGCCAATCGGGAAATTCGCTCAAATGGCGCGTCAGAAAACCGTGCATCATGTGACCGTCATAATTGGCTTTATACATTTCCAGCCCGATCTTACGGCGGTACCATGCGGGATTTTCCGGACCGGGGAACGGTTCGGAATAGTTGATCACCCTGCCCCCGGCGGCATGCCAGAGGTCGGCAAATTCCGGCACGACTCTTGCGGCAGCATCCATATCCGCGGTATCAACGGCTCCGATGATATAGCGTTCCGTCATACTGTGGGAGAAGCGTTTGATATTGGTATTGGCGTGCAGTACATCCGCCGGATGAGTTGCATTCATTTTCACAAGACGGTAAATATCGCTTTCACTGGTGAAGACGGGATAGAATTCCGTATCCGCGGGAAGCCCCAATCGTTTGAGGGTATCCGCCACCTGTTTGAGATAGATCTTATCCAGCAGGGGGATCACATCATCCGGCACATCCCGGTCGGATCCACCCCAATTTTTATACCAGTCATTCATTTTAGGCAGCATATATGCGCCCACAAGGGGATCCAGCGGATAGCCGGTCTCCTGCGCAATGGCGATCTTCCAGGGAGCATCCGCGATCCGGCTGGCATGAAACAGATTGTATTTCAGAAAACATTTCAGCGATTTACGGAAAACCGTTTCGTTCAGATCTGCCGCAGAATTGATATGACTGAAATAAGTACGCGTCACATCATAATAAGTCTTCGGTCGGGGCAGTACAAAAGGCAGCACCTTGATCGTCAAAGGCAATGTTCCGGCAACTTTTCCATCGGCGAGCAGTTCGATTTTTCCCTGATAGGTCCCGGCATCCGTATTTTCCGGGATATGGCAGTAGAGGGAATAAAGCTGATTGCGGCCTGCTTCTTTGAGTTCCACACTTTGCAGAGTGTCGGCATCATAGAACGGAACATCATAGCTCTTGAACTCCGTCTGATCGTATTCCGCACGGCTGATATCCGCATAACGCGCGCCTTCGGGATAACGCAGGAGAAATTCATTGGTCTGACGGAACTCATCCACTTTGATGATCCTGTCATCGTTTATCAACAGATCCGGCACAAGGATACGGATATGTTTATCGGAAAAATAATTCAGCCAGGTCCCGCCCGCGCGGTACCAGCGTTTGATCAATTTCACATCGATCTGCGAAGACTTGTAAATTTTTCCTTTTTCATTTTTCAAATCAGAGATCCGGAGAGTAAAATTCCTGACCGGTTTGAACGGCACGATCGCCAATGTGGCAGGCTTGTATTCCCCTTTCGCCGCAAAAAGACGCAGCGTGGAAATCATTTTGCCCGTCTTCGGCAACGCATCCGGTGTCAGAAGTTCCTGCGAGGATGGTGACATACTGAATACGGCGGCAGGTGCGTTTCCGACGGCGGGATCCCCAGCCATTTTTCCGGCATTGGCAATATGATTTTCCAACCGTTTGAAACGGGCGGCGGTGGTATATTCCTTTTTGCTTTTTTCCACTTCAGCAGCAAGCTGCGCACTCCATTTTTTCAAATGGGGATTGACTGTTTCCAGATTTTTTGCCCGGGCGGAAAGGGCATCAAATTCGGCAAATGTTTTGCCTGCGGGGAAGAGTTCTTCCGATTCCAATGCGGCATCATAAATACGGAAGCGGGAAACTTTTCCGGGGATCTTTGCAAAATCCGGCTTTGTCCAATGGAGGGTTTCCGGTGTTTTGAAGACCGCATTTTCACTCTGATATTTCCCGTTGAGATAGAATGAATAACGGCGGCGTTCCGCACTGAAGTTCACAGCCAGATCAAATTCCTCCCCTGCCTTCACTTTATCTTGAGAGGTCAAGACCAGCGGCGCAGGTGTCAATTCCGTTTTTCCCGGAATAAAAATAACGCGGAGCGTACCATCTTTGAGCAATTCGCAGGCAAAAAATCCGAGATCAGCTTTCGCACCAACAGAATCAAATTTCATTCGCACATCGGCAGAAAACAGACGGCGGGTAAAGTTTTTGCGCCATTTCTGAAATGATGCCTGATCTTTGTTTTTTGCGCCCGGCGCAAAACCATCGAAGATCACTTGCGGCTCTGCAGCAAAAACACCGGCAGTGGAAGCCAGTGCTGCAATGAGTGCCAATACTTTTCTTCGCATTGTAAATCCTTTCTGTAAAATACGGTAGGGGACCAAGTTCCCATATAATAACATGTTTGATAATCAAAGTCAAGCAAAAACAATAAAAAAAGTAAAAAATAATTATCTGCGATAAAATTGGCTCCGGATTTCTTGAAAAAAAAAGCTGTCTGCTGTATATTATATTCTATCGAATATATATTATCCGGAATGACAGACAGGATCTTTTACGATATGACAGACGAAAAATATCTGGCGGGCAAAATCAATCTTCACACCCACACATACCGCTGCAATCATGCAGAAGGCACCGTGGAGGATTATTGCCGTGCAGCAGTGGGACTGGGTGTGACCACACTCGGTTTTTCGGAACACATGCCCTTCCCCGGCGGCGAACACGGCGGATCGCGCATGAAGATGGAAGAACTGCCCCTCTACCGGGCGGAAGTGGAACAGGCTAAAAGTTTTTCGCCGGATCTGCTGGTGCTTGCAGGGCTGGAACTGGAATACGCGCCCGCGGTGATGAGTATGGAATTCTACCGCGAACTGAAAGAAAAACTGGCGTTGGATTACTGTATCGGAGGAACGCATTTTGTAACGGATGACGATGGATCCCCGGCTGTCTGGAAACTTCTGTTCTCCGGCGATACTCCGGAAAAACACATTCTGCGCTACATCAAAAGCAATATCCATTTTCTGGAAATCGCCTCTGATCTGCTGGATTATATGGTACATCCAGACTTCTGTATGATGGGAACCAATGATTGGACACCCGATATCCGTGCCGCATTCCGGGATCTGGCACAGGCATCCAATACCTTCGGCGTTCCGCTGGAGATCAATGCCTACGGATTGCGCAAGGGCGAAAAGGCACATTACCCGTGGCTTCCCTTTTGGGAGATCGCCGCCGAAGAAAATGTCAAATGCGTGATCGGCGCAGATGCACACCGCCCGCAAGATGTCTGCGGTCGTACCGATGACTGCATCGCATTGGCAGAAAAACTTGGTTTGCAAATCGTTACAAAAGAAATCATACGAAAGACTGAAGGGGTGCAAAGCACCCACTCATCGGGCGGCTCTCGCTACGCGTGCCGCCTGTGAAGTTAAAGGACTGAAGACTGAAGACTGAAGACTGAAGACTGAAGACTGACCATAGGAGCAGGAAATATGAAAAAAAGTTCGATCATAGCCGGAGCGGTGGCAGGGTGTCTCACATTGGCACCGCTGGAATCTGCTGAAATGGAAAAACCGCTTCCCCCGATCCTCGGAGCGGAACAATACGGATCCCGCGTATTGCTGCTGGATGCCAATCTGAAAGACTGGAACACTCCGGAAGCACTGCTGTGGAACTGGCATCCCGTTTTTGATACCGTGAATCTGCCGCCGCAATGTATCCCCTGGTTCGGCGGCGTGACAGATTGCAAGCCGGTACTGAACATGACTCATGTGCTGATCACCGGTTCCTGCGGCGCAGTATCCCTTGTCCGCATGGAAGATAAAAAAACGGTTTTCTGCGTCTATTCCCGGGGGAGCCACTCGGCGGAATTGCTGCCGGACGGCAATGTGGTCAGCGCGGCGGCAGGACCCGACGGTGCATTGGAACTTTTCAATATTGCCACCTACGATCCCCATCATCCGGAAATGACGGTAAAAAAATCCTATTCCCTGCCCCACATTCACGGCATGGTGTGGGATCACCGCAAAAAATGTCTGTGGGTCAACGATGCCGTGGGGATCAGCCGCTGGGAATATACCGGCGGAGCAAATCCCTCTCTGAAACAGACCGGACTCTATCCTGTGCCGGGGCGGAAATATTACTGGGGACACGATCTTTATCCTGTACCGGGGACCGATAAACTTTTTCTCACGGGGATCGCAGTGGAAGTTTTCGACACAAAAAAATGCACTTACGAACATTATTCCGATGTGATCTGCAAAAGCATTTCCCAATCCGCGCCCGGCGGACCGGTGATCGTGCTGGTGCCGGAAGAACAGTGGTGGAGTTCCAAAGCTCTGCTGCTGGATCCAGCCAGTGGAAAAACGAGTGTGTTCCGGGAACGGAAAAATATGCGTTTTTATAAATTCCGTTTCTTCGTACACAATGAATTCAGCTACGGATCGCTGAAAGAAAAGAAAACAAAGATGGTAAAAAAATGAAAATCGTGCAGCTGGAAAATCATGTATCCAATTTCGACAATCTCATTGATGCCGCCTTCTGGAGCGGATTCGGTGATTTTGTATTTTACGACCGCACGCCGCAGGATCAGGTGCTTGCCCGCGCCGCCGGTGCTGATGTGCTGCTGATCAATAAAACAAAATTAGGGGAAGCGGAATTTGCAGCATTGCCCGGTTTGAAATATGTGGGCGTACTGGCGACCGGGTACAATGTGGTGGATTGCGAAGCCGCAAAACGCCACGGTGTGGTGGTGACCAATGTCCCGGCATACAGCACGGAAAGTGTGGCGCAGCTCACCTTTGCCCATCTGCTGAACCTGATGCGCAATGTGGAAACCCACGCGCAAAGCGATTGGAGTTCCATGCAGGATTTCACCTGCTGTCTTACGCCGCAATATGAAATCAACGGCATGACCATCGGGCTGATCGGATTCGGTGCCATCGGCAGAGCGGTGGCGAAGATCGCCGATGCCTTCGGGATGACGGTGCTTGTTTATACACGGACTCCGGAGAAAGTGGATGTGCCGTATGCAAAAGCTGTTGAGCTTGAATATCTTTTGAATCATTCCGATGTAGTGTCCCTCCATTGTCCGCAGACAGCGCAGACAACGCAGATCATCAATGCCGCGACCATTGCGCAAATGAAGGATGGCTCCTTCCTCATCAACACCTCACGGGGTGGACTCATTGAAGAATACGCGCTGGCGGATGCCCTCAAATCCGGCAAGATCGCGGGTGCGGGGCTGGATGTGCTTTCCACGGAACCGCCTCCGGCGGATCATCCGCTGCTGCATCTGAAAAATTGCCGGATCTCGCCTCATATCGCCTGGGCATCGAAAGAAGCGCGGAAAAGACTTTTTGATTGCGCACGGAAAAATCTTCAGGCATGGCTCGACGGCAAAGCACAAAATGTGGTAAATCTCTGATCCGGAACACAATATACTTCAACCCCTTGAAAGGAAAAATAAAAATGGATCTGCATTATGAAAAAAATCTGAATATACCGGTGATCGCTGAAACAGATGTACTTGTGATCGGCGGCGGTCCCGGCGGTCTGGGTGCATCGGTAATGGCGGCGCGTCAGGGAGTGAGCGTGGTCCTTGCGGAACGGTACGGTTGTCCCGGCGGCATGGCTTCTTTCGGGGAGATCACGCCCTTTATGATGAATCACCTTCACGGGATCACGCTGGATAAACCGGTCTATGTGGACTGGTGCCGCCGGATGTGGGAATATCAGACAGCCGCACAGCGGGAAGAAGTCTTCAATGAAGAAGTGACGATCAACACAAAAATCGCCAAAGATGTGGCGATGCTTGCCGCGGAAGATCTGATGCTGGAAGCCGGAGTGAAAATATTTTATCATCATACCCTTGTGGATGTGATCCGCGATGGCAACAGGATCGCTGCAGCCGTATTCAGCACAAAATCCGGACTGTGCGCGATCAAGGCAAAACAGTTCGTGGATGCCACCGGCGACGGTGACCTGGCGGCATTGGCGGGATGCGATTTTGAATTCGGAAACGAAGACGGATTCTGTCAGCCGATGACGCTCTGTTTCAAGCTGGGCGGTGTGGACCGCTCCCGGATGCCGGAAAAAAAAGAAATCAACCGTCTGTACGATGAAGCAAAAGCGGCAGGCAGGATCGTATGCCCCCGGGAAAATGTGTTGTGGTTCCTGACGGTGGATGATGATGTGATCCACTTCAATACCACCCGTATCATCAGGAAAAGCGGTGTCAACGGGCAGGATCTCTCCGAAGCCGAGATCGAAGGACGGCGTCAGCTCCGGGATTACCTGAAATTCCTGCGCGACAGCGTGCCGGGTTTTGAAAATGCGTACATTTATTCCATAGCCCACCATATCGGGATCCGGGAAACACGGCGCGTACTGGGGGAACATTATCAGACCGCCGATGATTTTATGACCCGGAAAAAATATGACGATGCCGTGGTGAAAGTGCGTTATTCCATCGATATCCACAATCCTTCCGGCACCGGCACGGTTCTGCATTTTATGGATGCGGATGACTGGTACGAAATCAGTTTCCGGACCCTTATCGTGAAAGGTATGGCAAACCTGCTCATGGGCTGCCGTGCCATTTCCATTGACCACGCACTCCACAGCAGCGCACGGGTCATGCCGCCGGTCTGCTCCATCGGTCAGGCTGCGGGAATGGGTGCGGCAATGGCGGTGAAAGGAAATTGCACATTGCAGGAACTCAACAGTGTTGGCGTCCGCGAGGCTCTGCGGGCACAGGGTGCAGAATTATAACTCCCAAAAGTCCAAAGGGTGCAAAGCATCCGATTTCTGGCGACTCCGCTGTGCGTGCTGCTCAAAAGTAAAAAGTCAGAAAATTGAAAAAATTGAAAGGAACAGATATGTTGAAAAAACTTTTAACGATCACGGCGGCAATATCGGCTCTTGCGTTCACCGCCTGCAATTCTTATGAAGTGGTCCTGATCGGAGATGTTCATTACACAGAAGAAGCACTCCATCTGGATCTGAAGAACCGGCACAATGAAGTCCAATATGCCGTAAAAACCAATGTGGAAGCATGGCAGGGCGATATTCCCGTGATCCTGAAAACGGCTGCGGACTACGCCAATGAAAAAAGCGCAGTCGCATTTACGGTCCAGCTGGGGGATTTTGTGGAAGGGCTCCACGGGAATTACGATCTCCACAAAAAAGCGGTCACCCGGTCATTGGCAAAGGTTTCCGCCGGACACGAAAAGCCGGTTTATTTTGTGAAAGGCAATCACGATTCCTGGGGGAATGGCGGCACCGATGGCTGCTACGATGTCCTTCTTCCGTACATGGCAAAATATCAGGAATTGAAACACAGTCCCATTCCGAATAGACACGCAGCCAATTACACCATGAAACTCAATGGGGACCTCTACATTTTTTATGACTGGGATATTTCATTCATTCTCAAGGCATTGAAAGAAAATCCGGATGTGCGGTACACCTTCCTTATCTCCCACATTCCCCTCCTGCCCTGCGACAACGGAAACTTTGCGAACTGGGTCATTTCCGGCGATCCCGCTCTCCGGAAAGAATTGCTGAAACTCATGGCGGAACGGAATGCCATCGTCCTTGCGGCGCACACACACAAAACCAGCCTGTTCCGCTACACGCGCACCGATGGCACCATCACGCAATTCACCTCTTACAGCAGGGTGAAAAAACTGACAGACCGCTTCAAAGAAAACACTGAAAAAGACGGTAATATTTATTTTACGGAAAAATATTCCCGGTTCCACCAGAATATCCAGCCGTTGATCGCGGATCTTTTCCACAATCATTACGAGCCGTTCACTTATTTTGATATGGTCGGCGGCTTCAATGTGCTGAAAGTGAATGACCGCGGTGTGTATATGGATATTTATGGCGGCAATCTGAAAAAACCGGTAAAAACGGTCACTCTTCTGGAAAGATAATTTTCAATCCACATATAATCAAAGGAAAAAACTGATGAAAAACAAATTCACTTTTCTGAAAGGGATCGCACTGGCAGGTCTGTTCAGCAGCATCGGATTTACGGCGGCGGCGGCAGACTCCGTTGCGGAAAATGATCCGGAACTTCAACATGAATGTACCAGCTGGATGGTACTTTCCGATCTGACAAAAAACAATACAAATATTCTCCACAAAAACCGGGATTCTGCGGCAAAACAGATCGGCGTTTATTTGAGCGGAAAAGATTCTCCGCGCAAATGGATCGCCCTCGGAACCAACGGCGGTGTCAATATGGGTATGAACGCGTCCGGTCTTGCCGGCGTGATGAACAGCGGGGAACCGTGCATCAATCACTCCACAGACGACACAAAAAAAGGCACACCAACAATCCTGCGTGTCATTCTGGAAGACTGCGATACCGCAGCGCAGGCTGTTGATAAATTGAAAGCGTTGCTTGCCGCCGGGGACTACTGGCACAAACAATCCGGCTCCATCTTTTTCTTTCTGGACTGCAAGGAAGGATATGTTTGCGAAATCACCGCAAAGGACTGCACTGTCCAGCATGTCAAATCCGGATTTGCGGTTCGGGCAAATATCTGGATGAATCCCGGAATGCAGCAATTTTCCCGTAATACGGTGAAAAGATATTTGAACAGTGCGGCGCGGATGTATGTGGCTTATTCCGGTCTGAACAGTATTCTGGATGCAAAAGGAAAAATTGAACTTCCGGATATTTTTGAACTTTCCCGGACCTGGAAGATGCCGAAAGGATCTTCTGAATCGATTTGCATTTGCTCAAAATTGACCAATTCCACGGCAAGTCTGGAAATCGACCGCGAAAACCCGGATGTGCTTTCCACGGCTTATGTCACCATCGGGCAACCCCGGCATACGGTTTATGTTCCCGTGCCGGTGTGTACGGAAAAAGTTCTGCCGATGATGCAGGATGGCACCTGGTCCGATGCCACCTGGAAACGGTTCACGGAACAGAAGTTGAGCGCACCGATCCCGGAAGAATGGAAAAAATTTGAAACGGATTTTATGGTGGTCTATAAAAAGGCACAGGCGGATGCCCGCGAACTTTTGAAAAAAGGCGACCGCAATGCCGCGATCAAATTGATGAACGATACGGCAACAGCGATCTGGAAAGATGCCGCAGCATTGATGAAACTGCAATAAATAAAATATCACAGGAAGATAAAAAATGTTAAAAAAATCTATGACCCTCGTTCTTTTCATTCTCACTTTCGCGGCTGTTTGCGGAGAAAAATACAGTGTCCTTGTCTTCGGGGATACGCATTATGATTCCAAAGATCTCCGCATAGATATGAAATTGACGGAAAACAAACAGAAAGAACTGAAACGCAATTTGAAAAACTGGGAAACAAATGTTCCGCTGGTCATCAGATCTGCCGCAGAAAAATGCAATTCCACCGCCGATTTTGCCGTCCAGCTGGGTGACCTGACGCAAGGTGATTGCGGAGCAAGGGAACTCCAGGAAAAATCTTTCCGCAATGTGTTGGAGATCTTTCAGAAGGAACTGAAGATCCCCTTCCATTCGGTCAAAGGCAATCACGATGTCCGTGGAAAAGGTGCGCATGCGGCATATAATGCCGTGATGCTTCCCTATATGAGCAAGGTCCTGAAGCAGCCGATCCCGGAAAACAAAGCAGCCAATTTTGCGGTCATGCACAAAGGCGACCTTTATATTTATTTTGACAGCATCAAAGTGGATGTGGGTTTTGTATATGAAACACTCAAAAAATATCCGGATGCGCGCTATACATTTCTGCTGACTCATGTTCCCGTGCTGCCCGGATACAACAGCGACTGGCTTGTGCCGAAAGTCAAAGAGCGTCCGGAATTTCTCAAAGCATTGGCGAAACGGAAAGTCATCGTACTGTGCGCACATATCCATATCACCTGCAGCATCCGCTATGAAATCGAAGAAGGGGATATCGTGCAGTTCGTCAGTTACAGTCTGCCAAGCAATCTGCATCGGGAATACTCCGTTATCGAAGGGAGTATTTTCGATTTGCCTGCAAAGCTCGACAAACCGGATAAACTTGCAAAAATCAAACCGTTTTTTGAACCGCATCTGAAAGATTTTGTGTTCCACAGATACGGCGGCGGATTCAACGTGCTGAATGTCAGCGATAAAGGCGTATTCATCGATCTCTATACCGGCGAAATGAAAGCCCCCTTCAAAACCGTAAAACTGCGCTGAAGATCAAGCAATAAAATACATCTCATTACGCAAAGTGTGGAAAAGATCTGCTCTTTGCGTAATTTTTTTCAAGAAAAAAAGTTTTTATTCCCGCCTGTACTTGAAAAACAAAGATCCAGACGGCATATTACCTGCAATCCCGAAACAACAGAGGATCAGAACAGACTATGACAGAATTGCACGTTGCCCTTACAGACGCCCCCTACTCCACGATCCAGAATGCGTATGACGCGCTTGTTGCGCAAAAAACAAACGGGACCCTGACAATGCCCGCAGTGATCAATGTTCACGGCGGCGTTTACCGGATCGCAAAACCCCTTCTTTTTCAGGAAGATCTGCCCGTTGAGATCAAGGCGTTCGATAATGAGGAAGTCATCATCGACGGCGGCTTGGAGATCACCGGTTGGAAGCAGACTGTATTGAACGGAAAAAAAGTTTTCCGTGCCGATCTGCCGAAAGGGCTGGATCCGGTGGAGATCAATCAGCTCTATGTGAACGGAGTGTTGCGCTCACCATCCTGTGTGCCGAAAGCACCGGACTTTTTCAGAGTCACGGACGATTTCCCCTGCGGATTTCACCCGACACCGGAAACGGATGCGCTGTTCCATTACGACGGCAATGATTTTGATCCCAACTGGTATGATCCGCAGAATATTCTGATGATCATGCCCCATCTGTGGGCGGAAGAACGGGCGCGGATCGAGTCATTCGATGCAGAAACGAAAACAATCGTTCTTCAGTCATCCTTCTGTCACCAACCGTTGAAAAGCCGCTCGGAATACCGTTTTTACAATGTCCGCGAAGGACTGACCGATCCGGGGGAATATTATATCGACCGCCACGAAAAAGCCATTTACTACATTCCCGTGAAAGGAGAAACACTGAAAAATATTTCCGCCGTGATCCCCGCAACGGGAACACTGGCAGAAATCACCGGCGCACAATGGCTGACGCTGGACGGGCTGACATTCCGTCACGGCGGCGGCTTTTATCCCTACACCACAAAATATTTTGATTTGCGGGACGGTTCGGAAAAACGCAATTCCATGATCTCACCGCCAATGGCAAAACGCCTTGCCAATGCCAAAAAGCCCCAGCTTCAGGGAACACAGGCAAGTTTGCAGGTGCCGGGTCTGATCCTGTTCAGCGATGCACAGAACTGCGTCATGCGCCGCTGTACCGTCACCGACAGCGGCTGGTACGGGATCGCCATTGCCTGCGGCTGCAAAAATATCACCGTGGAAGAAAATGAATTGTATAATCTCGGCGGCGGCGGCATCCGTATTTCCGGCGGCAGATGGGAAGAAGTGGTGGAACAGAACCACCCTGAAATGGCGACCAGCCATGCTGTCATCCGGAAAAATCATATCCACGATTGCTGTAAACTGTTCCTTTCCGCCGTGGGGATCATTCTTTCCGATGCAAGATCCTGTCTCATCGAAGAAAATCATATCCACGACATGCTTTACAGCGGGATCTCCTGCGGCTGGACCTGGGGATTCCGTCCGCAAGTCACCGCAGAAAACCGGATCATCGGCAATCACATCCACCATCTCGGGAAAGGCATCACCAGCGATATGGGCGGAGTTTACCTGCTGGGCGTCCAGCCCGGTACCCGCGTGGCAGATAATGTGATCCACGACATTGAAAGCCGGTATTACGGCGGCTGGGGACTTTACACCGATGAAGGATCTTCCAATATTGTGCTGGAACACAATCTGGTCTATAACTGCTCCTGCGAAGCATATCACCAGCATTACGGACGGGAAAATATCGTCCGCGAAAATGTGTTCGCATTCGGAAAAGATGCAGTGATCGCAGTCACCAATCTGCGGCAGGATGGCTATGCCAGCCCCGGTCAGCACTACGGAAAAGCCATCAGTTTCTATAAAAATCTTCTCATTACCAATGGATCCCCCTTCTATCGTGCAGGGGCATCCGAAGTGCTGCTGCAAAACAAGATCGATTCCGAAAGCAATATTTTCTGCAATATGTCAGATGCCGATACCATATTCGGAAAGTACACCACTGTTATCAATAATGAAAGAAAAACGATCCTGCTCTCATTGAAAGAATGGCAGAAAAAGGGTTACGATCTCACCGGAAAAATGGTGGACGATCCCGGGTTCACAAATCCGGAAAAAGGCGACTTCAGCCCGAAAAAATCCTCCTGGCTGAAAAAACATCCCTTCTTCCAATGGCTGGTAAAGAAAAAATGAGCGAATATGCTTTTGCGGATGTATGCGGATCACCGCATATATCCGCGCAGCGTTCCGGCTCCCCCCGCTTGTGCCGCATTGCGGCACAAGCGGGGGGTCGTTTTTTTCATAGCAGGAAGCCGGTCGGCTTCCTGCTATGAAAAAAACAAGTTCCGGCGGAAAAATTTTTCCGCCGGAACGCCGGAACGCTGCGCGCTGTCTGATCAACTCAAAATCATTTGATCACTTCAGCGACCATTGCGCCATCGTTGAGGATCTTTTTGAAACGGACGCGCACAAGTTTGCGCAATTCCTGATCCGGCGCGAGAAAACGCGTTTTGACATAATTTCCGGACCAGCCTTCGCAAACGCCGTTGGAGTGTTTGGACTCCACCAGCACAGTTTCTTCCTGACCGATCAGAGTCTTCAGGAAAGCGGCGGCGGAATCAGTCTTGATCTTTTTCATTTCTTCCAGACGGCGATCCAATTCTTCGCCTACGACTCTGCCGGGCATATCGGCGGCAGGCGTACCTTTCCGGGGTGAATAGGGAAATACGTGGATATTGGCAAAATCCAAGGAAGTTATTGTTTTGCAACATTCTTTGAAATTTTCAGCAGTTTCGCCGGGGAACCCCACAATAAGGTCGGTCCCCACATGAAGACCGGGCACAGCGGCGCGGGCATCGGCGATCATTTTCACATATCCGGCAGCGGAATATTTCCGCCCCATTTTCTGCAGGATCTCCTCGCTTCCATTTTGGATGGGCAGGTGGAGAAACGCGCAGATCTTATCCGGATGAGCGGCAATACATTTCACCAGTTCCGGCACAATGGGACCGGGTTCCGTGGAACTCAAACGGATCCGCCATGTGCCGGGTACTTCCAGCAATCGTCCGATCAAGCCGACCAGATCGACGCCGTTGCAGTTGTAATTGCAGATATTCACGCCGGAAAGCACGATCTCCTGAAAACCGGCATCCACCAGATGTTTGAAATCTGCCACAGTTTCTTCCAGATCCCGGGAGCGTTCTCTGCCGCGGGCATACGGCACAATACAATATGTGCAGAAATTATCGCACCCTTCCTGCACTTTGAGGATCGCACGGGATTTGAAAGGGAATTCCCCTTCCGCCAGCTCATGGAACACATTTTGCGAGGCGGCATCCTCTTTATTTCCGGCAGAACCGGGATTTTGCAGATACGCCAGATGCCGCGGAAGGATCCGCTCAATATCTTTTTTCTGTTCATTGGAAAGGATCAGATCACATTCGTGAAGCTGATCAAGGGCATCCCGGTCGATATCGGCGGAACAGCCGGTCATCACAATGAAAGACTGGGGATTTTCGTCCCGCAGGGACTTCAAACTCTGACGGGATTTTTTTGCCGCGATCCCTGTGACAGTACAGGAATTCACAATAATCAAATTCGGGCTGGACGGTGCGTCCACGGAAACAATATCAAAACCCATTCTGCGGAGGCGGTTGGCAAGGAGGGCACTATCCGCCTGATTCAACCGGCAGCCGAGGGTAAAAACAGCAGCAGTCTTATTCGTCATAATCGATATAATCCTGAAAACTCAAACTCAAACAAAACTCAACGGATCTGACCGGTACCGAAAATCTTATACTTGTAGGTCGTCAATTCCGCAAGCCCCATGGGACCGCGTGCATGAAGTTTATCGGTACTGATCCCGATCTCCGCGCCCATTCCGAATTCTCCGCCGTCGGTAAATCGGGTGGAGGCATTCCAATAGACCGCAGCGGAATCCACATGATCCAGGAAATATTCCGCCGCCGCAGTATCCATCGTGATGATGGCATCGCTGTGACCGGATCCGTATTTGCCGATATGCGCCGCTGCGTCTTCCACAGAACCGACAGTTTTCACCGCAAGGATCAGCGAAAGATATTCTGCATAATAATCTTCTTCCACCGCTTCTTTTGCAGCAGGGACCAGACGGCAGAATGTTTCATCACCGCGCAATTCCACGCCGCGTGCCGCCATGCGTTCCGCAAACGCAGACGCAAATTCTTCCGCGATCGCACTGTGGAGCAATACCGTTTCCACCGCATTGCACACACCGGGACGCTGGCATTTTCCATTTTCAATGATATCCAATGCCATCTTCAGATCGGCAGCTTTATCCACATATACATGACATACACCTTTGTAGTGTTTGATCACCGGGATCGTGGATTGTTCCACCACCGTACGAATCAACCGTTCGCCGCCGCGGGGAATGATCAGATTGATGAACTGATCCATTTTCAACATCACAGACACCGCTTCGTGCGTCGTGAACGGCAGCAGCTGAACCGCGCCTTCCGGCATCCCCGCCGCCACACCGGCAGAAACGATGCAATCCGCCAGCGCAATGCTGGAATGGATCGCTTCCGAACCGCCGCGCAGAATCACGGCATTGCCGGATTTCAAACAGATCCCCGCCGCATCCACTGTCACATTGGGGCGTGCTTCATAGATAAAACCGATCACACCCACCGGCATGGAAACTTTCCGGATGATCAAACCATTGGGACGGGTGATCTCCGAAAGAGTCCTGCCCGCCGGATCATCAAGAGTTGCCACATACCGGAGCGCGTCTGCGATCCCGTCGATGCGTTCATCGGTCAATTTCAAACGGTCCAGCATGGCAGAAGAAAGATTTTTCTGCACACCGTTTTCCATATCCAGTGCATTGGCGGAAAGGATAGCGGCGTGAGAAGAATCCAGAGCTTTTGCCATGGCAAGCAGCCATTTATTCTTTGTTTCTGTATCTGTATTGGCGAGAATGGCAGATGCGGCTTTCGCTTTTTCGCCGATCTGATCCATGGCATACCGGAGTGCTTCGCCGGACAGTTGTTCCTGATTACGGATCATAGTATCTCCAAATTTTGCATAGGCTCATTTTGTTGTTCCATAAAATATATTCCATTGTGGCAAATTTTCAACTTGCTAAACTCATTTTTTCAGATTTTTTTGGATAAAATGTCCATTCACACGCTGAAAAAAAGCAGATAAATCCACATACGCGCCCTTGACATCCGGGAAAGACAGAGTATATTGTACTACAATAAGACAATTTATATTCCCCGGAAAGATATTATGAAAGACCAGAAAATCGCAATCAAACGCATTTCCACTTTTGAAGCCGCCGTCACCGCGATCGGCGATTTCATCATCGGCAACGGCCTTCAGCCCGGAGATACTCTCCTGCCGGAACCGGAACTCGCCGCAAAACTGGGGATCAGCCGCAACATCCTGCGGGAAGCGTTGCGTCACTACCGGACATTGGGGATCATTGAATCCAAACCGAAATCCGGCACTGTGATCCGGAGTCTGATACCGGAAAATCCCTACGCCGGTTATTTTCCGTTTTTTGCCGCACAGACGGAACTTGTCCCGAAACTGCTGGAACTGCGGATCAGTCTGGAAACGGGTGCCGCACCGTACATTATCCAACACATAGATCAGACACAGATCACTGCACTGCGTCATTTGTGCGATCAATTCAAATCGGTAAAGACCGCCGATTCCCTGCGGCAGCTGGATTGCGATTTCCATTTGCTTTTTTTGAGTGCCGCGAAAAATCCGCTGCTCACGGGTCTGCTGCCGCTGGTCGTAGAATTCTTCAGGGAAAGTGTCCGCATCCGGAAACCGGAGACCAGCGAAAAAGCATTGCGTTTGAACTATGAACAGCATACAAAGATCGTAAACGCCCTGGAAAAACGGGATCCTGCAGCATTGCGTGCCGCATTGGATTTCCATTATTCCACTTACACGAAATAAGGATATATCTCCATGAAAACAGAAATCGTTTGTCCCATCCCCTCCTCCGATGCAGAAAAGAATCCCCGCAATTCGGAAGGCTCGTTCATCAAACTCAAAGACGGCAGGATCGCGTTCTATTATACCAGATATCGCGGTAAAAGTTTCAGCGACCATGCCACCGCAGATGTCGTGGTGCGTTATTCCTCCGACAATGGGGAAAGCTGGTCGGATTTTGAAACGGTCATCAAAGGTCCCGAAACCGGCAATGTAATGAGTGTATCTCTGCTCCGTCTTCAGGATGGCAGAATAATGATGATGTATCTGCGGAAAGATAAACACACCGCCGATGCGTTCTACGATTGCCGTCCGACTTTCATCTTTTCCTCCGATGAAGGTGTCACCTGGACCGAACCGGAAACGATCGCCAATATCCCCGTTTATTTCGTGGGAAACAACGACCGCCTTGTACAGCTTTCCTCCGGCAGGATCCTCTATCCGGTCGCATTTCACAACTGGATCAACTCCGGCGGGATCGTTTTCGTTTATTATTCCGATGACAATGGCAAAAGCTGGCGTCCCTCCTCCTGGATCCTGCCGCCTGCCGATCAGGAAGATAAATGCACCGGACTTCAGGAACCGGGTGTGATCGAGCTGGATGACGGCTCTGTCATGTGCTGGCACCGCACCAATTATCATTGTCAGTGGAAATGTTTTTCCTCCGACGGCGGTGTGAATTGGACCTGTGTGGAACCGGCAGAGGAATTCCCCTCCAATCTTGCACCGATGCAGATCAAACGCAATCCTTACACCGGAGAATATGTGGCGGTCTGGAACGATACCAGTGTGGAACGCTGGCAGATCGAGCCGGATTATTCCAATTGGGCATCCTCACGGAACCGGCTGGTGGTGGCTTTCAGCAGTGATTGCAAAAACTGGCACGGACACGAAACACTGGAATTCGACCGCGACGCCGGATTCTGCTATCCCGCCATGGAGTTTACCGATGACGGCGGGATCCTGCTGGCTTATTGCTGCGGCGGACACGGCAAGATCTGCCTGCAGGATCTCTGTATCCGGAAGATCCAATCATGTTGAGCGGCAATTCCTCTGTACGGGATCTGTGCTGGTATAACCTCTTCAATTCCATAGCCATTGCACCAGCCTGCAATCTGGCATTTATGGATAAATTGATGCTGCACATGGATCTGGAGTTGAGTTTTATCGGCTGTATCAAAGGCTTCATGTTTCTGGTTCCGGCGATCCTGTACTTTTTCATGGTACCCATCCTGCGGAAACTCCATGCGGATGTGAAGATCACCCTGTACTGCTACTTTTTCCGTGCTTCGCTGCCGATCCTGCTGCCGGTGCTGGCTCTTTTTACGGACAACAGAGCGATCCTTACGGCGGCATGCGTATTTGTTCTTTCTGCGGCAATGACATTGGCGGCATTTGCCAACAACAGTCTGATGGCGATCTACCGTATGGCGATCCCGAAAGAAAGTTTCAATAAAAATGCCGGTTTGATCGCGCTCTGCACCAATATCCCTGCCACGACTATGGGATTGCCGCTGGCATGGCTCCTGGATCTGTGCGAAAGTGCGCCGGGCTATTGGTTCTATATCGTATTTGCATTGATCCATGTTTTCTGCGTTCTCTTTGAGATCCCCGCGATCAAAAGTATGCTGAAACTGCCGCCGTTGAAATACCCTCCGGCGGAAAAACATCACAGGATCCGGGGCGCGGCATGGCGTCCTTTTGCAGACAGGGAGTATCTGCCGCTGCTTGGTTTGTGCCTGCTGAATGCCATTGTGTACGGGATCGGTTCGGCATATCTGATCATTTATCTGCTGGAAGAACGGGATTTTTCCATGTCAATGATCAGCATCATTGCTTTGCTTTTGAGCTTGAGTTTCAATATCCTGCTGCCGTTTGCAGGACGGTTTGCTGACAGGATCGGATACCGGAGATTGTTCCTGTATCTTTCCGCCGCGATGCTGACGGGCAATATCCTTTTCTGCGTGTTCTGGGGAGAAAACTGGGTCTTGCTCCCCTTTGCGATCCTTGCGTGGACGGGTGCCGGTTCCATTGTGGGGGGAGTTCTCACCTGGGGATTGAATGCGGCGGGAAGCAAACTTTCAAGACCGAATTTATCGGAAAATTACATTGCTGCATTCAGTTTCTGTTATAACGGCGGCTTGTTTCTGGGATCGACGGTTGCGGGATTTCTCTTCGGGTTATCCCGGGCGGCGGGCGGACCGGACATTTATCACCGGTATTTTCTGATGGTGCTGCCCTTCCCTGTGCTGCTGTTTTTCTGTGCTGCGATCTACTGTGTGACAGCCAAAAAGGGGGTCCTTGCGCAAAAAATGGCAAAATAAGCAAAAAAAATGCGATTTTTTACGAAATCGCGCTTGACTTTTCCGAAAATGATGGTATCTTAATGCTCATACTGAATGAACGTTATTCGCGGGTATAGTTCAACGGTAGAACATCAGCCTTCCAAGCTGATTGTGAGGGTTCGATTCCCTTTACCCGCTCCAATATGAGCTTTCAGTATAAGACACCTTTTGTGGTGGGGTTGCAGAGCGGTCAAATGCAGTAGACTGTAAATCTACCGGCCATGCCTTCGATGGTTCGAATCCATCCCCCACCACCATTTTTTTTGCAAAAATTCCGGCAGTCCGAAAGGGCTGCCTTTTTTGTATACGCTCTATTCCCATTATGGGGAGATAAGCACGCTGAAGGCGTGCAGGATTATAGC
>JAZNXT010000055.1:0-35909 GCA_045594005.1 Victivallales bacterium
ACCGAAAAGACCCGCAAGCAAAGGTCCGAAATGACCCGCAAGACAACGCACAGCTTAAATGCTTTCGGCAATCACCACATCAATTCCGGTGCCATTGGCGTTGGAAAGGACCACATCGCCCAATGCCACCGGAGTTTTGACCTCCATTTTGTAAAGTTGATTCAGCAATGCGGGAATATCCGCTTTCGGATATGCCTGATTGGTACGGACCGGGACAAAAGGATTGGCGGGGTCATCCGTTTTCATCACTGCAGTGACGACCCGACGGGGATCGGTCATTTCCTGCACGGCATATTTTTTACCCAGAGGGCACATATTGCCGCTGATCTGCCATTCGCCATTCACATCTTTTTCTGCGGTCAGATGACAACCACGGGGACAACTGATGCAGATGAGGTTTTTCTGTTGAGTTTTCTGTGCCATCTTATTCACCTGCTTTCTCATCTTCGCCGCGCAGCAATTCAAAGGTCAGTTCGCCGCCGTCAGCAAGAAGTTTTTCATCCAGTTCGGCAAGGATCATTTCCGCCGGACGCACAAAGGGGATCTTCTTTTTCCAGATCACATTTTCGCCGATCTTCGCCTGAAGCACACCACCGTCAGTCACAATCAGCGGACGGAACGAAAACAGTGTTTTTCTGCCGTGGCAATAGCGGTTCGGCACCACATATTTCAGATTGGCTCCGGTTCTTGCGGGGGATTCTTCCGTGCCGTTGTCGCCATCCAGCCATGCAAGAATATTTTTTGCGGCGCGTTCCGCTTCTTCGGAAACAAAATCCACCAGGTCATGCACATGGAGTACATTCCCTGCAGAAAAGATCCCTTTGATATTGGTCTGACCGGTTCCATCCACCAGCGCACCGCCGGTTGCAGGGTTGAGTTCCACACCGGCATCCACCGCCAATTCATTTTCCGGGATCAACCCCACGGAAAAGAGGACCGTATCGCAATCCACATGGAACGCACGGTCAGTTTGAGGCATCCCGTTTTCCAACGGCGCGATATCCACACCGGTCACACGGTCTTTGCCGTGGATATAATTCACCGCATGGGAAAGATACAGCGGGATATTAAAATCGTTCAGACATTGCACGATATTACGGGTCAATCCGGAAGGATACGGCATGATCTCCACCACCGCTTTCACATCGATACCGCTCCAGCGCAAACGGCGTGCCATGATCAATCCGATATCCCCGGATCCCACGATCACTGCAGATGTGCCCGGCAATTTACCTTCCCGGTTCAACAGTTTTTGTGCGGAACCCGCAGTAAACACACCTGCGGGACGGGTCCCCGGCGTGGCAATACTGCCCCGGTTGCGTTCCCGGCAACCCATGGCAAGGAGAACAGCTTTCGCACGGACACTCACAATACCGTCAACGGGAGAAAAAAGAGTCAGGGCAAAGGAACCGTCAGAAAGTTTTTTCAGTTCGGTCACGGTGCAATCCAAAGCAAAATCCGCACCGGCATTTTCCGCTTTTCTCAAAACGCGTTCCGCATATTCCGGACCGGTCAGTTCCTCCTTGAAATAACGCAGTCCGAAGCCATTGTGGATACATTGACGGAGGATCCCGCCTGCCCGTTTTTCACGGTCGATCACCAGCGTTTTCCGTCCGGCAGCCGCAGTGACCGCAGCCGCAGAAAGACCGGCGGCACCTGCGCCGATAATGGCGATCTCGTAGTCTTTGATCAGAATATCTTTCATGCTTTCACCTCAAGTTCGCCTAATTTTCCTGCAAGGATACGGCTTGTTCCGCCGCGTTTGGTCAATTCTTCCATGGGGATCCCCGTTTCACGATGAATGATCTTGAGGATATTGGCAGAGCAGAAACCGCCCTGACAACGTCCCATTCCCGCACGGGTGTAGAACTTGATGCCGTCAACCGTGGTATGACCTTTTCTGATCGCTTCCACGATCTCGGCTTCGCTGATCTTTTCACAACGGCAGATGATATGAGTCCACGCGGGATCCTGTTCGTGCAGTTCCATCAATTTTTCCTGCGAAAGCTGCCGTGTGCGGTAGCGGGGACCCAATTCGTATTCGATGTTGTTCTTTTCGACGAGTTCCAATCCTTCGTTCTTCAGAAGGTCTTTCACATATTCACCGATGGCGGGAGATGCCGTCAGACCGGGCGACTGGATCCCTGCGACCTGAATGAAGTCCGGCACCAGTTTGGAGGGTTCGATATAGAAATCTTCCGTTTCAAGGACCGGACGCAGACCCGCAAAAGATGTGATGATATCACGGGGGGAGATCCCATCGACCATGTTGCGGACAAGTCCGAGGATACGCTGCATGTGATCTGCACTTGTGGCAGTATCGCTCTTATCATCCACCGGATCCGCCGTAGGTCCGATCATGGTCGTGCCGCCGGCAGTGGGGATCACCAAAATCCCTTTGGAATGTTTGGAGGGAACAGGAAAGATCACCCGGTCCGGTCTGCCTTTGGAAAACCGGTCAAGGAGATATTCTTCACCTTTGCGGGGAATAATCTTGAAACTTTCCGCACCGAAGACACGGGAGATCTCATCGGCATGCAGCCCGGCGGCATTCACCACATATTTTGCCTCGATCACACCGCCGTCCGCAGAAGTGATCTTCCAATGATCGTCCACGCGTTCCCCTTTGACGACTTTCCAGTTGCGCATGAGGTTCACGCCGTTGCGCACCGCCGATTCCACCAGCGAAAACACATACTGATACGGTTCCACTGTACCGCCGCCGGGTGCAAAAAATCCACCCACCACCGATCGATTCAGTTTCGGTTCCAGCTGAAGCATCCGTTCATGTCCGCACAATTCCAATCCCTGCACGCCGTTGGCAAGACCCTGTTCATAAAGACGGCGCACTGTGGGCATTTCTTCTTCGCTGAACGCAGCAACAAGAATACCGCAGCGGTTGAAAGAAAAACCAAGTTCATGCTGAAGTTTCTCAAACATGAGATTGCCGCGGATCTCCAGACGCGCTTTCAGAGATGTCACCGGATGATGGAATCCGCCGTGAACGATCCCGGAATTGGCTTTGGAAACACCAAAACCGACATCCGCTTCCCGTTCCAGCAGGATCGTGTTGAGTTTGTAATGGGAGAGATGCCACGCTGTCGCCGCACCGGATACCCCCGCACCAATGATCGCTAAATCGTAAACCATAGTTCCGTCTTTTCACCTCTTGTTGTTATACAGTTTCCGTTTTACTTTTTTTAATATACACGCATAAACGGAAAAAGTCAAGGGTGCATAGCACCCGACTCTTGGGCTTTTCAGCTTCGCTATCGCTCGCTTAAAGCCTGCACGAAATCTCACCGCTTGGGGCGATTGGTCGGACACACTGCCCACCACCATGTTTTTTAATGGCGGTACGGATAAGTACAGATGGGTACGGATGGGTACGGAGAAACAAACACCGGATTTCATCCCCCCTTTGATTCAACGGATAAAAAAATCATTCTGTTGCGCCTCATCCGCGTCCCACAAGTCCCATCTGTCCCAAATGTCCCATCTGTCTTCTCTCAAAATCCCCCACGACAGAAAGGTTCAGGATTGTCCGCGAGACGCCGCCCCACACAGCGGGACGATGTCAATTACATTGACCCATTCAGCATCGGGATCTTCGGAAATATAACGGATCTTATCTTCCAGCTGATCCCACAATCTGTCATAATCCAGTGTTTCGTAACTGTGTCCCCAGAAATAGAATACGCCGGTCTTTTTGGCTTCTTCATAGATCCGGTAGAATTGATCGTGCATGAAATGACAATTCGCCTTCAGGAACATGGTATCGGTGCAAGCGGTCACATCGGAAGTATTTTCCACGACTCTGCCGTATGCGAATCCCGCCTCACGGAGAAGTCTTCCTGTTTCCGGTGTATATCTGCCGCAGGGCCATGCGAAGCCGCGACACGCCCTGCCGAACGCATTTTCCAGCCAGTCTTTTGCATCTTTTGCGGCTTTCAGGAATTCCGCATCGGGGATCATTCCGGCATTTTCGTGGTGCATACAATGGGACGCCACCTCGAAACCGGCGTAGATCTCCGTCAGTTCATGGATCGAAAGTTTTCCGCATTTGAACCCTTTGTATGTCCAGTACGGATAATGGGGATCGTGGATCCATTCCATGATGCCCCGTTTTTCCGGATGCAGTCCCACATTCAAATTGAAGGTGGCTTTGGCGTTATATTTTTTCAGGATCTCAATGAGGCGGATATCGGTGATCACGCCATCATCCCAGCATTGCACGACTTTCACTTTTGCCATTCTGATCTGTCCTTTCCGAATTCATAAAGATGGATGCAACAGCATCAAGATACACGCATTGCAGGAAAAATTCAACTTCAGAAGAAAAAAACTTGATATTTTCCGTATGCCGTATTATATTTCCGTGTTGAGAAAACCGTTCGGATTTTTTATCAGGAGAAATTTAATATGCTGCATATCGGTTGTCATCTTTCCGCATCGGGCGGATATAAAAAAATGGCGATGGATGCGTTGTCCATCGGAGCGGATACATTTCAATTTTTCACCCGCAATCCCAGAGGCGGTGCGGCAAAAGCATTGGATCCGGCAGATATGGACGCATGTGCGGAGATCTGCAAAAAAAATGATTTTGCACCGCTGGTGGCACATTCGCCCTATACACTCAATCCCTGCGGATCGGAACAACGGGTGCGGGATTTTGCCCATCAGGTCTTTGCCGATGATCTGGCGATTTTGGAACATCTCCCCGGAAATTATTACAATTTTCATCCGGGCAGCCATGTGGGACAGGGGATCGAAGCGGGGATCGATCTTGTTTCCTCCCTTTTGAATGCGGTGATGAAACCGGGACAGAAAACACAGATCCTGCTGGAAGCCATGTCCGGGAAAGGCAGCGAAGTCGGTTCCCGTTTTGAAGAATTGCGGGAGATCATCAACCGCACGGACCGGGGTGATGAACTGGGTGTCTGTATCGATACCTGTCATATTTATTGCGCGGGCTACGATATTGTGAATGATCTGGATTCCGTTATCGGGGAATTTGACAGGATCGTGGGGCTGGACCGGCTCAAAGCGATCCATCTCAACGACAGTATGCAGCCTTTTTCCAGCCACAAGGACCGTCACGAAAAAATCGGCGGCGGAACATTGGGATTGGATGCCATCAGAAGGATCGTCACCCATCCCCGTTTGAAAGATCTTCCTTTTATTCTGGAAACGCCTCACGACACCCTGACCGGTTATGCGGAGGAAATTAAAATTCTCCGCAACACTTGAAAACAGGAAAAAGCGTGCTATATTTAAACAACTGAACGGGTAAGCAACAAAAAATATAACAGATTGGAGAAATTTTTATGAAAGTTGCCTGGATTTTTTCCGGACAGGGAGCCCAAACCGTTGGAATGGGCAAAGACCTGTATGAAAACAGTGCGGCGGCAAAAGCAGTTTACGATGAAGCTGACGCCACACTCGGCTACTCCATTTCCGATGTCTGCTTCAACGGACCCGGTGAAAAACTTACCAGCAGTATTTATTGCCAGAGCGCGATCTATACCACATCCATGGCTTGTCTTGCGGCGTTTCTGGAACGGTACAGCGATGCGCCCGTCCCCGTGGCAGCGGCAGGATTGAGTCTGGGCGAATATGCGGCTCTTTCCGCGGCGGGCTATTTTTCTTTTGCCGACGGTTTGAAGCTGGTGACCAAACGCGGTGCGCTGATGGACGAAGCCTGTCAGAAAACGACCGGAGCCATGGCGAGTATCATCGGCGGAGATCCTGCGGTGATCGAAAGTGTCTGCAAAGAATTTGATATTGATGTGGCGAATTACAACTGTCCGGGTCAGATCGTCATCAGCGGTGAAGCGGACCGTGTGGAAAAAGCGGCGGCGGAGATCAAGGCGAAGGGTGCGAAACGCGCACTGGTGCTGAATGTGGCGGGCGGTTTCCACAGCAGATTGATGGCTTCCGCAGGGGAAGCACTGAAACCGTATCTGGACGGTGTGGAAGTTTCTCCCCTCAAGATCCCGGCGGCACAGAACTGCATCGGGGGTCTGGTGACGGATGAATCCACGATCAAAGCCAATCTGGTCACCCAGGTCGCCGGCAGTGTCCGCTGGGAAGATTGTGTGCGTGATATTGTGGCGAAGCAGGGTGCGGATACCTTTATTGAATTCGGACCGGGCAATGTTCTGACGGGTCTTGTGCGCAGAACGCTGCCGGAGATGAAACTTTTTAATATTTCCTGTTTTGCAGACCTTGACAATTTCACGGTCGGGGAATAAATTTAATCAGGATCGGCGGAAGGAACGGGACACGACCGGACATTCTGCCGTGATAAAAACGATCTCACAAAAGAGAAAGGCAACAACATGAGTAAAACTCTGGAAGGCAGAATCGCACTGGTCACGGGCGGTGCCCGCGGTATCGGTAAAGCGATTTGCGAACGTCTTGCGAAAGAAGGCGCAGCGGTGGCAATGGTTGACATCATGCCGGATGTGGCGGAAGCCTCTGCAGCGGAATTCCGCGCGAATGGTTATGATGCGATGGCGATCGCAGCCAACGTGGCAAAGATGGAAGATGCGGAAGCTGCGGTGAAGGCTGTGGTGGATAAGTACGGGAAACTGGATATTCTGGTCAACTGTGCCGGGATCACGAAAGACAATCTGCTCATGCGTATGAGCGAAGCGGATTTTGATGCGGTGATCGCAGTGAATCTGAAGGGTACGTTCAACTTTATCAAAGCGGCATTGCGTCCGCTGATGAAGAACCGCTACGGCAAGATCGTGAACATCTCCAGTATTGTGGGAGTTTCCGGCAATGCGGGTCAGGTGAACTATGCGGCATCCAAAGCCGGTGTGATCGGGATCACCAAATCTGTGGCGAAGGAATTGGGCAGCCGCAATATCTGCTCCAACGCCATTGCTCCGGGCTTCATCCAGACTCCGATGACGGAAAATCTGCCTGCCGAAGTGCGTGAACAGTTCATCAACGCCATCTCTCTGAAGCGTCTCGGTCTTCCGGAAGATGTTGCCAATGTTGTTTACTTCCTCTGTTCTCCGGATTCCGACTATGTTTCCGGTCAGGTGATCAATGTTTGCGGCGGTGCGCTGATTTAAGTTTTGAGTGTAAAATATTACAAAAAAGTAATTTTTTTGTGATTTTATACAAAATAAACTTGAAAAATGAAAAAAAAATGGCATATTATAGGTATATGCATTGAGTTTAGTAAAAAACCAACAGGATAAAGACTAACCAAACGAAAGGATCTCGCAATGTCCATTGCAGAAAAAGTCAAAGAAATCGTCGTCCGTCAGCTTAACGTTCAGCCGGATCAGGTGACCGAAGATGCCCGTTTCATCGAAGACCTGAATGCCGACTCCCTGGACCTGGTCGAACTCATCATGGAAATCGAAGAAGAATGCAGCTGCGAAATTCCCGATGAAGAAGCTGAAAAGCTGAAAACCGTCGGCGATGCGATCAAGTTCATCGAAAGCAAAAAGGCTGAATAACCCTTTTTGATTTGTCTTGTTAAGGAAGGGTCATTCACGCATGTGTATGACCCTTTTTTTCTTCAGAGGATACAGTTTACGGCTGTATTGAAAACAAAAGAGAAACTTGAGACTGGAAACAGTTTCAGAAGAATGTATGGAGTTGAATTCCCTTATGGAACAGAAACGTGTTGTGATCACAGGTATCGGTGCAGTTTCCTGCGTCGGGAACAACGCCCCTGCCATGTGGGATTCACTGGTAAACGGGCGTTGCGGTATTGACAAAGTTACGATTTTTGATGCCACGACCTGCAAAACGCAGATTGCGGGAGAAGTCAAAAATTTTGAAGCAACGGATTTTATGGATGTCAAAGACGCCCGTCGTTTTGACAGTTATGCGATTTTTGCGATCGCGGCTCTGCACGAAGCATTGAACGATGCAGGGCTCCCCAATGATTTCAGAAATGAAGGTTCCCCGGTAGAGCCGGAACGGGTCGGCGTGATCGTCGGCTCCGGGATCGGCGGTATGCGCACCATTGAACGGGAAGCGCGTGTACTTGTGGCAAAAGGTCCCTCCCGGATCAACCCGTTCTTTATTCCCATGCTGATTGCCAATATTGCCTCCGGTGAAATTGCGATCCGCACGGGTGCGCTCGGTCCGAATTACAGTGCGGTTTCTGCCTGTTCCAGCGGAACTCATGCGATCGCCGATGCGTTTTATGCAGTGCAGCGCGGTGATACGGATATTATGATCACCGGCGGTGCGGAAGCGGCAGTTTCCGAACTCGGTTTCGGCGGTTTCTGTGCGATGAAAGCGATGAGTACGAGAAACGACGATCCCAAACATGCGTCCCGTCCGTTTGATATGAACCGGGATGGTTTTGTGATGTCGGAAGGTGCCGGTATTCTCATTCTTGAAGAATATGAACATGCGAAAAAACGCGGAGCCCGTATCTACGCCGAAATCGTCGGTTGCGGTGCAACGGGTGATGCGTATCATATCACCAGCCCTGCTCCCGGCGGAACGGGAGCGGCGCGAGCCTTCCAGATGGCGATGCGTCATGCGGGGATCAATCCGGATCAGGTGGATTACATCAACGCCCACGGAACGAGTACGCATTTGAACGACCTGTTTGAAACGCAGGCGATCAAGCTGGCGTTCGGCGACCACGCGAACAAAGTCGGGATCAGCAGTACGAAGGGTACGATGGGTCACGGTCTCGGTGCGGCGGGCGGTTTTGAAACGATCATCTGTGCGAAAGTGATCGAAACGGGGATCATTCCGCCGACGATCAACTACGAAACGCCGGATCCGGAATGTGATTTGAATTACACGCCCAACACGGCTGTGGAGCGCAAAGTGGATATTGCCATGAACACGAACCTCGGGTTCGGCGGTCACAATGGTGCAATCCTCTTGCGCCGTTGCGATTGATTCGGAAAAATTTTCCGGCATGGTGTTCATGCCGGAAATCAATACAAAATTCAGGAGGATTGATTGATGTTTACGAAGAAGATGTTGCTGTTCCCCGCTGCGGGGGCGATGATGTTGTGTGTAGCGGCTTGTCAGACAGCGGAAGACGTGCCGGTTCCGGATGATCCCCAGGCGAAGGAGTGGAGTACCCAGATCAAGGGATCCTATCCCGGCTGGCAATCCACGGAAAAGATGCCGGAAGGCAATGCGGAATACGATGCGCTTTTTACGCAGCCTGAAGCTCCGGTCGTGCCGGAACAGAAAGCGGAAGAAAAGTCCGAACCGGTCGTGAAGACAGATGATGGAACCGGAGCGGATCTTACCGGCGGCGAACTGAAGCAGGAAGTCAAAGAAGCCAAAGCGGAAGTTCCGGAACAGAAAGTTGCGCCCAAAGGGCCTTCCAGCGCAATGATCGGGATCAAAGCGGATGGTTCGCTGCAGATGAACGGCAGTGCGCTGACGCAGGATGCGTTGAAGACAGCTCTTTCCACGCTTGCGGCGGAACACGGGGAAAACTCTCTTGTTGTGATCCGCACGCTGGGCAATGTTCCTCCTGCAGCGGTGAATTCTGTATTGGATCTCTGCCGTGATCTCAAGATCGGCAAAGTGAGATTTGTGCGTCATAGCGCGGTTGCTCCGGATGTGAAAAAAGATGTAAAAGCCACAAAAGCTGTCCAGATGCGTCTGGTGGTGGATACGGAAAAACCCGCTTCGGATTACACGGTTCAGAAAGGCGATACGCTTTCGGGGATCTCTCTGAAATTTTATAAGAATGCCGGTTACTGGAAAACGATCGTGAAGGCGAATCCGAAACTGAAAGATGCGAATCGCCTCATTCCCGGCACGAAGCTCAAAGTTCCCGTGCTGAAGCGCGTGCCTGTCGGCAAATAACAAAAAAACAAGATACAACAGCGATGGCAAAGAAGGCGTTTTTACAAAACAGCGTCGGTATGCCGGAACATGAAGTTGCGGAAGAAAACGGAAAGCGTATTTACTTTGATTCTTCCGCAACTTTAGTTTCTGTATTGGCGGGTGAGATCCAGGAAAACCTTTCCGTGGCAGCGGACCGGTTGGGAGTGGGGCTTGTTTCCCGTGACAACTGGATCGCGCTGACAGCATCCGATCCGGAGAAGCTGCGTTCTGCAGAAACTTTTTTTCAGGAATTGCAGCAGCTTTACCGGATGAGCGGCGCGACCTTGCTTCAACACGATTTTGATCAGATCCTGAATGCGGTGGCGGAACACCGGTCCGGGGATCTGAAAGATTATTTTTCCCAACGGATCAAAGTCAGCCCGCGGAAACGGGAGATCATGCCGCGCACACCGGCGCAGTTGGCGTATGTTCAGGCGATGCGTGAAAAACCGGTGGTATTCGGTGTGGGACCTGCGGGTACGGGCAAGACCTATCTTGCCATGGCATTGGCGGTATCCCGTCTTCTTGCGGGGGAACACGACAGGATCATTCTCACGCGTCCAGCGGTGGAAGCGGGGGAAAATCTGGGATTTCTCCCGGGCCGTCTGGAAGAAAAGATCAATCCTTATCTGCGGCCGTTGTATGATGCGTTGTATGACATGATGGATTTTGCGGAAGCGGAGGCATTGATCGAACGGAATGTGATCGAAGTTGCGCCCCTTGCCTTTATGCGCGGGCGGACGCTGAACAATGCGTTCATCATTCTGGATGAAGCGCAGAACACCACACACGAACAGATGCTGATGTTTCTGACGCGTCTGGGATTCCGTTCCAAATGTGTGGTCTGCGGGGATCCCTCTCAAACGGATCTGCCCCGCCGTCATTCTTCCGGGTTGCGGGATGCGCTGGATAAACTGTCCGATCTGCCGGAAATCGCCATCTGCCGTTTCGGCGCGGGGGATGTGGTGCGGCACAGACTGGTGGAAAAGATCGTCAATGCTTATGCACGATCAAAAGAAAAGGAAAGCGGCGATGCTTAAAAAGAAATGGGGAATTTTCAGTTTTTTTTCATCGGGTCGGCAGCAGAATAATCTTCCACCGGTCAGTAAAGTATCCATTGCGATCGTGATCGTGGCGGCATTGCTGGTGGTATTGAGTGCCTTTCTGATACCGGAAGGCGGGGAAGATACAGTTCTGACCGTGGGGACCAGACTGAAGAAAAACATCTTTGCCCGGAAAGATTACACGAAAGAAGATACGCTGAAAAGCACGAAAGAAAAAGAGAAACTCCGGGAGAACATTCCCCATGTTTATCAGATCGATCCTGATGCACAGCTCAAGGTGCTGGATGAACTGGAAGCCGCGTTCTACCGTTATCTGGATATCAATGAAAGCAGCAAAGCAAAAATTTCCGGTGACAATCAGATCTGGACACAGCTGCAGAGTCAGGATCCCGCATGGCAGAAAGAGTTTCGCGCGCGTTTGACCGCACTTTATAAGAGCGGTCAGCTGACGCGTCATTTCATCCATTGGCGGAACAGCATTCTGCACGGGCTTCTTCCGGACGATACGGAATACGATACGGTAACGGCGGGGCAGAAAGATCCCGTACCGCTCCGTCAGATCATCGTTTACAACAGCGAATTGGAGTTTGAGCGTTCTGCGGAAGATCACACAGCATTTGACCGGGAAAAAGAATTTGTGAACCGCATGGTCAACGATCTTTCTCCGGAGAATGTGAAACTCCGCAATTATCTTCAAGTGCTTCTTTCCGGTCTGATCGAACCGAATCTGAAATATGATAAGCAGAAAACGGAAGAACTTTTGACAAAACTGGCGGAAGACCGGAAGATCTATCATGTGGTGCATGAGGGACAGATCCTGTTCAAGCGGGATCAACTGATCACAGAAGCCGATGTGAAACTGTTTCAGGATTACCAGCAGTCATTGAATCAGAATAAACACAATATCGGCTATGTTCTGCGAGTCATACAGCAGAGCTTTCTGCTGGTGACGCTGCTGATCCTGCTGGCGATCTACATCCGGCGGAATCACCCGGAGGTCCTGAACCGGTCCGGAGCGGTGGCTCTTTTTATCGGGATCGTCCTCTTGAGTTTACTCGTCAACCGGCTCTGTGCGGAACTTTTCATATCTCTTGCCCGCAACTGGAATCTGCCGAATGCACTGTTTTATCTGGCATTACCTCTTGCCATGCCTGCATTGCTGGTGGCGACATTTTTCGGATTGCGGACGGCGATCTATGTGGGGATCTTCACCAGTATTGCGGCTGCGGCGGCACTGGGTAATTCCTATCCCACATTTATTGCGGGACTGATGCTTTGCGGATTCGGGGCATTGGCGGTATATAATGTATTTGATTACAAGAAATTTTTTGGACGGATCATGGTGACAACGACAGTCATTTCGTTTTTTTCCAGTTCCATTTTTCTGGGTGATTATCTTTTCCGGGATCAGTACGGCGACAATCTGTGGCACTCTCTTCTGATCGGTCTGATCGCCATGCCGCTTGCGTCCGGATTCATTACCGCACTCTGTACATTGCTGATGCTGTTCCTGCTGGAATCCATATTCCATGTGGCATCCAACATGGCATATCTCACATTTACGGACCGGAATCATGCGCTTCTGAAAGAGCTTTCGGTCAACGCGCCGGGGACCTATCAGCATTGTGACCGTGTTGCCATGCTGGGCGAAAAGGCTGCGGCGGTGGTTGGTCTGGACCCGATCCGGATCCAGGCGTGTGCATTGTTCCACGATGTGGGGAAACTGAAATATCCCACGATGTTTACGGAAAACAACACATCCGGCGAAAACCGTTTTATGAATATGCCGCCGCAGGAAAGTGTACGCTATATCAAGGAACACGTCACCTACGGGCAGGAACTGGCGAAAGAATATAAGCTGCCCTGGCTGCTGCGTCGCGCGATCGAAAGTCATCACGGCACAGATTTTATTTCGTTCTTCTATGAACAGGCGAAAAAAGCGGGTATGGAAAATTTGAACGAAGCAGATTTTCATTATGACGGGCCGTTGGCACAGGAGAAGGAAGTAGCTCTTCTGGGGTTGGCGGATTGCTGCGAAGCGGCGGTTCAGAGCATTGCCGATCCCACGCCGGAAAAGATCCGCAGCATGGTGGAAACGCTTTTTGACAGAAAGATCCGTTCCGGTCAGCTGGATCAGTCCGGATTTACCCTTAACGACATCAACCGGATCCGGGAATCGTTTTTGGAAACGCTGACGGCGGCACACAAAAAACGCATTGCCTATCCCGGCAATAAACAATAAGAGAAGAAGGCAGAGTTTATGATCGTAAATGTTTCATGGCGGACGGAAAAGACCTTTCTCCGTCCTGATCCGCGGAAGATCAGGCGTCTGGCACAGCGGATCGCAGAAGTTGCCGGCAGCGGTCTGACCGGTGACCAATCGCTGGGTGTGAGTTTTCTTTCTTCGGAAAAGATGGCGGAAGTGAACTGGGATTTTCTGACTCATTCCGGGGATACGGATGTGATTTGTTTTGACTACCGGGAAAGCGGTGCGCCGGATGATGATGCGGGTGTGGATATTCTGATTTGTCCTGCCGTGGCATTGCGTGAAGCGGAAAAGCGTGATTTGCCCTATGCGCGGGAGATCACGCTTTATCTGGCACACGGGTTGCTGCACGCGGCGGGTTATGACGATCTTCAGGTGAATCTGAAAAAGAAAATGCGCCGTGCGGAAAAACGCGTGATGACGCAGATCGAACAGGAATTTGATCTGGATTCCATTTTCAAACTTTGCCGGGAAGAAGATTGATCCATGCCGGGTTCCGATGGTACAGTGAAGATCTGGCAAGTCTGTGAAGTCACCGGCATGATCCGGGAGATGCTGGAGCAGAGTTTTCTGCCGATCTGGATCACGGGTGAGATCGGGAATCTGACCATACACCGTTCCGGGCATGTGTATATGACCATCAAAGATGCCTCATCCCAAATGAAAGCGGTCTTTTTCGGCGGTGCGGCACAGTGCCGCGCGCTTGATCTCCGGCAGGGGATGCAAGTGGAGATGTTCGGGAAACTTTCTTTATATCAGGCGGGCGGTGAATTTCAATTCAGCATCCGCAGCATCCGTCTTTGCGGGATCGGGACCTTGCAGGAACAGTTTGAAGCCATGAAACAGAAACTGGCTTCGGAAGGATTGTTTGACCCGGAACGGAAAAAAACGATCCCGTTTTTTCCCCGTCATATCGGTGTGATCACATCGCCTTCCGGTGCGGCGGTGCGGGATTTCCTTCATGTGGCGCAACGGCGGTTCAGCGGTCTGGATATCCGGATCTGTCCGGCTCCGGTCCAGGGAAAAGGTGCGGAAAACAAACTGGCGGCGGCGATCCGTTTTTTCAACCGGATCGGCGGTGTGGATGTGATCGTGCTGACCCGCGGCGGCGGCTCTCTGGAAGATCTGTGGCCCTTCAACGAAGAAGTCCTTGCAAGAGCCATTGCCGCGAGCAATATCCCTGTGGTCAGTGCGGTGGGGCATGAAGTGGATTTCACCATTGCGGATTTTGCGGCAGACCTGCGGGCACCGACACCTTCGGCGGCGGCGGAAATGATCGTGCCGGAAAAGGAAACGGTCCGGAACGATATTTTTCAGTTCCGTCAACGCTGTGCCAATGCGGTCCGGTACAATTTTGAACGGGCGAAACGGCGTCTGGAAAAAGTCAGTTCCGATGCATTGTATCAGCGGATCCTCAATGCCATCAATGCGCGCCGGCAATATGTGGATAAACTTTTTCAGCGTGCGGAACAGCAGTTGCTCCGTTCCTTTGAACAGGCACAACAGCGTTTGAAACAGGCGCAGGACACACTGGCACATTGTTCCATTGAAAGCACGGTCAAACGGGGCTTTGCGGTATTGCGGGACCGGGAGAGCGGCGAACTGGTCACCAGCGCGGCGGAAGCGGAAAAAGCCGGAAAGATCCGTGCGCAGTTGTCCGATGGTTTTGTGGATCTGGATGTGATCCGGAAATAACGGAAAGGGCTGATTTTTATGCGTTACTCTGCGGGGACTGTGGAAGGGATCTTTCTGAACCGCCCCAACCGTTTTGCGGCACAGGTGCGGATCGGTGAAAAGGAAGAAACGGTGCATGTGAAAAATACAGGCCGCTGCCGTGAATTGCTGATCCCGGGGCGGAAAGTCTGGCTTGTCCGGTCGGAAAATCCTGCCCGGAAAACGGCATACGATCTGGTCGCTGTATATAAAGATCCGCCCGGTCTGCTTATCAATATGGATTCCCAGCTGCCGAACGCGGCAGTGGCGGAATGGCTGCCTGTCAGCGGACTTTTTTCTGCCGGTGCGGAGATCCGGCGGGAAGTCACTTTCGGCAATTCCCGTTTTGATCTGTATATTGAGGACGGCGCGCGGAAAGTGTTTATGGAAGTCAAAGGTGTCACGCTGGAAAAAGACGGACTTGCTCTTTTTCCCGATGCGCCCACATTACGGGGAGTGAAACATCTTCAGGAGCTGGTGCGCTGTGTGGGATCCGGTTATGAAGCGATGGTGGTTTTTCTGATCCAGATGAAGGGGATCCACGCGTTCCGTCCCCACGATGCCATGCACAAAGCCTTCGGAGATGCGTTGCGTTTTGCGGCAGAAAATGGGGTGAAGATCATTGCGCTGGATTGTATCGTCACGCCGGATTCCGTGATCCCGGACCGGGAGATCCCGGTCATTTTATTGAGCTGATATACTTTTCCCGGAAGCGGATATAATCGGGATCATCTTCTTTTGCAGGCGGATCCTCCAGCGGATATCCGTGTTTGCTGATAAATTTCATAAGAGCCTGTTCCTGTTCGCGGACCGGCTGTTTTGAACGCAAAAATCCATCGGCATCCAGAAAATGCTGCAATACGGGGATCGTTTTTTCCAGTTTCGGGCGGACAGGATCATCCGGGTACTGTTTTTTACAGAATTCCAGCAGCAATTTTGCCTCCTCCAGCCACGCCCGGTAATACAGCATCCGTTTTGTCCGGTAAATCACAAGCTGTTTCAAATCGGGCGTCAACACCTCATATTCTCTGGCTTCATTCAATGTGGTGACTTCCGGCAGTGATGCAAAAACGGCACGGCGCAACCGCCGGATATCCGGAGTTTCCTTTCTGGAGGGATCGTCCGGCTGATAACTGCCGGAGAGGACCAGTTTTTCCAATTTTTCCCGGTGATCCTCCAGACTTCTGCAGCGGCGCCAGCACAACTGCGTGGCACTTGCCTGTGTGATCGCCCACAACCGCTCTCCCCAATGGGAAACATCTTTGTCCGCCATTGAATCTTTTTCGCAAAAATATTTCAATGCCCGTGCCTCATTATACCATGCAATATAAAATGCCCGGTACTTCAGGCGTTTTTGCAGTACCTTTTTCAAATCGTCAGAGACCCGGAGATTTTTCAGCAGATCCACATCCGGATCGACTTCCGTTTTTTCTTCATGGCTTCCATCTTTTTCCGGTTGCGGTTCCGCCGTCAACACGGGAGAAACCGCAGACTCCGGCTGCTTTTTTCTGCCGGAAAAATACTGTTGTGCCGCAACAGCCAATGTTCCGGATATAAGAAGAATGATCATGGCAGGAACAAAGGTTCTGACTGAAAAAAACTTTTTCTGTTCTTTTTCTCCGGCAGATAAATCCTTTTGCGCGCACCGGACAGCAGTAAGGAATTCATCGCAGGACCGGAAACGCTCTGCCGGTTTTTCGGAACAGGCTTTTGCGTAAAGTTTGCGGATGATCTTCAATTCCCGCAGATCCGGATTTTCCGGAAATGCCGGATAATCCAGAGCCGATCTGCCGCTCCAGCTGCAATAGATCACTTTCCCGAGGGCAAAAAGATCGTTTTTCGGAGAACTTGCTCCGTTCAACGGCGCGGAAAGTTCCTCCGGCGGAAAAAAGCCTTCTGTCCCGGAAGGGGTCGTATTGCCGTCATCACTGCGGGCGAGCAACCCGAAATCCGCAAGCATGGGTTGTCCCTGCCGGAAGATAATATTTTCCGGTTTGATATCCCGGTGGGAAAGATGATTATCATGAAGTTTCTTCAGTCCTGTCAGCAGCCGTTCCGCCACAGCGAGGACATCTGCGGCAGAAAATCTGCCATTCCGTGCGATACGGTTTGCCAATGTATCCGGCAGATAATTCGGAGCGGCGGCAAGATTGTCTGCGGCATCCATCAGATAATACAATCTGCCGGAACCGTCCGGAACTTTTCCGGCGGCATGGACCGGCACGAGACCGTCTGCATTTTTGATTTCTGCGATCGCCCGGAGTGCGGAAAGTTCATCTTCCACTGCCTGAATGATTTTCATGGCATATTCTCTGCCGGAAACATCACGAACGATCAGGACTTCCCCGTATGCACCGCGTCCGGCATTGGCGACCACGGTAAAGGAACCGATCTCACTTCCGGCTGTAAACTCATTTTTTGTTCCCGGTATCATATATAAAACTCCGGATCGCTTTTCATCACATCTGCACGGATCTTTTTCAAACGGTTGCGGCAGCGGCTCACACTGAGATAAACATTGCTGACCGACATCCCCAAAGCCTCTGCCACCTCCTGCGGCGTATGTTCCAGCAGCACACTCAACTGAAACGCCTCGAAGGTACGGTGTTCCACCTGATGACGCAGTTCATCCAGCATCAATTCGATCATATAACTGCGGTATTCCTCTTTGAATACCGATTCAAACATATCTTCAGAAAAATCTCCGCACAGCGTTTCTTCCACATCTTCTGCTGCGGCACTGTCCTGCGGGCGTTTCCGGAATTGCTGGAATACATGTTTCCGGATGATCCCGGAAAGATAACTGCGGAAAGGTCCGAGGGACGCATCATACCGCATCACACTGTTCTCATTGAATATGGAAAGCATGGTCTGCTGAACCATATCTTCACATTCCATAGTGGTCAAGCCATGTTTCTTCCCGATATTCATGGCAAAAGGCTTATAGGTCCGGTAAAAAACGCTGAAGGCGATCTCATTGCCGTTTTTCAACCGTTCCAGCAAAGAATAATTTGTCGATATCATCCTGTATCCTTATTTCTTCCGCTTGTGATGCCATTTGCGAACCAGAGCAAGAGCAATCCAGAACTTTTGAATTTCTCTCTTGAAAGTATAGCATTTTTTTCAGAGATTACAAGATATCATGTGCAGATTTTGTGCAGATTTTTTCCATATTTCCCGTACAGAAAAAAATTTTTCTTTTTTTTCGTACTTTTTTTGTATTTCGTGATAGATTTTTTATTTTTTGCGCAAATAGGTAAATGTAGAACCTCTGAAAAAGGGTTGTTTTTACAGAGCGTCTTACGGGGAAAAGAAAAAGTGTTGACCTTACGCATTGATCGGGGAAAAAAGGGATGAAGCATACGACCCGGAGGGTCGCACTATGCATAACCCCGGGTTGCATTTTGCAACCCGGGGCAGAAGACTCCCCACCCACGCGCGCGGCGTTCCGGCGCCCCCTTGCGGTTGCAAGGGGGCGTATTCAGCGCAGGAAGCCGCTCGCTTCCTGCGCTGAACACAAGTTCTGTCGGAAAAAAGCGATCCTTTTTTCCGACAGAACGCCGGAACGCCGCGCGACAGTATCAGGTGGGTGGCTCCTGCCACGGGTAAAGTTCCCTCCGGGAGCTTTACCCGTGGTTATGCATCGTTTGACCCTCCGGGTCTTTTTTTACGCTCTGTTCCTATCTCCCCATAATGGGAATAGAGTGTCCGGAAAAAGTCTGTACCCGCAAACTGGAACTTGTTTTTTTCTGCGGCTGTGCTATATTTTCCGTATCACCATTTACAGAACGATCCATTTTGATTCAAGGAGAAAAAAATATGATTCTTGCACTGGGAGCCGATCCTTTCGCCATTCCGCTGAAAAATGAACTGCTGGCACATCTCACAGAAAGGGGGATCGAAGTCCTTTCCATTGAGGGAGATGACAAAGTTCCGTTCTATGAGACCGCCGCAACCGGCGCAAAGTTGATCCAGTCCGGAAAAGCAGATTGTGCGATCCTGCTCTGCGGGACCGGTGCCGGGATGTGTGTGGTCGCCAACAAATTTGCGGGGATCTCCGCCGTATGCGTGGAATCGGTTTTCACCGCCGCAAAAGCCAAAGCGATCAACCGGGCAAATGTATTGACGATGGGTGCCATGGTGGTGGATGCCCCCACCGCCTGCGCTATGGCAGATGCCTGGATCGATACAAAATTCAATGAAGGGCTGGAAGATATTGCTGATTTTCTGGATCAGGCAACAGAAAAGATCGCGGAAATCGACCGCACAAACCGGAAGTAATAACGAAACGCTTATCTCCCCATAAAGGGAATAGAGCATAACGAAAAAAAATCAGCGTAATTCCGCTTCGTCCAGCACGATTTCACGGATCGTACTGTTCACCCGGACGATCCGGGCGCGGAAGGTGATCTCTTTTCCGGAGGCGTTCCGCAATTTTTCCTCATCGGCAGCGTCAAACGCCGCAATACAAGTCACGCTGCTGCGCATTCCGTATTGATCTGAAATATCGCACAAATGGATCGTGGCGCGTGTTCCGGGACGATTTCCGAAAATAAAATCCGACCGGAATGAATACGCACCGCGCAATTTTCCCTGCCAGAAAACAAACTGTCCCTTACAGCGGTTGAACTCCTCCTGCAAAGCATTATCCATAAAACTTTTCTGCAAAAATTTTTCCGCAAATTCCACACCGCTCATGGCACAATCGGTGCTTGCAGGAGCTTCTTCCTTTTCCGCAACGGGCGCGGGAATCGCAGCAGCAGGCAGCAGTTCCGGAACCGGCTTCACTTCATTTTCAACCGCCCGTTCCGGCAATGATTGCGGGAACTGCGGCTTTTGCGGGGCGCGTTTTTCCTGCGGGACGGATCCAACATCCCGCACAGGTCCGCGCCGTTCCTGCTCTCTCCTGCTGCCGGAAAGATCGACCTTTTTGGATTTTGCAAGGGTACTGAGCAGTAAAATACAGATCACCAGCACGATCCCCAGCAGGATATACAGCATGGGATCAGACTCCGAGACCAGCCTGCATACGGCAGGCGCGGATGGTATTTTTCATCAGCATGGCAATGGTCATGGGTCCGACACCACCGGGAACGGGCGTGATTTTTGCGGCTTTCTGCGCCACTTCGTCAAAAGCCACATCGCCCACCAGCTTGAAGCCGGTCTTTGTTTCCGCACAGGGAACACGGTTGATCCCCACATCGATCACCACCACGCCTTCAGATACCATATCGCCTTTGAGAAATTCCGGTTTCCCGATGGCGGCAATGATGATATCCGCACGGCGGGTGTATTCCGCCAGATCTTTTGTTCTGGAATGGCACACCGTCACTGTGGCATCGCCGGAATATCCCTTCCCCAACAGCAGCGCAGCCATTGGCTTGCCCACAATATTGGATCTGCCGAGTACCACAACATTTTTGCCGGATGTGGTGATCCCGGACCGTTCCAGCAGCACCGTCACTCCCCAGGGGGTACAGGGAAGGAATCCATCCCGTTCCCCCAGCAGGACGCGCCCCACATTCTGCGGATGGAAACAATCCACATCTTTTGCGGGCGAGATCGCATCCACGATCGCTTTTTCATCAATATGCGGAGGCGGAGGCGACTGCACCAGGATCCCGTGGATCTCCGGATCATTATTGAGTTTTTCCACCACTGCGAGCAATTCTTCCTGTGTTGTTTCTGCACTCAACACGATCTTTTCCGACCGGATCCCCAGTTCCACGCACATTTTTGCTTTGCGGGAAACATACACCTGAGATGCCGGATCTTCCCCCACCAGGATCACCGCCAACGCCGGAGTGATCCCGTGTTTTTCCTTGAGTTCTGCCACTTCCAACGCAGTTTCGGCATTCACCTGCGCGGAGATCGTCTTCCCGTCTATCATTTCTGCTGACATATCAGAATCCTGTTTCCTGTATTATTTCCTGTTTACAAAAAAGTATTTCACTTTTTCCGTCTGATGGTATTTTTCGTTTTGGCTTTTTCTTTTTGGACATCGGGCTTTTCCGCATCGGCATTTTCAGTTTCAGGCGGAGGCGGCGGAGGAGGCAGATTTTTCAACTGTTCATCCAGTGCGCGGATCTCTTTATTGATCCGTTTCACAGATTCATTGCGTTCCACCAGCTGGGTCAGTTTCACCAATCGTTCTTTGATTTCTTTCTGCAAAGCGCGGGCTTGTGCATCGTTGCGGATCACATTGCGTTTTTCTTCGTGAAGGCTGCGGACCAGTTTTTCCCGTTGCATCAGCAATTCTGCGGCTTTTGCGGGATCGGGATATTTTTCCGGATCTGCATTGGAGGTGAATGTTTTAACAAATGTGTATTCCGGTTTTGCGGGAGCGGGTTCCTTTTTTTCAGCAGCCGCGCCGGCGATCACCAGCCCCAGGATCATACCTGCACAAATCAAAATTTTTGCTCTCATGTAAAAATCACCTTTCATTCCGTTGCCTGTTTCCGTATAAATATAGTTTCCAAACAAAAAAAATCAACCTCTTTTCCTGTTTTTCGGTTTAAAAATATGCACAAGAGTGTATATTATAGAAAAAACTGTGAGTTATCGTATTTAATTTCGGAAAATGAAGGATTTATTTATGAAGATCATTCCGGCAATCGACATACGCGGCGGCAACTGCGTGCGCCTCTTTCAGGGTGATTATGCCCGGGAAACTGTTTACGGGACCGATCCCGCAGCCCAGGCGAAAGCATGGGAGGACGCAGGCGCAGAAATCATCCATCTGGTGGATCTTGACGGTGCCAAAGCCGGCACCCCGGTAAACCTGGAAGCCATTGAAGCCATCTGCAAAACTGTAAAGGTCCCCTGCGAACTCGGCGGCGGTATCCGTACCTGCGAAGATGCGGAAAAAGTCTTTGCACTGGGTATCAGCCGGGTGATCCTCGGCACTGTCGCCTGCGAAAATCCGGAGATCGCGGAAGAATTCATCCGCCGTTTCGGCAGAGATAAAGTTGTGGTGGGGATCGACGCAAAAGATGGAAAAGTCGCCGTTCGCGGTTGGGTGGAAACCAGTTCCGTGGATGCCGTGGAGCTGGCACAGAATCTGGCAAAACGCGGTGTCCCCCGTTTCATCTTCACCGATATCGCCACCGATGGCGCACTTTGCGGACCGAATCTGGAATCCATCCGCAATCTCTGCACACTGCTGCCCGGTTGCGGTGTGATCGCATCCGGCGGAGTTTCCGCACCGAAAGATATTGCCGCACTGGATGCGCTGGATATGAAAAATCTGGAAGGTGCCATTGTGGGAAAAGCCCTTTACGACGGCAGAGCCACTTTCGCTGAATTGGATGCTGCAATCTCTTCAAAAGGAAAATAAATCACCATGAAAAAGTTTATCTGTCAAAATCCGTTCCCGGAAGATTCCTACGATACTCCCGCAAATTTCAAACGCTCCATCTGGGAATATCTCCTGCTGGGGACCAGACTTTCTTTCTACATCCGGAATTTCTTTGTTTTCTGCCGGACAGGGCATCTGGCAAAAACCACGGAATTTTCTGCGGAAACACAGACCATTTACTCCCTGCGGAATTTCCGGATCACGGAAAGCTGCGGCGGCAAGATCCATCTGCGCGGCTTGAACAATATCGACAAAGTGGAAGGTCCCGCCGTGATCATTGCCAATCACATGAGCCTGCTGGAAACAGCGGTGATCCACGCATTTCTGCGTCCCCGCAAAGATTTCTGCTTTGTCATCAAAGAATCATTGCTGGATGTACCGTTTTTCGGTCATATCATGCGGAAACTCGGCTGTATTGCCGTGACCCGCACCAATCCGCGGGAAGACTTCAAAAAGGTGCTGGAAGAAGGCACACAACGCCTGCAGGAAGGCAAAACAGTCATCATCTTCCCCCAGTCCAGCCGGTCTGCCGTTTTTGACGAACAGCAATTCAACACCATCGGGGTGAAACTGGCAAAACATGCACAGGTCCCCATCATTCCGCTGGCACTCCGTACAGACTTTCTCACCAATGGAAAGATCCTGAAGGATCTTGGCCCCATCCGCAGAAAACTCCCGGTCTGGTTTGCGTTCGGCGAACCCATTATGGAAGTGAAAGGGTCCGGCAAGGAAGAACACAAACAAATCATTGATTTCATCAAAGAAAATCTGAAAGCCTGGGATTGTCAGGTGATCGAACCGGAAGACGGAGATGCCGGAAAATGAGTTCCGTTGAAAAGATCCGCGTTCCGCTGGAGGAACGCTCCTACGATATTCTTGTTGCGCCCGGCTTGCTTCAAACGGAATCTGCAGTCCACGCTTTGCGTAAAGTCATAGAAGACCGCAAAGTCCTGCTGGTGGCAGATTCCAATACGGGAAAACTTTACGGTCAGCAGCTCCTGGATCTGTTGGAAGAAAGCGGAGCGGTTTCCGCCGCGATGCACATTTTTCCTGCCGGTGAAACATCCAAAACATTTACCACGGTGGAAGGGATCTGCCGCGCCGCATTTCAGGCACAGCTCGACCGCAAAAGCGTGATCGTGGCACTGGGTGGCGGTGTTTGCGGCGACCTTGCCGGATTTGCCGCTGCCATTTATATGCGGGGGATCGATTGTGTTCAGGTCCCCACCAGTCTGCTGGCGATGATCGATTCCTCCGTGGGCGGCAAGACCGGTGCGGATCTGCCCGACGGCAAAAATCTCATCGGTGCATTTCATCAGCCGAAACTTGTTCTGATGGATGTGGATGTTTTGAAAACGCTGCCTGCCGATCAGATCCGCAGCGGCGCGGCTGAATTGCTGAAACATGCCATTCTGTTCGATCCGGATCTGTTCCGGATACTCCGGGACAACGCACAAGTCCTGCTTCATCTTTCCGATCCGGAAATGATCGCCCGTTTCATTGCAAGATCCTGTTCTCTCAAGGCTTCTGTGGTTGCCGGAGATGAAAAGGAAAGTGCCGGACGCGCACTGTTGAATCTGGGACACAGTTTCGGTCACGCCGTGGAAAAACTGCTCCACTTTGAAGGAATGTCCCACGGGGAAGCGGTGGCTTTCGGCACTGCGGTGGCGGCACGCCTCGCAAACCGTCTGGATCTGCTTTCTTCCGGAGATGCCGAAGGGATCACCGATCTGCTGAAATGCTATGCACTGCCTGTCCGGATCAAAGGTTTCACTCCGGCACAGATCCTGGAGGCAATGCAGGGCGACAAGAAAAATCTCGGCGGCAAAAAACGCCTCATCCTCCCTCTGAAGATCGGAAAATGCGATATCTTCTCCGATGTGGATGAACGCGATATCCTCCTCGCCATCGGTGACTGCTGTGACTGACCGGGAAGCCTATATCGTCCTGAACATGATCAGCGGGATCGGTCCGGCACGCCTCGCCGCCCTGCTGGAATTTTCCCCGGATCCCGCCGGGATCTTTTCTCTGCCGGAACAGGAATTGCTCCGGATCCCCGGCATCAGTGCGCCGTTGGCAAAGAAGATCCTGAACTGGGAAAAAGAAATCGATCTGACAAAAGAGATCCAGATGATCGAACGGGGCGGTGTGGATCTGCTGATCCCCACAGATGACGCATATCCTGCCAATCTCAAAGAAATACACAATGCTCCCATCTGCCTGTATGTGCGCGGAAAGATCCCCGCAGATATCACACAGCACGGGATCGCCATGGTCGGCACCCGCAATATTTCCCATTACGGCAGCGAACAGGCACGCAGACTCGCAGAAGCCGCGTCCTATGCCGGCTGGATCGTCGTCAGCGGTCTTGCCGTGGGAACGGATACCATCGTACACCGTGCCACGGTCAATGCCGGTGGGAAAACAGTCGCTGTTCTCGGCGGCGGACTTGCCAGACTGCATCCGCAGGAAAATCTGCAACTGGCCCGGGATATCATCAGTACCGGCGGCGCGATCATCACAGAATTTCCCATGACTTTCTCTCCCTCACGGCATACGTTCCCCATGCGGAACCGTATCATTTCCGGTCTGACTCAGGGAACGATCGTGGTGGAAGCCGGGATCAACAGCGGCTCCCTTATTACCGCCGCTCATGCCATCGAACAGGGCAGACGCGTCTTTGCTGTACCCGGGAATGTGGATTCCGGCAGTGCTTCCGGATGCAATTCCCTGATCCGGAAAGGCGCGATCCTCATTGAAAATTTTGAACATGTACTGGAAGAATTTGATTTTCTTCCCGGTTTTGACAGCGTTCAGCCTATGCTCCTCCGGGAAGAACAGGATGAAGATATCGCGTACGAACCCAATGACTCTGCCAATATTTCCAGTCAGGCGTTTCCCGCGGAAGAACAACTTCAGCTCGGGCCCGCCGCAGATGCCATTATGGACGCACTGAAAAAAGGCGATCTCTCCATTGAATCCCTGACGGTTCAGACCGGATTCCCCGCGCATGAACTCCTCTCCGCTGCCATCGCCCTTGAGATCATGAGCCGCGTCAAGCGGAATCCCGACGGCTCGCTGCGCCGCCTGCGGTAATTCGCATTCTTATTAAAACAGAGAGAATCCCAAACTGAAGTGGAAGCGCAGACGGTCTTTCACATCTTTCTGCCGGTTGACGACCGGATAGGCAAGGTCAAGCCGGATGGGCATGGGGAAATTCGGCAATTTGATACGCAAGCCGTAACCGACACCCACATTGGGAGTGAGAAATTTGAAATTGCGTTTGGTGGCATTGCCCACATCGCAGAACACCGCGCCACGGAGATAATCTTTGTAGATCGGGTGGGAAAGTTCTGCAGTGAAAAGATACATGAATTCGCCGCCGTAATTGTCTTCCCGGTAATCTTCCGGACCGACAGAGCGGTAGGGGAATCCGCGGAGGCTGTCACCGCCCCCCAGAAAATAACGGTCGTAGAGCGGCACGAACTTATCGCCGCCGAAAGTATCCATCATCCCGATCTTGAAACCGGTGGTGAGAACGAACCAGTTATGGAAGAAGGAGAAATGATTGATCCCGTAGAGTTCCGCTTTGAAGTAATTGGATGTGGCACCGAATCCTTCCCAGGTCATAGCTCCGTAAGCACCGATCTTATAACCGTTCCGGGGATCGGTATAGCTGTCCCGTGTATCCCGTTCCAGCTGGAGGAAAAGTTTTCCGTTGCGTTCGCTGCCTTCCTGCGACTGGAAAATATAACTCATCTTCCGGTCCATATCGTCGATCTTGACATGTTCCAGTGTATAACCCAGTTTTGCAGTGGTGAAATCATCAAAGAAGCGTTTTGTCAGACTGGTGGTGAATCCGATCCGGCGTTCCTCCCAATCTTCAAATTCCGTTTCCCGCCAGTAAACCTGTGTTTCCCAACGCAGCGGGATCCCGAAAAGCCACGGTTCCACAAATTCAAACACCGCATCTTTCCGTTCCGTTCCGACCATCGCATAAAGACGCGCTCTCTGACCGCCGCCCACAAAATAGTTGGCGGGATCCAGAATATCCACGTTGCTGTGAGAAACTTCCAGGAATCCGGCAAGACCGTCGGAATCGCTCCATGCGCCCCCGATCCTGCCGTGCAGGAACCGTTTTTCATTCACGGAAATATTGATATCTTTTTTGCCCGGCAGAGGCGAATTGACTGAAGTCACTTCCACTCCGGAATTGATCCCTTCATCGCCCTGCATGGGTTCAAAATAATTCATCCCCATCAAACGCTGTTTCGCGATCTCCAGTTTCCGCGTATCCATTTTGTCATCCGGCTTGAAGGGCAGTTCCCGCAAAATCACATGCGCTTTTGTCTTCTTATTGCCGTTGATGGTAATATCGCCGATGGTGTACTGCGGTCCTTCATGGATCCGGTATTCCAGATCCACTGTATGCGTTTTGAAATTGGGATATTTCTGCACTTTGATCTTGAAATCGGCATACCCTTCCGGCGCATACAGATTTTCGATCCGGCGGCAGTCTTCATCTTCTGTTTTCACATTGTAAACATTTTCAGATGTCAATTTGATACAGCTGCGGATCTTCTTTTCATCATACACCGTCTGACCGTTCACGCGGATCGCTCCCACAAAATAGGGTTCCCCTTCCTCCACTTCAAACAGCACATCCACCTTTTCCGGATCGTCTTTGAGTTCCGCCGTGCTGACCGATTTCACCTTGAAATCCAGATACCCTTTCCGCAGATAAAGTTCACGCAGACGCACTTTATCCATTTCGACGGCATCTTCATAATACAAACCGGGCATTCTGCCTTCCACGGGGATCCAGGAAAGCCAGTTGACACTCATAGGGGAATATCTTGTTTCCAGCACATCCGTCAATTCAGATGTCTTGTAAACTTTATTCCCCTTGAAAGAAACAGAGTTCACACGGATCCGCAATTCCTCCTCGATCTTGAAGGTGACCGCCACAGTGCCGTCCGCACGGGTCTCGATCACCGGTTTGACCTTGGTCTGACCGCGCCCTGCTTCTTCGTACATCTTGCGGATCACATCGGCAGTCGCCATCACATCGTTGTCGTTCAGCGGAGCATGAAGAGTAAAACGGAGCATCGGCCGCAATTTGTCATCGGTGATCTTCTGATTCCCTTCAAAACGGACGGCGGCGACCAGCGGTTTTGCCAGCATACGGAAAGTGACTTCCACCGTTCCGTCCGGCATTTTCCGGATGGACGCGGAAACATCGGCAAACACACCCCGGGCGGCAAGCCGTTTCACGTCATCATTCACGACCTGTTCGGAATAGGGAGACCCTTTCCGGGTCTGGACCGTCATTTCCAAAACACTTTCATTGAATTTGAATTCGGAATCCTGCTGAAAGATCCGCTTGGAAACGGTTTCCGCAAAAAGCGTGAAGCCCGTCAAAACAGCAAAGATCCCGGTCAGAAAAACTGTAATTGATCGTTTCATCGTCTTATCATTTCCGTTTTGTTCCGCGTTGTCTGCAACAACAATTTTTTATGTCTGATAAATGTATCACGCAAAACAGAAAAAGTCAAATTTTTTTCCGTTAAACCGATGCATCGCTTCTTTCATATTTATGATCCACCGACCGGAATTCCATCAGCTGCGGGAAAAACCGCAATTCCGTAATACCGGTCGCTCCGTTACGGTTCTTTTCCACGATCAGTTCCGCTTTCACACCATCCTGATTCGCTGAATTTTCCGATTCCTTGGACTCATCGCGCTCACGATGAAGAAAACATACCACGTCCGCATCCTGTTCAATGGCTCCGGATTCACGCAAATGGGAAAGTTTCGGACGGGCATTTTTGCCGCCCTGCCCCTTTTCCACATCGCGGTTCAACTGCGCCAATACCAACACAGGCACATTCAGATCTTTTGCGATTTTTTTCAAACCGCCGGAGATCGCCGCAACTTCCACCTGACGGCCGTCGGAAGCCTTCACTTCCGCACGCATCAGAGTCAGATAGTCGATCACGATCAGATCCAACCCGTTCGTTTCTTTCAATTTGCGCGCCTTTGCACGCAGTTCAAATACCGAAAGACCACCCGTTTCATCAATCGTCAGATCCGCTTTCGCAAGGGCATCCGCCGCTCTCATCAATTTGGAAAAATCACTGTTCTGGATCTTCCGGCTCATCACACTGGATACCGGCACGCCCGCTTCCGTACAAAGCAAACGCTGCGTCACCTGCTCCGCACTCATTTCCAAACTGAAAAAAGCAACCTTGTAACGCGGTTTGTCCGGAACAGCTTTCATAATGATATTACGCACAATATTCAATGCCATAGCCGTCTTCCCGATGGAGGGACGGGCAGCAAGTACAAACATTTCCTGACGGCGCAATCCGCCGGTCAACCGGTCAAGGTCCGGATATTCCGTCATGATCCCCGTGGGGACTTTGTTCTGAAAAACATCCGCAAAGTAAGTGATCGTGCTGTAAAGGAGCGATTTGAAGGGAACGATCTCCGATTTTGTAAAATTGTTCCGGACCGCGAAAAAATTACCTTCGATGGTATTGAGCATCTCCCGGACATCCTGACCGGGTTTTTTGCAGATATCCAACGCATCGGAACAGGTCCGGATGATCTCCCGGAGCATGGCACAATCCCGCAAAATGCGGCACCATCCCTCCAGGTTTGCCGTACTGGTGATAGATGATTGCAGGGCAATCAGATAATCCATGCCGCCGATGGATGCAAGGCGTTCCGTTTTCTGCAAATGATCGGTAACGGTCAGCAGATCCACATCGCCGCCACGGGCATTGACTTCACGCAGAGCCTCATAGACCAACGCGTGTTTCGGATCACGGAAAAAGATATTCGCTTCATGGCGGAACGCAGAAATTTCCACAGATTTGCGGCCCTTGTCACCGCTGTCTTTGCTCCGCTTCAGTTCACTGGCAGATTCCACACCCAGTAACGGCATTACCGTGTGAAATGTTTCCGGTTCCGCAAGGATCGATGCCAGAACCGCTTTTTCCGTTTCAAAATCCGCATATAAGGGAAGAGAACCTCCCGCCGACAAAACGACCGACCGGGAGGCTGTTCCGAAATCTTCCCGGATCTCCGGCTGTGACGCCGGATTCCGGGAGTATTGACTGTCGTCAACAGGTGTCATAAAAATAACACTCCGCTGGTGCGATTACGCACGGACGACTTTGATCTTGGCAGTGGCATAAAGCTGCTGGAAGACTTTGACTTCAGCAGTGTAATCGCCAAGTGTACGGATCTGGGATTCCAGTTTGATCTTGTAGGTATCGACTTTGACGCCGATCGCCAGAAGAGCTTCGTGGATAATGCGTTCGTTCACAGAACCGAACAGGTGATTGTCGTCAGATGCCTGCATGGGGATCACCAGTTCCGTGGTGTTGATCTTTTCAACGATCGCCTGCGCAGCAGCGAGATCCGCTTTGCGTTTTTCTTCGATCTTTTCCTTACGGGCAGCGAGCTGACGCAGAGCGGCAGTGCTTGCCACAGTTGCCAATCCCTTCGGGACCAGATAGTTACGGGCATAACCCGGAGCAACACTTACTTCTTCACCGGCAAGACCGAGGTCTTCCACGTCCTGAAGGAGAATCAATTTCGTAGCCATGATTGGATTTCCTTTCCTTGGTTACTGGGTTATGAGATTAGAGAACCACGCTGATGATACGGGCACGCTTGATCGCGATGGAAAGCATCTTCTGATGCTTCAGGCAGGTGCCGGTGATGCGGCGGGCAAGAATACGACCTTTTTCCGTCTGGAATTTACGGAGAAGATCGCCATCCTTGAAATCGATGTAGTTCACTTTGTTTTCGCAGAATCTGCAGATTTTCGGTTTCGCTGCGCGGCGTTTCGGACGACGACGCTTGTTGTTGGACTGCATAGCCATAGTAATAAATGCTCCTTAAACTTTTCGTTTCTGGTTTTGGTTCTGATTAGAAAGGAATATCGTCCACGTCTTCCAGCGGATCGCTTTCCGGCATCGGCGGAGGGGGCGGCTGGGGCGCAGAAGCCGGCTGCTGCCAGGCAGTATTGTTCTGCCCGTCATTGTAATAACCGGTGTTCTGCTGCATCGCAGGCTGCTGCTGGGGCGCGCCATACTGCTGACGCGTATATCTCCCCTGCTGCTGCGGTGCAGGACGGGAATATTGAGGACGCGGAGAATCATACTGTGCCGTGGGATCTTCACCCATTTCAACATTCTGATTCATACCGCCATCTTCACGGCGGGAAGACATGAACTGCACCCGGTCCGCATTCACGCGGAGACGGGAACGCTTCTTCTGCGTGTCCTTTTCCGTCCAGCTGTCGTAAACGAGGCGTCCTTCGACCAATACGCTTGCACCTTTCTGAAGGAAGCGGGAGCAACTTTCCGCCTGTTTCCCCCACACCACGATATCAACGAAACAGGCTTCTTCTTTTTCCTGTCCGTTCTGAATATAACGGCGGTTGATCGCCAGACCGAATTCGCAAATTGCGGAATTGTTGCCCGGCGTATAACGCAACTCGGGTTCACGGGTCAGATTGCCCATCAAAATCACTTTATTCAGAAATGCTGCCATGATCGGACGCTCCTTTCGTCATTCGTTGTTTCGCGTCAACGCTGTTCTTCTGCAATCGGTTCAACCACTGCAAGCGTGGAACGAACCTGTTCCGGACGCTCATCGTTGACAATCAGGATACGCAGGACGCGTTCATCCAGACGATACGCTTCGCGGATCGTTGTTTCCTGCGCCGGATCCACCGCAAACAGGAAATCCACATAGACCCCGGCTTTGCGTTTGTTGATCTCACGGGCAAACTGCTTGCGGCCCATCAGGACCGTATCGCTCACCTGACCACCCATTTCTCCGATCATTTTTGCAAATTCTTCGGAGAACGCCTTTCCATCATCCTCGACTTTTCTCATGTCAAGAATGAACACTGCTTCGTACTTTTTCAAGGCTACACCTCCTGGTGTGTTGTTATGTTATTGTTGTTTCAGTGTGTTCGTTTGTTATTTTTTTGCTTCTTCCGCCGTTCCCGCCGCAGATTCATTCTCCGCCGCAAGATCGCGGTTATTGTAATTCGCCATCGCCATCGGCAGTCCCCGCCGGATCGCCAGTATCACCGCTTCCACAGTCATATCCAGCACTTTATCCAGCAGCGCACGATCTTCCGCAGTAAATTCCGACAACACGAAATCCGCACTGCCGTGACCGTTTGCCATCTTGCCGATCCCGATCCGGACCCGGGGAAATTTCTGTGTCCCCAGGGAGCTGATGATCGAATTGATCCCGTTGTGTCCGCCCGATGATCCGTTGTTCCGGATCCGGATCCGTCCCGGAGGAAGATCCATATCATCATACACGATCATGATCTGTTCCGGCACGATCTCTTCCGCTTTTGCAAGGGCGGAGACCGCATTTCCCGAAAGATTCATGAATGTGAGCGGAGTCTGAAGCAGCAATTTCTGACCGGCATAAGTTCCTTTCCAATAATAAGAATTATAAGAATGGACTTTTTCCCAGTTTCCCGGCAATTTTGCAAGCAGCCGTTCAATGAACATGAACCCTGCATTGTGCCGCGTTCCCTCGTATTCCGTTCCCGGATTACCAAGCCCCGCGATCAGCGTGATACGCTGCTGACTGCCGGAATTGCTCATACTGCCTCGTTCAACGGGAAAAGTGCATTACTTCGCAGCTTTTTCAGCAGCTTTGGCAGCACGTTCCTTTTCGCCGATGACTTCCGGTTCAGCAGCACCTTCGCCGGCAGCTGCTTCATCAGAAGATGCGTTGGGATCGTACACTTCAAAAGCCACAACATCAGCCGGAGTGACCAGTTTCACGCCCGCAGGCAGAACGATGTCACCGGCAACGATACGGCTGCCGACGCCCATTGCGGAAACATCCACTTCGATGTGTTCCGGAAGCGTATCAGGCGTACATTCGATTTCGATTTCATGGAGAGCCTGTTCCAGCAGACCGCCGGCGGAAAGGCCCGCGGGAGCCGTGTGACCGGCATGGATCTGAATGTGCGTATAGATCTTCTGGTCGCCTTTCACAGCCATGAAGTCGATGTGGCTTGCGCAGTTGCGGATAAAGTCATGCTGCACTTCCTTCAGCAGCACCAGTTTTTCCACAGAGCCTTCTTTCAGATTGATCAGGTTCAGTTCGGAACGGGAAAGCACTTCCCATTCAGCCGCACTCACGGCAACCGTTTCCGGTTCCGTACCATTGCTGTAGATCACAGCGGGAATCATCCCCTGCTTTCTCAAGCGGCGTGCTTCTGCGGAACCTTTGGCGGTCCGGGTCTGCACGTTCAGTTCGTGTTTTGTTTTTGCCATTTCGTTACCTTCTTTCTTGAAGTTATTGTGAATTATATTCTGTTTATTATATCAATAGAACAAGCTGGAGAGAGAGCCGCCATCATGGATCCGGCGGATCGCTTCCGCCAATTCAGCAGCCACGGAAAGGATCTTCACTTTTCCGCCGAAATCCAGCGAGGTGGGAACCGTATCCGTCGTGATCAATTCTTCGATGCAGCTGCTCTGAAGTTTTTCCATCGCCTTTTCGCTGGCAAGGAAGTGGGAAACAGATGCATAGATCTTTGCGGCACCTTCCCGTTTCAACAGTTCCGCAGCAGCGCAGAGCGTACCGGCAGTGCTGGTCATATCGTCGCAGATCAGACAGGTTCTGCCTTTCACATCGCCCACCAAATGAGAGCTTGCCACGGTATTGGCATCCACGCGGCGTTTTGCCACCACGGCGAAACCGCAGCCGATACGGTCTGCAAATTTCTGTGCCATTTTCACGCTGCCGGAGTCGGGGGAGACCACCACGGATTCCGCATCCATTTTGGATTTCATGTAGGGGATGAGGACCGGAGAAGCATACAGATGATCCACGGGAATATCGAAGAAGCCCTGGATCTGCTGTGCGTGCAGATCCATCGTCAGAACGCGGTCAGCACCGGCAGTGGTCAGAAGATTTGCCACCAGTTTGGATGTGATCGGCACTCTGGGACGGTCCTTTCTGTCCTGACGGGCATAGCCGTAGAACGGGATCACCGCAGTAATACGGGCAGCAGACGCACGGCGCGCCGCATCGATCATAATGAGCAGTTCCATCAGGTTTTCATTGGTCGGACTGCAGGTGGACTGAATGATAAACACGTCTGCGTTTCTCAATCCATCCTTGTACTGCACAAAGATTTCGCCGTCGGGGAAGCGTTCCACATTGACGTGACCAAGTTCCAGCCCCATACTTGAGGCGATCGCCTGTGCAAGTTTCGGGTTCGATGTCCCGGCGTAGAGCCGGATGTCTCTCGCATTGCCTTCCATGAGAAAGTGTCTCTCCGTAATAGTTTTATTTTGTTTTCCATGCCCGGGATCAAGGACTGAAACACAAAGACCGTGCGGAAGGATGCGACATACTGATAAAGAAACGGCAGAGGACCTGCGGTATAAAGATTTTGAGCATAATTTGCTCAAGATTCAACCTTATGGTCACGCCGCCGATCTGCAGCCGAATCCGTCATCCGGATCAAGGTTCCCGTCTTTCAATCGGGTCAAATTACATTATTACTATATCACAACTTTCTGATATTGCAAGTCCTTACTGCAAAAAAAGCGAAAAAAGCAATAAAAAGTGGTCAGTGGTCGGTTGGCGGTGGTCAGTTGGCAATGCCGCGGAGAAAAAAAACAAGTCTTCAGCCGGTTTTACCGCGGGTGGGGACAATGAGCGGCAAAAACCGGAGTGAGTGCCGCCCGGTCCCTGAAGATACTATCCGGTCAATTTTCATAAGTCCTATAAGACCTGTAAGCCCTATATTTCAAGTATGTTGCACACACTGCGTTAAACAAATCCGGTGTTTTCCGGTAGGCTTTAAGCAAGCGCACGGTAGCGAAGTGTTAAACAAAACTCCTGCTTGCGGTAGGCTTTAAGCAAGCACACGGTAGCGAAGCGTTAAACAAAACTCCTGCTTGCCGGCAGGCTTTAAGCAAGCACACGGTAGCGAAGCGTTAAACAAAAGTCCTGCTTGCCGGCAGGCGGCAAGCGCACGGTAGCGAAGCGTTAAACAAATTCGGTGTTTGCCGGTAGGCGGCAAGCGAAGCTGAGCCGCCCAGGAATCGGGCGCTTTGCGCCCCGCTTTATTGCCCGGCTCAACCGCGCTACGCTCGTTTGCCGGGTGTGCAGACCTGTAATGAATCTGCTTCACTTCATTTTTGACTTCAGGTAATCTCTGATTTCCCAGTTGCCTGTCACATCTGCGGGAGTCCTGCCGTCATCATTCTTGGCATTGACATCCGCGCCATTTTCTACGAGATATTTCACGACTTCAAGTTTGCCGTATATCGCCGCCTGATGAAGCGCTGTATAGCCGTCATCATTCTTGGCATTGACATCCGCGCCATTTTCAACAAGACATTTCACATTTTCAAGTTTGCCTCTACGCGCCATGTAATGAAGCACAGTCTCGCCATTATCATCCTTTACATTGACATCTACTCCGTTTTCGACAAGATATTTCACAATTTCAAGTTTGCCGTTTGCCGTTATCCGGAGAAGCGCAATAAAGCCAAATTTACCTGCTTTTTGTCCTTGAAATTTGACATCGACATCCGCCCCGTTTTTCACAAGGATTTTTATAAACTCAAGATCCTGTTTTTTAATAGCCATCTTAAAGACATCGCAGATGGAATAAGAATCAAGGCTAATTCCCTTCTTAACAAGGAACTTCACCGTTTCAAAGTCGCCACTCCAGTTCGCACAATGAAGCGCAGAGGTGCCATCGTATGTGGCATTGATATCCGCTCCATTTTCGATAAGGCATTTTACAACTTCAAGATTGCCTTTTCCCGCTGCCACATGAAGCGCAGTCTTGCCATGTTTATTCCTAACATCGACATCCGCTCCATTTTCGATAAGGCATTTTACAACTTCAAGGTTGCCTTTTTCCGCTGCCACATGAAGCGCAGTCTTGCCATTAACATTCTTTGCATCGACATCCGCTCCGTTTTCGACAAGATATTTTATCAGTTTTAATTTTCCGTCTCTTGCCGCGTAGGTGAACAATATATCAACCCAGTCTCTGTCAAAAAAGCCAGATTTTTTCTCTTTCTCAACATCTACACCGGACTTCATCAAAGCCAATATCACATTATAATTACCGAATGCAAAAGCACGCATGAATACAGTATCACCATCTTCATCCTTTGCATTAACATCTGCCCCGTTTTCTGCAAGATATTTTACAATTTCAGGGGAATTGCATTGCGCAGCCCGATGAAGTACAGTATCACCATATTTATGTTTCACATTGACATCCGCTCCGTTTTTGACAAGATACTTTACAATTTCAAGGTTGCCTCCTTTTTCCACCGCCCGGTAAAGTGCAGTCGCGCCATGATCATCCTTTGCATTGACATACGCTCCGTTTTCGACAAGATATTTTACAACTTCAAGGTTGCCTTTTTCCGCTGCCACATGAAGCAAGTCGGATCGTAGCCATGTCGTTCTGTGAGCCAAGGAGTTGCAACCTAGAGTTGTCTTCCTAAGACCGCTTGGCCTCCGACTTGCAGTCGCGCCATGATCATCCTTTGCATTGACATACGCTCCGTTTTCGACAAGATATTTTACAACTTCAAGGTTGCCTTTTTCCGCTGCCACATGAAGC
>JAZNXT010000056.1:0-37119 GCA_045594005.1 Victivallales bacterium
CAACGGTTCTGCGGGAGCATATTCCGATATGCAGATCGCTTCCGGCAACAATATCAAGCTGGTTTCCAACGTGTTGGGCAGCTTCGTGAACAGCGCGGCGATCAGCACGGAAGGCAACGTGATGAACCGTTACGCAACGGATATCGTGACAGCTTCCCCGCTCTTCGGCGCGAACGGAACCACGGCAGTCCGTCTTGCCAACGGCACTTACGGCATCACGCTGGCGGAAACGACCATCGCCAACGAAGGAAAACATATTACGGTTTATCGCACCGATGACGGCATGATCAAAGGTGCAGCCTATACGCAGATGGATGGATCCCTGGCAACCTTCACCGGCAATACCGCAGGAGAAGGCTCCATGGCCCTGACCGATCAGGCAGGCAGCACATTTGTGACGCAGGAATACGGTATTATCGGTGCGGTCGCCGCAACACATGAAGCATTGACACTGGTGGTGACCACATCTTCGGAAGATGGTCAGGTCGGCACGACTCTGCGGGAAGCGATCGCCAACGCCAAAGCATTGGGCGGCGGCACGATCACCTTCAAAGTGGGTATCAGCAGCGTAACGCTGGATTCCGATCTCACCATCGAAGACAGCGTCACTATCAATGCCGGTAACGGTGTGACGGTCACCGCTTCTGCGGCAGATGTTGATATCACTGTCAGCGGAAGCGGCACCGAACTGGTGATGAAGAACCTGACACTGGATAATGTGGCGATGAACTTCGGCGGTAAGAGCCTGTACGCAGAAAATGTCGCAGTGCAGAATGTCAAGTCTGCGGAAAGCGGCGCGGCTGTGAATATCAATTCCGGCAGTGCCACCTTCCGGGCAAGTACATTCAACGGAAACGAAGGCGGTCGCGATATCTTCGTGGCGGCAAATGCGTCCCTGACCGTTCTGACTGCTCCGGTCGTCAGCGCAGTCAACGGCATCGTCGCTCCGGTCAATGAAGCTCCGGAAATGATGATGTCTTTCTGCAGCCGTCCTGCGACGGATGGGACCGCATCTTCCAATCTGACTGTGATGAATGTTTACAGCAGCGAAGAAGATGAGGAATTCCGCAACAGCTCCGCTGCCGTGCCGGAAACGATGTCGGCTACGACCATGTTCTCCGTGATCGGTGAACTGGATACTTCCAGCGATACCATTTCGCCGGACAGCGATACCATCAGCATGACTTCTGAAAGTCTGGATGCCTACTATGCCGCACAGAACCGCCAGTCGCTTCTGAGCGTCAGTGACAACATCTCGACCAATGCGGCGGATGTGACGGTTGATGGCGATGCCGCAGAAGGCGAAAATATCCCTGCCGACGAAACAACCACTGCCGAAGAAGATATGGAAGCATTGCAGATCGCAATGATCGACTTTGAATCCGCTGCGTTCGGACGCGCAAGTGTCTGCCGCAACGCATTCGATGATGCTCTCGAATCCATGTTGACCTTGAGCTGAAGGAAAGGATGACCGAAGAATGGGTAAAACTTTTTTGAACGCCATCCTTTCCGGCATCGCGATCGGGCTTGCCGCGACTGTTTATATCGCGGTGCCCGATCCTCTGGCGGGAGCCACTCTCTTTGCATTCGGATTGACCGCGATCCTGTGTTACGGGTTCAAACTCTACACAGGAGCCGTGGGATATCTGATGAATCAGGGCAGAAATACGCCGGTGTATCTGCTGACTCTGCTGGTGATCTGGGTGGGAAATCTTGCCGGAACATTTCTGGTGGGAACTATGATCCGCGCCAGCCGGACCTATTCCGATACCTTCGCAAAACGCGTGGCCGGGATGTGCGAAGCCAAACTCAATGACAGTTGGTCCAGCATCCTCATCCTCGCATTTTTCTGCGGCGTGCTGATGTATCTTGCCGTGGAAACATACCGGAGAAAAGAGGAACTCGCGCCCATTTTCCGTTTTGCCATGGTCGTATTCTGCGTTGTGGTCTTTATCCTTTCCGGATTTGAACACTGTATCGCAAATATGTACTATTTTTCCGTGGCAGATGTGTGGAGCGCACATACTGTGCATTGGCTGCTGATCATGACGCTGGGAAATTCTCTCGGCGGGTTTCTGATTCCTGTTGCTGATAAGTTCCGCCTGGAATAAAAAGATGCGCGTTGTCTCGCGGGCTATTTCGGACCTTTGCTTGCGGATCTTTTCGGTCATGGACCATCAGTCCACTCCCTCAAAGCGTTCCGCGCAAAAATCCGAACTGTCTCCGCGATACTTCCGCGCATGAGCGGGGGTATTTTCAGGAGGACAGATGGGACGCTTGGGACAACAGGGACTTGTGGGACGCGGATGAGGCGTAATCAAAAGTTTTTTAAATCCGTACCTATCCGTACCCATCCGTACATGTAAAACACAGTGGTGAGCCGCCCGGGGAAAGTGCGCTTTGCGCACCCCCGCCTTCATTTTCCGGCAAATGATTTTTTACCGCCGATGACGATGAATACGATCAGAGCCACAGCCAGCAGCATCTGATAATACATACTGCCGAGGAGGTGCAGAGTGGAAACTTTCAATTCAGAGGTTTGGGCGATCCCGATCGCAATGAGGATCTGCGCACCGTAGGGGATCACGCCCTGAATAACGCAGGATGTGGCATCCAGAATACTGGCGATCCGTTTGGGATCGCAGTCATATTTCCGGCTCAATTCATTGGCAATGGGTCCGGCAATGACGATCGCTACCGTATTATTTGCGGTAAAGAGATTGACCGCCGTGACCAGCAGAGCCACCCCGAATTCGCAGGCACGCCGGGAGAAAATACATTTTTCCACGACCGCAATCAGATATTTGATTCCGCCGTTATAACGGATCAAACTCAAAAGTCCGCCCGCCAGCAGAGCCACGATCAGCGTTTCCGCCATCCCCAGACTGCCGTCACCGGTCAGTTTCAATGTTGCCCAGAAGTCAAATTTGTTCATACAGATCCCGATCACGCCGGAAACGATGATCCCGCCGAACAATACAGCCATCACATTCATTCCGCAGAGCGCCGCTGCCAGCACCAGAATATAGGGCATCACCAACAGAATATCGCGCCAGGTGACAGCTGCTCCGGCAACGGCTGCCGCCGCCTGATTTTTTCCGGCAATGAGGTAGATCACCAGTGTGATGACCGCCGCGGGCAGGGCAAATTTCAAATTGACCAGAAACTTATCCCGCATGGTCACATTCTGGGTTCGGGTCGCGGCAATGGTGGTGTCCGAGATCATAGACATATTGTCTCCGAACATGGCACCGCCGATCACCGCACCGATCAGCAGTTCCGTGGAAAGACCCGTTGCCGCACCCAACCCCACAGCAATAGGCGTGATCGTGGCAATGGTCCCGCAACTGGTTCCGATGGCAAGAGAAATGAAACTGGAAACGAGAAAAATACCGAAGACCATCATGCTGTCCGGGATCAACACCCGGGAAATCGTCACAGCGGCATCCACAGCTCCCATCCCTTTGGAAACCGTGGCAAATGCTCCGGCAAGGATGAACACCAGACACATGATCATGATATTGGTATCACCCATGCCTTTGGCGTAAACATCCACTTTTTCCGTCAGCGGGATCTTCCGGTTCAGCAGGATGGCTGCCGCCGAAGCCACGATAAATGCAATGGGCATTGGTACTTTATAAAAGTCGTTTGCCAAAATGGAAAGCCCCAGATAAAAAACGAGAAAAACAAGGAAAGGGATCAGGGCAATAAAACTGCCGTTCTGTTCTTTCTGAATGGTCGTCTGCATATTATTCCTCAATGTTGTTGATCAGTTGCCGATCCCGCCAAGCCGTTCAAAGGCTTCCACCACATCACGGATGGTCACAGGAACATCCCGCACCATATCCACTTCGCACTGGATCACCTGAAGGCGGGGTGCTTTTTTCAGAAGAGGGATCACATGATCCCATTTTACGTTGCCGTTGCCGATATTGCGATGCTGGTCGCCCGTTCCGTCGTTGTCGTGAAGATGACAATTCACGATTTGAGGAAGCATATCTTCCAGGATATGACTGTTCCAACGGGGTGTTTCCCCCATCCACGCAGAAAATGCGGGGGACTGGGGATGATTTCTGCCTTCGTCCATCAGATTGGCGTGTCCGGCATCGAAACAGAATCCGAGATGATCGGTGGGAAATGCGTTTTTCAATTCCCACAGCACATCCACCGTATTGGATTTGTGCCAGATGTTTTCAATACAGATGATCACACCGCAGCGTTCTGCCACCGGCAGAAGTTCCGTCAGAGCGCGTTTCATATTTTTGATATGTTCTTCAAAAGGAACATCGGGCAGACGGTTGTTGTTGCCCACATGGATCGTGATCGTTTTCGTCTGGAACATTCCCGCCAGTTCAATGGCAAATTTCTGACGGGGAAGCATATCGGCATTTGCGGCATAAAGATCACATTCCGGTCCGTAGGGCGCGTGTGCATCCAGCAGGGTGATCCCCGCCTGATCCAATTCCCTGCGGACATCTTTGACCACAGTTGCATCCCGCATCATCTCCTGGATCATGATACTGCTCAGGACAAGATGTTTTGCGCCGCATTGTGCCAGTTCCCGCATGACCGTTCTCCGCAGAGCGGGAGTCAATACCGCATTATAAACAAAAGAAACAGGGACATGAAACATTGATAAAATCCTTTTTCAGAAAAAAAACGGCGGCATTTCCGCCGCCGTTCGTGTGTTGCAGGAAAAATTTTATTTGCCCAACGCTTCTTTGTAGGCTTTCACTGCGATCTCAAGACCCTGATCGAAATTGTAGGAGGGTTTGAAACCGGTCGCCATCAATTTATCCACACAGGCACTGGAGTGTTTCACATCGCCCGCGCGTTCCGGCAGATGGACGATCTTCGATTTTGAACCGAGGATCTTCACGATCTTTTCCGCCAGATCGTTGATGGTGAGGCGTCCGCCGTAAGCCACATTGTAAACGCCGGTGAAATCATTTTCCGCCATGAACGCGTTGGCTGCCGCAATATCTTTCACAAAGATAAAGTCGCGTGTCTGTTCGCCATCGCCGAAAATGGTGATGTCTTCATTGTTCAATGCCTTGGTGATGAAAATAGGCACTGCTGCCGCGTACGCACTCTTCGGGTTCTGACGGGGTCCGAACACATTGAAGTAGCGCAGACATGCTGTCTGGAGTCTGCCTTCTTTGGCAAACATATTGCAGTAATATTCATCATCCAGTTTGGTGATGGCATAGGGACTCTTGGGTTCGGGGAACATGGTTTCCACCTTCGGGCAGACCGGATTGTCGCCATAGATCGCGGCACTGGTGCTGAGGACCAGTTTCTTCACGCCTGCTTTGGCTGCTTCTTCCAGCACGGTGATCATTCCGATGGAGTTGAGGCGGTTACATTCGATGATCTCACTCATGGATTCCGGAACGGAGATCATTGCCGCCAGATGGAAGATATAGTCCACGCCTTCCACTGCTCTGGCTACATCATCACGGTTGGTGATGTCGCCCTGAATGAATTCGCAATCGAAATCTTTGATGTTGTGGAGAAAACCGGAACGCAGATTGTCCAGCACGCGGATCTCCGCCTTGCCCTGATAACGTTCCACAATGTGACTGCCGATGAAGCCGGCACCGCCGGTAACGAGGATCTTCGTCATGATTATTTCACCAGACCTTTCATGATCTCTTTCATTTTTTCTTCCTGTTCTTCCAGACTCTGCACCAGTTTGAACTGGGTACGGCAACGGTCAAGGTTGTGACCTTCGCGGTGGGTCTTGAAGTATTTATCCCCATCCAGATAGTCGGTGAGGAAGCGAACGCCGATCTCAAAGGTGATGAGCATACCGGAGAAGGGCATATTTTCGATTTCTGCCGGAGTCAGACAGCCGCCGGCACCTTCCAGGAAGCCGCGAGCCAATGCTTCAAACATTTCCATGCGGGCATAAACTTTGGAAAGATCTTTTTCATCTTCTGCCGCCGGACTGGTGCTGGTGCGGACCAGGTCGCCGAAGTCATAAAGGGAAATACCCGGCATGATGGTATCCAGGTCGATCACGCAGATCCCTTCGCCGGATTCATCATCCAGCATCACATTGTTGATCTTGGTATCGTTGTGGGTGATCCGTTCCGGGATCTCGCCTTTTGCCATCAGATCCAGCAGTTTGGACGCCATGGCGCGGTGACTCTGCACAAATTCGATTTCCGCTTTCGCGCTTTCCGCTCTGCCCATCACATCGGCAGCCAGTGCTTTATCGAAATCCGCCACACGGCTGGGGGTGTTGTGGAAATTGGGAATGGTTTCATGCAACCGTTCGCCGGGGATGTCCGCCAGCAATTTCTGAAAAGATCCGAAGGCTTTTGCTGCCTGATAAGCAAATTCCGGAGATTCCAGCACATCATAGGTGCGTGCGCGTTCAATAAAAAGATAGCTTCTCCAGTATTTGCCTTCTTCATCGATATAGAACGGTTTGCCGTCCTGGGTATTGATGATGGTCAGCGCACGGCGGGTGGCGTCTTTCTGACCTTCCAGTTTCGCCTTGCTGTGGTTCAGCACGCGGGAAATATTTTCCATGAGCTGTTCCGGCTGTTTGAAAATATTGGTGTTGATGCGCTGGAGAATGTAGCGCACCTGATAACCTGCCTGATTGAACACCGCCAGATAGGTGTCGTTGATATGACCGGAGCCGTAGCGTTCACACCACAGGAAGTCACCCCAGATATCAAAATGGGAGGAGATTTTTTTGATCGTTTCGTTCATAAGTTTTTCAAATCCTTCTGTTGTGAACTTATGCAAAAAGGTTTTCCGGATACACACCCGCAGCGATCAGGGCTTTGATGTCCGCCTGAACGCGGGGTTTGTCTTCCCGGTAGGTCACGCCGAACCAGCTGTCGGAGCTGCGCAGAACTTTCACAGAAGCCTTGCCGCTGTGGACCATTTCCGCCACCACAAAGGGGATGTAGAACTCGCTCTTGAGTTCCGTGCCGCGTTTGGAGAGAAATTCGTTGAACATCGCACCCATGCCGTCGAAGAGAGAAGGCATGAAACCCCAGAAGTTCATGCTGGAGATCTCTTCGCCGCCGAGGATCACTTCATTGCCGTTTTCATCGGTGAATTTTGCTTTGCCGCCGCCGATGGCTTCAATGGCAGTGCGTTCGATCACTTCTTTCAGATAACCGTTGTCATCCAGTTCGCAGATCCCGCGGGAAACGGAACCGAATTCCGAAAGCGTATTTTTGATGGGGAAACCCACCATGAAAAACTGATTGGGATCGGTATTTTCCGCCAGAGCTTTGCCCAGCTGTTCGTAGCCGCTCTTTCCATAGAAATCGTCGGCATTGATCACTGCAAAAGGTTCTTTCACCTTATCCATAGCACACATCACGGCATGACCGGTACCCCAGGGTTTCGTTCTGCCTTCCGGCACAGTGAACGGAGCCGGGATCGCATCCAGCTGCTGATACACATAATCGATTTCGATTTTGCCTTCCCAACGTTTGGAAACAACTTCCTTGAAATCTTTTTCAATGTCTTTGCGGATGATGAACACCACTTTGCCGAATCCGCCGCGGATGGCATCGTAGATGGAATAATCCAGAATGATCTCACCATTGGGACCCACAGGGTCGATCTGTTTCAGACCGCCGTAACGGCTGCCCATGCCGGCTGCAAGCACTACAAGTGTCGGTTTCATAATTCAAAAATCCTTTCCTGTGCAATACATTATGCCATGGGCAGACTTGCTGCCGCGATCGCCTGACCGTGACGCTTGTTCTTTTCGTCCGGGATCGCGAAGGAAACGGTGTATTCCGGGAACTGGGTCTTGATGACTTTTTCCGCTTCTTCCAGAATGATGTTGCCGCCTTTGCCGGAGGTCACACGACCGAGGATCAGCAGGCTGTCGAGAGCCGGATAGAAGTCGTAATAACGGGCAATGCAGTAACCGAAAGCAACACCGATGCTGCGATAGATCTTTTCTGCGCGGGGATCGCCTTCTTCCATGAGTTTCTGCACGCCGATCAAACGTTCCGGGAATTTCATGTCGGAGGGGAACTCAATACCGGCTTTTGGTGCCAGACGCGCCACGCCCTGCTGGGAGAAGAACTGCACGCCGCAGCCCAGGTCGCCGCTCCATTCGTCCGCCGGACCGTTTTCACGGTAGTCGATCGGCACGAAGGCAAGTTCGTTCAGCCAGTCGGTGATATTGCCGTCCTGATTCACATAACCGCCAGCCATACTGGTACCGAGAGACACACCCAGCACGCCGTTGCTGTTCAGCTGCCTGGAACCGGCAAGCGCGGTCACTTCGCCGTCGTTCACGATTTCAAAGGGAACGCCCCATTCTTTGGCGATATCCACAAAGATGTTGGCAACTTTGCTTTCAAAATCACATTTCGGAACACCGCGGAAGAGAGAGGAAATACGCACGCGGTTCTGCACGATCACACCGGCAGTGGAGCCGCCGATGGCATCCACGCGGGGCAGATGTGCCGCAGCGCGTTTCAGAGAATCCATGATCCCGTCTTTGTGATAGGCGGGATCCTGCTGGAAATAGGGATCCCAGGCGATTTCTTCAGAGAACACCACTTCGCCGTCGATCATGGCAGCGGCTTTGCGGTCGGAACCGCCCAGGTCGAAACCGATCCGGCAGCCCTTCAGGTGACGACCCAGCGGCTGTGCCGTGGTCTTTGCTTCCGGAGCATCGGCATAGTCGCAGTAAACGATTTCCACGGGAGTGCTGTAAATGCCGCCCATGACTTCTGCATCAAATTTGCGTTCGCCGTCTTTCAGGTCGTAGATCGCCTTCATGGCATCTGCCACCTGTTTATCCCCGGCGATAGTGACTTTATGACCGCCGTAGATCCAGAACATGGATTTCACAAGGCGTTCCACATGACGGAGATTGGCTTTGAATTCATCTTCGGTTGCATCCGCAAAAAGGATCGTTTCATAAACGCTGGTGCTTTCTTCGTTGCGTTCCATCACGATCTTCACATCCTTCGCTTTGCCGGATTCTTTCACTGCAGCGCGGAAGGCGCGGTCCCAAAGCACAGCAGGAACAAAATCCGTGTCCAGACAGGGCACAACTGCGGGCTTTGCGTTCTTTTCGATCAATTCCATCATGTTGTTTTTCTCCTTGATGATGTGTTGTTTTGTTATGTGATCTTATTTCTTTGCTGAATTATTACTATAAAAATATACATCCGTATGCGCGGAATGTCAACCGCCTTTTGCAAAAAACTCCAAAGTTTACGCACAAACAGGTTTTTTGCCGGACTTTTTTATGCTTTTGCGCTTTTTTAATTTGATATTTTCCTGCAAACACGCTATATTTCTCCCTGACAAACCATTATCTTTATACCGGAGTGTGTCTTTGAACATGGAAAATGAAAAATTTATCAATCGCGATATCAGTTGGCTGGAATTCAACAGCCGCGTCCTCAATGAGGCGACCGATACCGGATGCCCCCTGATGGAACGCTTGAAATTTCTGGCGATCTTCAGCAGCAATCTGGATGAATTTTTTATGGTCCGCATGGCTGCTCTGACACAGCAGGATTCCGGTGTGTCCGCAGAGCTGCCCGGTATTCTGGAACAACGCGTCCGGGAACTTGTGACGCGGCAGTATGCTCATTTCCGGGATCAGATCCTGCCCGCATTGGAAAAAGAACATATCCGGATTGTGGCGTGGAGCGATCTTGCTTCTGCGGAACAGGATGCGGCGCGCCGTGTGTTTGAACGGGAGATCTTTCCTGTTCTCACACCCATCGGGATCGACCCCACACACCCGTTCCCCCTGGTGCCGAATCTGGGATTGGAATTGCTGGTGCGTCTGATGAAACCTTCCGTGGAGGGTTTTCAGGAACGCTTTGCCGTGCTGGAAGCTCCGGCAGTGGTTCCCCGGTTCATTCCGCTGGAAAGTCAGGCGATTTCCGGGAATCTGCGGAAATTCATTCCGGTGGAAGAATTGATCGCCAACAATCTGGAAGTGCTTTTCAACGGCTGTGAGATTTTGGAATGTTCGCCTTTCCGTGTGACGCGGGATATGGATTTTTCCATCGACGAAGAATCCATTGACGATATTCTTTCGGAAATGCAGATCGCCCTTCAGAAAAAAACAAAACGGATCGTGATCCGGCTGGAGATCGCGGCTTCCGCTTCCGCAAAAGCACGGGATTTTCTGTTGTCGCGGCTGGGTGCCACACCGGAACAGACCTATTCCATCAATGGCCCGCTGAATTTGAAATCCCTGTTTGAGTTGGCTGCATTGAATACGGCTCCCCATTTGACCGATCCGCCTCAACCGCCTCTGCCGCCCTACCGGTTCGATCCCAATTTGAGTGTGATCGAAAATATCCGGCGCAAAGGTTGTGCCATGATCCATCTGCCGTATGAATCTTTTGATCCGGTGGTGCGTCTGCTGGAGGAGGCGGCGGAAGATCCCGATGTACTGGCGATCAAGCAGACCTTGTATCGTGTCAGCGGCAATTCCCCTGTGGTGAGTGCTTTGAAAAAAGCCGCCCGGAACGGCAAACAGGTATCGGTACTTTTTGAGATCAAAGCGCGTTTTGACGAAGAAAACAATATCCGCCGCGCACGGGAACTGGCAGAAGCCGGAGCCCACGTGGTTTACGGGATCGCCAAACTCAAAGTCCACTGCAAGGCTCTTCTGATCGTCCGCCGGGAGCCGACGGGGATCCGCCGCTATGTTCATTTGAGTTCAGGCAATTACAACGAAAAAACGGCGAAACAATATACGGATATCGGCTATTTTACCGATGATCCCATGATCGCGTCGGATGTTTCCGCATTGTTCAATGTGATCACCGGATTTTCCGATCCGCCCTCCTGGAACAAGCTGATCGTGGCTCCTTTTGAATTGAAAAACCGGATCCTGTATCTCATTGACCGTGAGGCGAAACTTTCCAATGCACAGAATCCGGGGCATATCATCATCAAAGCCAATGCGGTGATCGATGACGAAGTGATCGAGCATCTTTACGAAGCCGCGCGGCATCATGTGAAGATCGATCTGATCGTGCGTGGGATCTGCGGACTCAATCCCTTTGCACTGGAAAGATCCGCCGCAAAAAATATCAGGATCGTGGCGATCCTTGACCGCTATCTGGAACATTCCCGCATTTATATTTTCAACAACAACGGCACACCGGAATATTTTGTGGGATCTGCCGACCTTATGCCCCGTAATCTGAAACGCCGTGTGGAACTGCTTTTCCCGGTGGAACAGGTGGAACTGCGTCAGGAACTGGATTTTATCGTCAATGCGGCATTGAACGATCGCAGAAAAGGCAGAACTCTCTGCGGCGGAAATGCTTATACCAAAACCTGTACCGGCGGTGCCGCCCGGTTTGAAGATACACGCAGTCAGGTGCTGCTCTACGAATATTATAAAAACCGTTTGGCAAAGGAACGCCGCCGTTCCGCCGCTGCAAAAAAGAAATTGCAGGTATTTCCCGCAGAACCGGACAGCACGAAGAGATGAAAAAATGAAAAAGATCTGGCAATATATACAATACCTTTGTGCCGCCGGGACCGGCGCGCTGGTGGGCAGTCTGCCCCGTTCCCTGTATGGTGCGATCTCCCGCGGGATCGCCCGCATCCTGATGCTGATTCCCCAGCTGGGACGCGTTTCCGTTCAGAATCTCCGTGCGGCTTTTCCGGAAAAAACGGAAAAAGAGATCCGGCACATTGCTTTTTTGAGTCTGGCAAATCTGGTTCAGGTGCTTTGCGAATTTTTCTGGATCCGCAGACACAAAAAGGTGCATCTGCCGGATATCATTGATGCCGATCCGGAAATCGATGCTATCCTGCGGGATCTTCATCCGGAAGCGGGGAAGGGGATCCTCTTTTTTACACCCCATTTCGGAAACTGGGAATTTGCAGGACAGCTGCTGGCTGTGGGGTATGATTTTCCCATGTCAACCATTGTCCGTTCTCCTCAGAATCCCTATATCGGAAAAATGCTTGCGGAGGGCAGAACTGTGAAAAATGTGGAGTTGATCCAGAGTAAAGGTGCTGCGCGGGGAATCGTGAAAGCATTGAAAGCGGGGCGTTGCATCGGATTGCTGATCGATCAGAATGTGCGGGTTCGCGAGGGTGGTGTTTTTGTGGATTTCTTCGGTCTGCCGGTCCCCGTGACTGCCATGCCCGCAGGATTGGCGCGCAAGAGCGATCTGGATATATTTGTCGGCGGCTGTTATCATGTGGGCAATGAGTTCCGTTTTACCGGAACAGCATTGCCGAAACGGGCTGCGGAATATGAAAGCGATGAAGCCTTGACCGGTGCGATCATTTATGAGATCGAAAAACTGGTACGCGCTCATCCGGAACAATATTTGTGGATGTATAAACGCTTCCAATATATTCCGCGCTCTGCGGATGAATCATTGAAAAAGAAATATCCGCCTTACGCAACGGTGGCAAAACCATCTTTTTATGATCAGCGTGAACGCGGAAAACATAAGATCAAGGAGTCATAACACAATGGAAACAAAAATGATCGGAGAGATCCCCGTTTACAGGATCAGTGCCGGAAACGCCGAACTGGAATTTTCCACATACGGCGCACATATCCTCTCATACAAAGTCAATGGAGCCGACCTCCTGTGGGTATCGGAGAAGGCGGTGTTTTTTCCGGGAAAAGCCATCCGCGGCGGGATCCCGGTCTGCTGGCCCTGGTTCGGGTCTGCCGGAACGCCCACGCATGGTGTGGCACGGATCGCCTTCTGGGATTTGGCAGGTGAGCCGGTGCAGGAAGCCGACGGCAGTGTGTCGGTGAAAATGACGCTGACTGCTGCAGAGCAGGGCTTGGCTGCGGTGATGGAGATCAATCTCGGCGCAACACTGAAAGTCAGCCTCACCACTACAAATATTTCTTCTGAAACGGTAAAATTGACAGAGGCTCTCCATACTTATTTTGCCATTGGTGATATCCGCAAGACCGTGGTGCGCGGCTTTGAAGATACGGAATATTTCTGCAGTCTTTCCAGCCGGACGGAAAAACAGTCCGGCGTGATCGCATTTGAGGCGGAAACCGACCGTATTTACAATGCCGGCAGCCGCATTGCCGTGATCGAAGATCCCGTAATGGACCGGAAGATCCGTGTGGTGCGCAGCGGTTCTGCTTCTGCCGTGGTGTGGAATCCGTGGATCGATAAAGCGGCACGGATGGCAGATTACGGCGATGATGAATATCCGGAAATGCTTTGTATCGAAGCCGCCAATGCCGGATCGGATCTCCGGACGCTTCCGCCGGGTGCATCTCACACGTTGGGAACGGAAATTTCTCTGTTGTGATTTGCAATTTTCAGGAAAATGTGATATATTGAATCTTATCTGAACAGGATTTTTGAAAAGAAAGGAGAAAAAATTATGAATCAGAATGATTACAACCGCGATTATTCGTCCAACACCTACCGTCATGCAGAGGTCGTTTCCGACCGTTCCGCAGCGGAAGCCGCCCGCACATTTATGAACCGCGTCTATCTCTGGATGGCTGGCGCACTTGCCGTGACCGGACTTGTGGCGTATGCCGTTTTCGGTGTGATGATGGATACCAGACCCCACATGACGATCACCGGGGAAATCGCCGGCGGCTCTATTTTCTGGAGTCCCGGATTCATGCTGGTGATGGTGCTGGTGGAATTCGGGCTGGTGATCTGGCTTTCCGCCGGAGTCAACAAGATGAATCCCATGGTTGCGGGAATCAGTTTTCTGGCGTTTTCCGTGGTCAACGGCATTACGCTGGCACCGATCTTTTTCTGTTACACCCAGAGCGCGATCTATTCGGCGTTCTTCACTTGTGCGGGAATGTTTGCCGTCACCAGTATCTTCGGTTATATCACCCGGGCGGATCTGACGGGTGTCGGATCTTTCTGCATGATGGGCTTGTTCGGGATCATCATTGCCACGATCGTGAACTGGTTTATGAAGAGCGAAGGCCTTGATACCTTCATCGCCTATGCCGGTGTGTTCATCTTCCTCGGTCTGACGGCATGGGATACGCAGAAACTCAAACAGGCCGGCGGTTATCTCGGTTCCGATGAAATGGAAGGAACGGATTATTTCCACAAATTTGCCATCCTCGGCGCATTGGAACTTTATCTGGATTTCATCAACCTTTTCCTGATGCTTCTCCGTCTGTTCGGCAGAAGCAGAGATTGACCGTTCTCCGGGAGGGCAGGCTTTATGAAACTCAAACTTGTCAAGATCCTTGCGTGGACCGGTCTTCTGGGATTGTTTGCTGCGGGAGGCGGCGGCTGCATTGCGCCTCATCCTGTGGGGATCACCGCCGCTCTGCCCGATCCGGAACCGGAGGTACAGCTGGATGGTGAGATCGTCTGTCCCGCATCTGCTGTGGAAGAACCGGAGGATGAAGTGGAATTGACTCCTGTCCCTGCCGGAGAAGAAAATAAAGACGGCAAAAAGGCGGAATAAGATGCCGGAGGAAGGGCAAAAAGCCGTCCTGCCGCGTCATGTCACGCTGGAGTTGACCTATAACTGCAACCACGCGTGTCCCTTCTGCTATTGCGAATGGCTCAGCCATGCAGAGCTTTACGATAAAGAACTGTCTATTGAAGAATGGTGCAGTCTTGTGCGCACTTTCGCAGAAAACGGCGTAAAGGAATTTACGTTTTCCGGCGGCGAACCGCTGTTGAAAAAAGGTGTTTTCGATCTGATCGCATACGCTGCAAGTCTGCCGCAGAAGCCGCGTTTGAGTCTTTTTTCCAATGGCACTCTGGTGGATGATCCTGTGCTGGATTTTCTTCAAAAGCATAGGGTGAATTTCTTTACCAGTATTCATTCTGTTCACCGTATGGATTTCTTTTCCGGCGCACGGGCGCGGTTCAACCGTATTCTGGATCTGGTGGCGGCGGCAAAAAAACGGGGGATCTTCTGCGGTGTTTCCATGACTGTGACGCAGAAAAATTTTTCATCTGTCCGCAATGTGGGCATGGCTGCATTGCTTGCGGGTGCGGACAGTTTTCAGTGCGGATCCGTGATGGCGGCAGGCAGAAACCTGCAGCATCCCGAATTGATGCTGACGGAAAAACAGATGGCAAAATTGCAGTCGATCGCGGGCGGTTTACGGAAGATCACCGGCAAAACGGTGGCGGCTGTCGTGGAAGAACGCTGCGATTGTTACCGGGAGGATGCGGAGGGCAATATCGGATTCACCTGGAAAGATTCCTGCGGCGCGGCGCGTTCCTTTTTTGCCGTAGGGCCCTCCGGAATGTTGCGGCCGTGTTTGCACATCCCATGCAATATCTGTCATTGGAAGGACTTCCGTAATTTCAAGCAGTGCCGCCCTGTGTGACGCCGGGGCCGGAGATCACGCTTTTTCCTCCGCCGACGGGTGTGACTTGCAGTACGCAATGGATCTCCTCCGTCAGTGCGGCAACATGGCTGATGATCCCCACCATTTTTCCATCGTTGTGCAGACGGGACAGCACATGCACCACAAATTGCAGCGATTCGGAATCCAGCGTACCGAACCCTTCATCCAGAAACAGGGAATCAATGCGGATCTTTTCTCCTGCCATATTGCTCAAACCGAGAGCCAGCGCAAGTGATACGATGAAGCGTTCCCCGCCGGAAAGATTGTCGCAGGTCCGGACGGAATCCCCCTGATAGCGGTCGATCACATCGATCCCCAGCGTATCTTTTTCCGACCGGATAAGTTCATAGCGCGGGAAAAGTTTTCCCAGTTCCCGGTTCGCCAGATAAAGAAGATGATCCAGTGTGATCCCCTGCGCCGCCTGCTGGAAATGAGTGCTTTGTCCGATCAGATCATACAGATCTTCCCACACTTTCGCTTCTTTATTGAGGTCGTCCAATTCCTGCCGGATCCCCGCGATCCGTTGTTTATCGGCATCGTTCCGGGCAAGTTCATTTTCCAGTTGACCCATGTGTTTCTGTGCCTGTGCAAGTGTGTCGGTAAGAGTTTCGTGTTGTATTTGCAGTTGATCCGGATCGGTATTTTCCGGAATATCCCGCTGGATTTCAGAAAGTCTGTTCCGGAGATCAAGATCCTGTTTCTGAAGCGTTTGCGCGCGGGAATCCAGTTGACTTTCCTGTTGTATCAGGCGTGTGAAATCCAGAGGGTCGAGGAGAGCTTCAGCAAAAGTTTCTTCCGTGAACGCGTGATCCGAACAGAATGTTTTGAAGTGTTCCTGTGCCACATTCAGTGCTTCGGCGTGATGCCGCAGATCTTCTTGCAGTGCCTTGTGCTGCTGTTCCGCCGCGGTCAGATGTGCGGATGCCGAAGCGGCGTTCTCTGCGGCATTACGGACATTTTCTTCCAGTGTTTTGAGCTGCCGTTCCAAAGTCTTTTCCGCATCATCGGGCAGATCATTTCCGAAGAGGTCTGTGCGTTCTTTTTCCTTATTCTGCAGCGCGGAAACGACTTCCTGAATACGCATATTCTGACTTTCTACTTCCTTCAATTTCTGCGCAATGGCGGCATTGGCGATCCGGAGATCCGCTTCCAACCGGTTCCGGTGCTGCTGGAATTGACCCAGTTTTTCCTGTGCGCGTTTGAACGCACCGATCCGCTGATCCACTTCCGGTGGCAGATCCCGCATACCGTTCCATTGGATATTGCTTGCAGAGAAATCATCATTCAATTCTTCTTTGTTCCGGCGGAAATCATCCACAGCTTTCCGGTATGTTTCCTCGGCATTTTTCAGTTCGTTCTGCTGTTGGGTCAGAGTGTCGGTGATCGCCTGTTTCTGTGCAGTGTGCTGTTCAAGAAATTCCATGAGCCGCGCAATATCCTTTTCCAACAGAAGGATCTTCTGATTCAGACTGCGACGCTGTTCCAGTGTTTTAGTCACCTCTGTCAATTTCGTACGGATCTCCGGATCCCGGGGAAACGCGTGATTTTCTGCGGCAAACGGGTGATGCGTCGCGCCGCAGAGGGGGCAGGGGACACCTTCAGTTAAATTTGCGCGCTCCGATTCCAGGTCGTGAACTTTTTGCAGCAGGATCAGATTTTCCTGCAGAAGATTCTGCTGTTCCAGCAGGGCATCTTCCGGCAGGAACTTCATCATGGATTCATTCAATGCGGCAAGCTGAGCCTGCTGATGTGTTAATTCATTCTGCTGTTCCGTTTCCTTCAGCTCCGCTTTGATCCGCATATCATTTGTCCGTTTGACGGCTTCTTTTCTTGCGGCGATCTCCTTATTGATCCGGTCGGCATACTCTTTCAAAGTGAGCAGATTTGCCAGTTTTTCCTGCCAGAAACCGCGTTTGGCTATGAACGATTCATCTCCGGCATGATCCCGCATATATTCTTCCGCAGAAGCATGATCTTCCGCCAGAAGCTGAAGTTGTTTTTCCAGTTGTATGCGCTGCTGATCCGCCGCATCTTTTCCGGCAGTGAGCTGACCGAGATTTTTTTCTGCCGCCGCAAGATCCTGTTTCAGATGAACAAGTTCCTGATCCAAAATCCGAACCTGATGCAGCAGCTGCCGTTTTTCTGCACTTTTTTTCTGTTCTTCAAGGAGGAACTGTTCCTTTCCCTTTGCAAGTTGTGCGGAACTTTCTGCTTTCGCACGCAGATCCGGCAGTTGTTTTTCCACCCGTTCCAGTTTTTCGATATCCTGTGCTTTCAGTGCGGAAATGTCTTTGACGGAAAGATAAATATTTCTGCCTTCTTCTGCTTTTTTCGCCAGAGCCAGACGGGTGCGTTCGGGCGCGAATCCTTCCAGATCCGATTTCAGCTGATCCTGATTTTTCTGATTTTCCGCCAGTTCCCCGTTCAGGTGTTTGAGTTCTGCAAAAAGCTGAAGAAGCGCGTTCAGTTTTTTGAGTTCCTCCGGCAGAGATGCTGTCTGTTTGCGGATGTCATCCAGTTCAGCGCGTTTCTGATTTTCGGTTTCGTCATCCAGCAGCAGGATCCCCGCACAGGAGGCTGTGATCTGTTCGCGTTTCGCTTTGTATGAATTGTGTCTTGCATGTACGGCTGCCGCGATCTTTGTGTAGATCCCCGTTCCGGTGATCTGTTCCAGAATGGCAGATTTCCCCGTGCCGGATTTGAGGAAGGCATCAAACTGCCCCTGTGCCAGCAGTGCAGTGCGGCAGAAACGCTCTTTATCCAGTCCCGTGACCCGTTCCACTTCCTTCTGCACGGATGTGGTATTGCTGCAAATGACTTCACCGTTCCGCGCAAGAGTGTGCGCACTTTCAATGCTGATCACACCTTTGTTTGTGCCGCGCTTGCCCACCTTCGTGATAAAGGAAAAACTTGCCACATAGCGGTCCGCACCGGTGCAGAAGGTCAATTCTGCCAGACAATCTGCGGCTCCGCGGCTGATGATCTCCATTTTATTTCCCCGGTTCAGACGGGGTGTTTCTCCGAACAGAGCCAGCGAGATGGCATCCAATATGGATGTCTTCCCGCTGCCGGTTTTTCCGGAGATGACAAACAGTCCGCCGATGAATTCCGGAGCCGTGAAATCAATGCTCCATTGCCCGTACAAACTGTTGATATTTCTTATGACAAGATGTTCGATCTTCATTCTTTCCGCGCCTTTTCCTCTGCTTCGTTCACATCCTGAAGTGCCTCATGGAATGCCGCAAGAAGCGTGTCGGCATCGGCAAGTCTGTCTTTCGCTGTCAGGATCCGCATAAAAACATCTTCCGGAGAGATCGCTTCCAGCCGTTCCGTTTCGGCACGCCGTTTCAGCAGTGCCGGATTCCGTTCTCTGTTGCGGCAGATAATGATTTTGAGTTCCGAATCCGCACAAAGCTGTTCCAGCGTTTTATTCAGATCGGGATCGAATGTTCCCGTATTTTCCACATTCAGCCAGACGGATCGCTGCTGTTCTTTCAAACCGGATATCGCCTGTGTCAGCTCCTCCATCGTGCCGGAAAGGGACATCATTTCCTGATAACAGGGGATCGGGATCTGCTGCGGATCGGCTGGAGCCGCAGTATCCAGCAGCAGAAGATTTTTTTCGCTTTTCGTTTCATCAAATTTCATTGCCAGCAGCGCACCGCTGTACCGGACATGGGGATATTTCCCCACAGGATATGAACTGTGGATATGCCCCAGCGCAAAATAATCCGCCAGATGGGCAAAATCGTTGACAGGGATCGCGATCTCGCCGCCCACCATATTATCCGTATCCCGGTCAACCGCCCAACAATGACCTGTCGCGATCAGAGGAATATTTCCGTATTTTTCCCGTGCCGCGATGCACAGATCCTGAAAGATACGGATACATCCTGCCCGGAGTGCCTCCTGATGCTGATCAAATGTTTCTCCCGTTGCCGCCTGCCGGATATCCCGTTCGTGAAGATAGGGAATGGCGATCACCACCGCTTCCAGTTCTTCTGTTTCCGGATGACGCAGTTCAATGAAATGCTGCTGCAGATCTTCTTTTTCCAGATGTGCGGAAATATGGACATTCAACCGTTTCAGCAGATCTTTCGGAGCCTCCAGAAAGGAGGGCGAATCGTGATTCCCTGCCGTGATGACCACATCCCGGACACCCGCATCAGCAGCACGGAGCAGAAAATCGTAGTACATACTCACTGCCCGGTTCGGCGGCGAAGGCGTATGAAAAATATCCCCGGAGGCGATGATGCAGCGGACATCATTTTCTCTGGCTGTCTGAAGCATAAAATCCAGGATCTGACTGAACTCGTGATAACGCTTTTCCTGTCCGAGATACGCTCCCAGATGCCAGTCTGCGGAATGAATGATTTTCATAAGAGATCACCGGATCGCTTTCACATAACCTGTCAGACCTTGAATAACGGCATCCACGATCTTGTTCTGATTGGCGTCTTTGGTGATCACCAGCCGTTCCGCCGCGTTGGAAAGGAAGCCCACTTCCATGAGGATCGCAGGTGCGGAAGCGTGACGCAATACATAAAATCTGCCGGGTTTCACGCCACGGTCCGGTGTGGCGGGGAATTGTTTTTTCATTCCTTTCTGGACTTCAAATGCCAGCCGCATACTGTACCGGTCGTAGTTATTTCCTTTGTCAAAATCTTTTTTTGCCTTTTTCTCGGTGGTGGAAACGCCGTTTTTCGGCACCAGATACCATGTTTCGATCCCCCGGACTGCGGCAGATTCCGCCGCGTTGCAGTGAATGGAAATATACAGATCCACTTTTTCTTTTTCACAGAGTTTTGCACGGTCTTCCAGAGAAACAGTTTTATCCGTTGCACGCGTCATTACCACCTGAAATTTATATTTTTTCAAACGGTCGCGCAGCTTCAGAGCCATTTTCAAGTTCAGATCTTTTTCGCAGATCCCATTCCGCACCGCACCTTTATCGGTGCCGCCGTGACCGGGATCGATCATGATCTTCATCAATTTCCGCTGGGGAAGTTTGGCGGAAAGCGCGGGGATCAGCGTTTTGGTGAAATCGATCAGCGAAATATAGTGCCTGTTCCCGCTTTTGACCGGAGCAAAAGAAAATGTCACCGCAGTTCCGTTGATGGAGCCGGAGCGTTTTCCCACTTCAAAAGCGATGTTGCTGCTTTTGGAGGAGAGCCGGAGCGATTTTCCGGAAACGGTCAGTTTTGCCTTGTAATATTTCGCCACATCGTTCAAATCCACATAACTGTGTTTGTTGATCGTATATGTTTTGAGTGTGGTCGATTTCGTTTGTGCTGCCGGCTTTTTGGCAGGAACCGCTTTTTTGACCGGTGTTTTCTGCACTGCAATTTTTTCCGGAGCCGCAGGAAGCCGATTCTGTTTCCGCAGATCCTTACGGTCTTTGATCAGGATCCGCTGCGGCGGCGGAACCACATTTTTCTGTGCCGCATGGAGCGGCAGATCTGCTATGATCCACGCAAGAAACAAGCCGAAAAATATTTTTGTTTTATGACACATCACACTTGTCCGATCAGAATCAGTTTTTTATATTTTTCCAGATCGGCAGGGGGAAACATCCCGAAAACTCCGTCTCCGATGGCTCGCGCTTCCTGAAGCGATCCCAGCACAAATGCCTTCGCCGCAATGATCGCCTCCAGATCTTTCATGCCCCGGGCAAGACAGGCGGCAATGGCAGAACTGAGGGTACAGCCCGTGCCGTGTGCCGCGAAGGGAGGCAGTGCCAGCCGCTGTGTGGAAAGTTTGAAGAGCTTTTCGCCGGAGCAGATCACATCTGCCGCTTCGTTGTCCCCCTGGGCATGACCGCCTTTCAGGATCACTCCGCAACCCCATTTTTCCCCGATCTTTTTCGCGGCGGAAACCGCATCTTCCGTGGAGCGGATGGTCATGCCGCTGATAAGTTCCGCTTCGGGGATGTTTGGGGTGATCCAGCTCGCCAGCGGCAGGATCTTTTCCTGAAGCATCACAAGGGCATCATCTTTGAGCAGTTTTGAACCGCTGGTGGAGATCATTACCGGATCCACGATAATGGGACAGTCTTTTCCCGTAAGCGCAGCTGCCACATTTTCAATGATTTCTGCCGAAAATAGCATCCCCGTTTTCACGGCGCGGATCTTTAATTTGCGGAAGACCGTTTCGATCTGGGAAACGACTCCTTCCGGGGGGAGACCATCCACCCGCGTGACTTCTGCCGGGTTCTGGCTGGTGACTGCGGTGATCGCAGAGGCACCGAACACCCCCAGCGCACTGAATGTCCGCAGATCTGCCTGTATCCCGGCTCCGCCGCCGCTGTCACTGCCAGCCACGGTCAAAGCCACGGGTATTTCATGTTTTGCTGTCCAACATCCTGTATTGCGTTGTTCCATTGTCCGAAAATCCTTTTTTTCAAGATTTGTTAAATGCCGGGTACCGATTCCAGTATGGTGATCACATTCGGCTGAAGCACAAAAATCTTGCCTTCAAACCATTTCTTTTCGATCGCCAGCTGTTGTTCAAGATGTTTGATCCGTTCCGCATAAGCCTGATCGGATTCGTTTGCCATCCGTAAAACACGGTCTTTCCGGAAATCAATGGTAAGCCTGCCCATCCGGAATTGATCGTACCGGGAGTCCTGCATTTCCAGTTTATAGGAAAAACCGTTGTTCAAATGGATCTCGAAAAAGTGACGGGGCATGAAATCAATGGAGTCCGGCGCGATATCCCGGGAAAAGCCGCTCTGAAGCAACTGCAGTTTCTGTTGGATATATGCAGGCTGGATCTTTTCCACACGCTTGCTCCCCTTGAAAAGAACATGCCCTTTGCCCCATTTCAAAAATTTCCAGACGGAGCCTTCCGGCATTTTGGAAAATTCCATGGAGCGCACCTGATTCTGGAAATCCCGGGCAATCACTGAATTCATCCGGAGCCGTTCCGCCCAGGGGGCAGAGGCGTTGTTCTTCTGGAGATTGACAAAGAGATGGGGAATCAGAAAATAGCGGTGATCTTCCGCAGATTTTCCGCTGAGCCGCAGATATCTGCCGTCCGGCTGACGCATTTCCTGTGCCTGACTCAAAGTTTCCGCTTCGGCAAAATGAGGCTGTCCCAGCATGATATCCAGAACCGTTTTTCCGGAATCATCCACAAGCTGTACCTGAAATCCCGTATAAATATCGGAACTGGTGACTTTTCTGCCGGGGACATGATCGCCCAACGCGATCCGCCAGATCTCCTTCCGGTCCGCTTCCCGCCGGAAATTCAACTCATATTCCCGCAGCAGACGGGTTTCGGAAAGCTGTGTGAGCAGATCCATCACCATTTTCGCATTGGCATACATCTCCGGTTTGCCCTTTTGAGAAACGATCCACAAGCCGTCGGCGATCTTCAGTTCCACCGGATCGGTGTCCCCGAAAAGGATCCGGACTTTCCGGATCTTATCAATTTCAAAATCAGGAAGTTTTGTCAATTTTTCCCGTACCGGTTCATTGGCATTTTCCTTTTTCTCCTGCCGGGAGACCGCCGCAACAAGCAGCCAGGTGGTCCCGATCAGGATCAGAAGTTTCAATATCAGGGAAAAAGTCAGATATTTTTTCAGGATTTGTTTTATTTTCTGCATTTGCCGGTCCTTCCTTTCCGTACAAGGAAACGGGTGATCCCCCAGAGGAAAGCCAGCACGACCAATGCACCCGGAATCAGGAAAATATTGATCCTGCGCGCAGAAATGTTGTAGGCTTCCAGATCGTTTTTCAATTCGTTCCGGATCTCTTTGATCTCCCGTTCAAAATTTGTTTTGTAAAGACTGAATTCATCCAGTTCCCGTTTCTCTGCCGCGGAGATACGGTTACCCTGCCGCACCAGTTTCAGTTTGATCTGTTCCGCACGGTGACGGCGGATATCAAACTCCATTTTGCGTTCGCTGATCTTTTCCGTAAATTCCGCTTCCGCTTCTTTTTTGCGGTCCTGGATCTTTGTCAGAGGCCGGATCATCGGCTTGCGGGAACGCAGCCGTGCCAGACTGATGTCACCATTCAGATCTTCCAGCACATTTTGCAGCAGGGAAATATTGTCGTTGATCGGTACCGCTTTCCGGTTGCCGCTTTCATCCACTGTGATGTCATGGGTAAATGTCCGGAAAAGCATATCGCAATCCCCGAACAGGACCACTTTCGGCGTGCCGGTGGATTTTTCCAGATGAGCTTTTCCGGAATCCAGAGATGCCGCGTCTGCCGGACTGGATGCAAATGCCGAGCGGAAGTTTCCGCTGACCGCGATCACCAGCGGCTGTTCCCCGGCAGTGCGGGCATTGGGATCCGCGCTGAGTTCCAGATAAACGGCTTCCGAGACCATCCCCGCAGGATATTTCCCGGAATGAGCTGAGGTGTGTGCCAGCACTTCATAGGTCAGCCCCTCTTTCCCTTCAATGGCAAGTGCCGCAGGGAAGGGCATGAGCAGATGAGTCAATGCTCTGGTCACCGGAGAATCTTTTGCCAGCCCTTCTGCGGGAATATCCAGCACGTCCGGGAAGATCCGCCGGGCATTACCGATAGCGGGCGGCGTGTATTTGTAATTGGCGTCCGCCGCTTTCTTTTCAGGATCATAGCTGATCCCCCATGCCGGGATGAGTTTGTTCAGAGCAGATGTGAGCAGCATGGGATCCTGCAACCCCATGGAACGCATGGCGGGATCCACAAAGACCGCCGCGCGTCCGCCCCGCATGATATACTGATCTATGGCGTATTGCAGACGGTTGCTGAAATTCACCGGATGATACACCAGCAGCACATCCAGCCCTTCCGGGATCTCCGCAATATCTGTGGAAAGAGCTTTCAATTCGTAATCTTTGCTCAACTCTTCCGCAAAGTTCAGCATCTTGTCCCCGCTGTTCCCCGCAGTTGCCGCTCTGCCGAGAACCGGCAGCGAACTGAGGATCCCCAGTACCGGTTTGCGGGTATGCGTCATTTCCCGGATGGCACGCACAAGATCATATTCCAGCAGCATTTCCCGTTCCGGCAGCAGCTGCCGTATGGGGATCACTTTCAAGCCGCTGGAAACCACCAGCCCCAGATAGACCCGTTCCGCCATTTCAGTCTGCACCACAGGCTGAAGACCGTCCATTCGTGCGGCATCGTCTTCGCTGGAGTGTTCCGCCACTTTTACTGTGGAAAGACGGATATATCCATTGGCGTGCTGTGCAAATTCCTTCAACAGCCATTCCACCCGTTTGGAATAAGCATAAAGTTCCGGATGCGTTTTTTCCATATTTTCAGAAACATACAGCCGGATCTCAATGACTTTTTTGCTTTCGCCCACTTTTTTTGCCGCGTCTTTTGATTCATCCATCAGTGTATAGGCTTTGTCGGCGGTGGCGTCGATCCGGAAATGGAACACCTGCGCACTGTACATCAAGGCAAAAAAGATGTAGAAGATCATCACGATCCCCGCCGCAAGTTTTCCGATCTGTTTCCAGGTGTAGGCGTTCAGCCAGGTGCCCGGCAGGAAAATACTGCCCATGCCGGATGTGGAGAGCTTCAGAGCCAGATAGGTCAGATACAGGAACAGAACTGTCATCAACAGTGCGTACGCGATTTCCGTGGAGTCGATCAATCCCCGCTGAAATGCCTGATAATGAGGCGAAACAGAGAAAATATTGACACATTCCGAAAGCCAGACCGGCAGATAGGTGGTAAGATCCACCGAGATCCGCTCATAGCCCGTTACGATCAAAAGGAAACAGATCACCAGCGACAACAGAAAACTTGCCGTCTGACTCCGCGTCACCGCCGAACAGAAACAGGATATCGCCAGAAAGACCGTCCCCACCATAAATGCACCCAGATATCCGCAGAACACTGCCGACGCATCCGGTTCCCCGTAATATGCAATGGTCAGCGGTGTCCCCAGCGTCATTGCCAATGCCAGCAGCAGCATGAATTCTCCCGCCAGAAATTTGCCGATGACCAGTTCACCCATACTCACCGGATAGGACAGGGAAAGATCCAGCGTCCCTGTCCGCCGTTCTTCCGCCCACAAAGGCATTGCCAGCGCAGGGATCACAAAAATGAACAGCTGCGGCAGCCAGTGGAAAAACGGTGCAAGATCCGCCTGACCCAGACTGAGGATATCGGTGATCTGGAAAGTCATTACGCTGGAAAGGGTGGCAAAGATCACCAGGAACACCCATGCCGCCGCAGAATCCAGCAATGTGAAAACTTCGCGGCTGAAAATGGCATGGATCTTCATAAATATATCTGCAATATGATGCAGGGCATCGCTGCATTTCTGCAAAATGTTTTTTGCATCAATCATCGTCGTCCTCCATTTCCGGCATCAGCGGCATCCCCAGTGTTCTGGAATGGCGTGGAAGCGGCGACAGACCGAAACATTCCTGCGTCAGCGAGGCAAACACATCGTCCGGCGTGGCTTCCACTTCGCATTTCTGTTCCGTCATCGGATCCAGCGTTTTTTCGATCTCCGCCAAATCCGGATGATTCGCCGGGATCACAAAATTTTCACCGTCAAATCTGCCGGATCCCGGAAAATCCTCCCGCATGAACCGGATACTTTCGTTCAGCATCTCCGGTTTGATCCGGAAGGAAATACAGGGAGTCCGGAGTGCTATCTTCCGGAAATCTTCCGCAGTCCCGTTATACATCAGTTTCCCATCGGCAAGGAGTATCACCCGTGAACAGATGGAGCGGATCTCCTCCAGAATATGAGTGGAAATAATGATTGCCGTATTCTGACGCAGCTGTTGGATCAGATTGCGGATCTCCCGTTTCTGATTCGGATCCAGTCCGTCGGTGGGTTCATCCAGCAGCAATACCGGCGGTTCGTGAATGATCGCCTGTGCAAGACAGACTCTCCGTTTGAAACCTTTGGAGAGCGTTTCTATTTCTTCCCCGAGAACACTTTGCAGCGCACAGCGTTCCACCGCTTTCTGTACTGCTTTTTTGCGGGCATGAAAGCCCATACCGTGCATGGTTGCCGCATATTTCAGAAATTCCTCCACCGACATATTCGGGGGAAGCGGCGCATTTTCCGGCAGATATCCAATGAGCTTTTTCGCTCTGCGCGGATCGGATGTGATATCCACTCCGTCGATCCGGATCTTCCCTTTATATACCGGCAGGACCCCTGCGATCATCTTGATCGTAGTGGATTTTCCTGCACCGTTGGGACCGATGAATCCCAGGATCTCGCCTTTATCCAGATCCAGGGAAACATTTGAAACCACGGTTTTGCTGCCGTATTTTTTATAAAGATCGTACACTTCTATGATCATGTGCGTGAATCCTTTGCCAGTTCCGTATTTTGAAAACAAACCGTTGCCCACAGCGTAAGCACAATGCTGTAAACGATCATGTATCCGATACTGTAAAATATATATTTCGCGGGAACGTGTGCCTCCGCCGATAATGCCTGTGTCATCCAGAATATCTGCCAGTCCGGTATGATCGCCGCAAGCAGTTCACCCCGGAAGGAATCCTCACCGAACACAAATTTCAGCCACGGTCCGGATACCAGCCCCAGCAGAAAGATCCCCACGCATAAAATCAGATTGATCAGGAAGGGAAACAGTGTGGCAAATGCCGCCGCGATCGTGCCGATCATCATCAATGCAAGTACGATCAGGATCAGGACAGGAGCCAGATCGCTGAACGCAAAAAAACGGTTGATGCTGTTCGGTCCGCCCAGCTCCCACAGAATGGAACTCAAGCGGAAATAGACGGTCACCAATGCGATGGGAAGTGTGGCTCCGAACGCGTAAATACTGTTGGCAGAAAATGATGCACCGGAAAAATAATTCCGCAGACCGCCGAAGATCACCGGAATGATCAGCGCGGCAAAATAGATCAGCAGCGCCACACCGTCAAAGGTGTAGATGTTGTATGCGGAATAAGTCGCCATTGCACTGCCCATCACGCAATAGATCCCGAAAAGAGCCATTGCCAGATTCACTCCGGCAACTTTCGCCGCAATGAATACGGTGCGGGAGACCGGTTTAGACAGCAACAGCAGCACGGTGCCGTTGGTGAGTTCACGGCGGATACAGTGTGTGGCACAGAGTGCCGCCGTGAGAAATCCCAACAGCAATGTCAGCGCAAGGGAATTATCCAGCACCATGATCATCTGCTGATTGAAGGCAAAGAATGTATAGGCGGGCATCAGACCCGATACAAACAGTACCGACAGAAGTGTCAGAAAATAAACAGGTTCCCGGATACATTCCCGGAATGTGTTTTTTGCAATGTGAAAAAAGATCTGCACTGGAAAAACAGCCTTTTACGCGAGAAAATCAATAGCCCTGCGTATCCTGCATCGCTTCTTCACTGCGGCGCAGATTTTCCTGTGCGTTTTTCAGATTCTTGCGCTTCTGTTCGTGTTCTCTGTCACGCTGGATAATATAATCGCGATAGGCTTTTTTCAATCTGTCCGCGCGGAGAATACTGGAAAGACGCAGCGTATTTTCGCTCCAGTCCGTATCATTGACCACAAACATACGGGATGTTTCCGGAACAGCCTTGCGGTAGTAGGTCGGCATTTTGTCCGCATCACCCAACAGGATCACTTCACGGGGGCGCATATATGCCAGCAGACGGGAAAGATCTTTGGCGGTCAGCCAGATCGGCTCTTTTGCTTTCGGCAGACACAACGCGATCCGGGCATTGGCATCCGGCTTCGGCGTTTTATCAACGATCATCAGATAGGGGATGTTCAGGTTTTTGCAGCAGTATTCTGCCAGAAAACGGGGGATCCCGTAGTTGGTCACGATCAATACATAGGGGATCAGGCGGCTGATTTTATAGACAGGAGCCTTCTTTTCGGGAGCCGGTTTTTTCGGAGCCGGTTTGTAATCCGGAATCGGAGCAGGGACTCTTTCTGCCGCCGGTTTTCCGGGTTCTGCTTTCTTGGGTTCTGCTTTCTTGGGTTCCGCTTTCTTGGGTTCTGCTTTCTTTGGTTCTGCTTTCTTTGGTTCTGCTTTCTTGGGTTCTGCTTTCTTGGGTTCCGCTTTCTTGGGTTCCGCTTTCTTGGGTTCCGCTTTCTTCACAGCGGGGGCGACTTTCTTTTCCGGTGTTTTTGCCGGACCTTGTGCGGCGATGAATGTTCCGGCTGCACAGAATGCGGCGGCGAGAAGCAATTTTGCGTACTTCATTTTTTTCTCCTTATATATTTTGCTGATATTAGTAAAAATTCCACTTTTTTCCGTTTTGGACTTGCCAAATCGAAAACTATATATATTTTATAACAAAAGTTGAAAAATTCAAATTGAAAGATGCAAAATGATCAGTAATTTTCTGAAAAATAATGATTCCGGCGTATATTCCGCCGCGATTTTTCTCAGCGGGACCGGTGTAAATGCCGAAAAACTGCTTTCGGAGCGGGCCGCTGCTTCCCATTGGAAACCGGTGGTGCTGGTGAGTGACCGCCGGGAATCGGCGGCAGAACGCCTCGGCAGAACATTCGGAGTTCCCGTGGTGATCCACGATCTGAAAGAATTTTATGCGGAACACGGATTCACGCAAACGACGCTCTCGACACAGGAAGGCAGAGATGCACGGCAGGCGTGGACCGATGCACTGCGGCTGAAACTGACGGCATATTCCATTGATTTCGGGATCTTTGCCGGATTTATTCCCCTCACCAATATCGTGGACGATTTTCCCTGTCTGAACATCCATCCCGGCGATCTTCTGTACCGGGAAAACGGCGAACGGGTCCTTACCGGACTCCACACGATCCCCGTGGAACGCGCATTGATCCGGGAATTGCCTTATCTCCGCAGCAGCGTTATCGTGGTGGAAAATTTGCGTACCGACCGGAAAAATATTGACGGCGGCTTTATTCTGGGTGTTTCAGCACCTGTTCCCATCCCGTGGGATGACGCGCTCCGGGAAAAAGTCCGGCTCTGCGCCGCAGAACGGGAAGGGAAACAGCGCAGGGATCATAAAGGCGATTTTCTTTCTGTTTTTGCTGCGGAGATGCTGGAAAAACTCAAATACGGCGGTGATCTTGTGACGTTCCCGCAGATCGTGGAAGATTTTGCTGCAGGATGTTTTGCATTTGACAACGGATCGGATGTGGTATATTATAAAGGAGCGGCGTGCCGCACAGTGGAATATTCCGAAAATCAGCAACCGGAGAGATTGATATGACAAAACAGAAAAAGAACGGAAACGGACAGGATACGGTAAAAGAAAACCGTAAAAAATATATCATCGCGGCTGTTGCCGTACTGATTGCGGTAGCTGTCATATTTCTTGCAGTTGTTTTGATGGGGAGACCGTCGTCCGGAGAACAGGCTCCGTCGAAAGAACTTCTGGCGGAACAGATCGCGGCGGATGCTGCGATCCCCGGCAGCGTGGAAACGACCTTCCTGAAACTGGATGAACAGGGAAATGCCGTCTTTTCCGGCAGGATCGTACAGGACGGAAAAACGCTTTTCTCCTGCAATGAAATGATCCTGACCGCAGATACACTGAAGATCAAAGATGCAGAGATCGCCGATCCCGCAGAAAATGTGCTGTTTTATCTGCATAAACTCTGTGCTGACGGCAAAAAACTTTTTTCCGGGATCCGTCCGGAAAAGATCGAATTCACCAATGGAAAACTGCTTTCCGGAAATATTCTTTTTTCTGCAGTCATCACGCCCGATCCGGCACGGGGATGGGAATTGCTCCATTGCAAAGCGCAAGCCGGGAAAACGGATCTTGAGATCATATTCGATCTGCCGGGAAAACAATACTCTCTTTCCGGTGTCTGCGAAACGGATCCTGTCATAAATTTTGGTGGTGTGTTCGGACTTTATTCCACAGAAAAAGTACAAACTGTCCGGATGAAAGATCTGGTGTTTTCGTCCGGTCGCCCGCTCCACGGAAAACTGGATGCAAGTCTTTCCGGCGGAATGGCGGTTTCCGGGTCTTTTCAGAAGGGGGTTTTTACAGGAAAAGTAACTGTGAAACAGCAGATATTCGATCTGACGGTCACGGCAGAAGGAAAAGCGACAGCAGTCCGTGCCGGAACAGACAGCCGCGGAGTGGAAGAAAAGATCGTTTATCAGGCGGATTGGCGTTCTGATATGCTCGCGTTCCGGAATTGTGTTATTCAGGAGGAAGGCAGTCCTGTACTTCCGGAACCGCTCCTGTTTCCCATTGCTCTTTCCGGAAAACAATGGACGCGTATTTCTGATGCCGGAGAAAAAAGCCCGGTCGCCCGTACCGATTCCGTGAAAGAACTTTCCATCAGAACACGCGCTTTCCGTATGGAGAGCAGGGAATATTTGCTGACACACAAAACGGGAAAACGGACTTTCAACGGCGTTTCCATCACGGGAAAGAACGACGCCTTCCGTCTGGATAAATTCGATCTGGAAACAGTCAATGGTGCGGGCAGGATCGTCAATGCGGAGTTCTGTATGCCTGCCGGAAAGAAATCCGGAATATTCAGCGGTGCGGTGAAAGAAGATCTTCCCGCGATTGCCTTTGAAACAAAAGGGAATCTGCAGTTGAATAACGGCGTGATCCTGAAAGATGTGGTGATCCGTCTTGACAAAGGACAGCTTCAGGTTTCCAGCCCCTTCCGTCAGGTGCGCGGAGAATTGAAAAAAGAACTGCCGTTCCCGCTGCCGGAGGCTTTTGCCGATGTGCAGATGGATGGTCTGCTGAATTGGGAATACCGGTCTGACCGTGGATTGATCCTGACGGTGAAAGATGCCCGTCTTTCTTCCGGGAAACTGAATTTTGATGCTGCCGGTGTCAATTTCTCGCTGGCGTTTCCCACTTATGCCGGAAATCTGCATACCTTGCCCGGTCAGAAAATCACTTTTGCTTCTCTTTCTGCTGGCGGTTATACTTTCGGCAAGGGCGCGATCTCTTTCCGTATGGGCGAAAAATTCTATCTGGAACAGGCTTTTGCGGAATGGTGCGATGGCAGGATCACCCTTTTCTCCGGGGAATTTGAGGCGGACCGGACGGTATTTTCTGCCGACTGCACCGATGTGGATTTTGCAAAATTCCTTTCCCAGTTCGGGATGGGGAAATTTTCCGGTTCCGGTTCTGTTTCCGGCAAGATCCGTTTTTCGGTGGGCAAAGCCGGTTCCGTGCGGCTTCAGGATGGTCTTCTGCAATCCGCTCCGGATAAAAACGGCGTTTTGAAAAGTATTTTTGCCGATCATACTGTGATGAGCAGCGGCTCCGCGGAAACACAGCGTTTTGCCATGGAAGTGCTGCGGGATATGACCTATGCGTGGGGCACCTGCGGGATCCGGCGCGCGGCAGACAGCGGAAAAACGATGCTGCTGCTGCGTTTCAACGGCAAAGCCAACCGGGAACTGCCTTATCAGATCGACCCTGTCAGCGGGGAACTGAAACGGACAGAAGAAACAACGCTGCTTCCGGCATTGCGTATGGATGTGGATTTCAACATCAATCGCTGAACCGTTTTTTCTCGTATTCGCGGAGCGCGGGCAATAATTGAGTCCGGTCCGTTTCTTCCAGACGGTTGATCCATTCCCGGAATGTTTCGTTCTTTTTCCGTTTGATCCCGCTTTTCCGCATGGTCTTTTTTGCCAGTTTCAGAAATGATTTTGCGGCAAGGCGTTTGTGTTTTTCCAGTTTCAGAGTCAGTGTTTTTCTGTGTCTGCGTTTCCGGTAGATCACGGCAAGAACGATCAGTACAGGCAGCGGGAGAAACAGCAGATACTGCCACGGATGCTGTGTGATCCCGTCCCACCAGTTCAGAAATCTGCCGTTGCGGAAGTAGGCGGCGATCTTGCTTTTCAGCAGAAAAAATCTGTCCCGGAACGATGCGGGTGTTATTACGATCTCCATATCACCGGATCCGGGTGTGGCATCAAGAGTGATCCAGCGTTGTTCATCGGGCAGATAGACTTCGGTCCAGGCATGGGAATCAAATCCGGTGGAATACCACAAATTGCCTCCGTCGTCAAGTTTTCTGCGGCAGACAAATCCGGTCACATATTTTGCGGGCAGACCTGCGCTGCGCAGCAGCATGGTGCAGGCGGAGGCAAAAAGCTCGCAGTGTCCTTTTCTGGTGCTGAAAAGAAAACGGAAAATGGGGTCGCGGTAACGGTTCCGCGTTTCATCCGGCGGCTCCAGTGAATATGTGTAATTCTGTTGCAGCCATGCGGCAATGGTCATGGCGGTTTCACGGTCGTTCCGGGGTGTTCCCATTGTTGCAAAAATTCCGTTTGCATCGCTCAACAGACGGAACAGCGGGCGATACAGATAAGGCGGGAGGGAAAGACATTCTTTCCCTTCCGGCGGTATGGAAGTGATGTTTTTTCCGTCCCGGAAGAAATGTACGGTGTATGCCGCATTTCTGTCCCATTGGATCGGCATCAGATCACCCCAGGGAGACCGCAGTGTTTTTTCTGCCACCAGTTCCAATGTATGAGCATTTTCCGGAATGAGGACATTGTCGAAAAGTTCCTCATCCGCCGGATATACTGTAAGACTGCCGGATGCCGCACCTTCCGGCTTTTCTGTAAGGGAATAGACCGAGGTATAATCTTTTGTTTCAAATGTCAATTCTTCGCTGACTGCATAGGGATTGTACCATGTACTTCTTTTGTAATTTACGAAAGTATGGCTTTTCAAATACGCGGGCATCTCCTCCGATTCCACATAGAAAAGGATCCTGTTTTCAAATTCCGGATCGCGTTGGACCGGCTGGCTGATATCACTTTCGTTCCGGTTGCCGTAGCCTGTATCCCGCTGCAACAGAGAAAAATACAATCCCCGCAGATTCCAGGAGCGCAGCGTTTTATAATTTGTCTGATACCCTTTATTCAGCAGCATCATAAAAAACGGCAGCGGCAGAAGCAGAAGCAGTACGCGCAGACGCATGGCATTTCTGCCGCCGGCGGTTTTTTCGGAAAAAAGCAGGATCGCCGCAGAAGCACTGAAAAATACGGCAACGGGAAACAGAAGATCCATCAAGCCCGATCCTTTCGGGATCAGGGTGTTGACCGGAACCCCCGGGCGTGCCAGCAGAAGAAAAACGATCAAACCGGTGATGCAGGCAGGCATTGCATTATCCAGATACAGAAAGAGTGCGGCGCAATAACAGCACATCGGCAGAAAGAACCGCAGATCCGAAAAAATACCCCCGCTTTCCGCACCGGAAAGAAACAGCGGCAGAAAAGCCAGAGATGCCGCAGGCAGGATCAGCAGCGCACAGTGCAGGACTGTGGCGGAAAGTCTTTTTTGTGTCAGCAGAAACGGGATCAGAAGCAGCAGCGAACACAGCGGTACAAAAAGATTGTTGTTCTGCAAACCGCACAACAGTGCCGCAGGCAGGATCAGCAATAAACGGAACAGAAATCCACTTGTCACAGCAGCACCTCCGGCAGAATATTTTTTGTGCTGCGGTAGAGGATATCTGCATCCGGATCCTCTCCGGGTTTTTCGGCAGTGCCGACCAGAATGAAATGGATGCCGCAGCGGATCCCCTGTTCCGTCAGTTTTTCCCGGAAAGAACGGACCGATTCATCATATTGCATCACTATGGGAAAAATACTGACAACTTTTTCCCGTTTTTCTTCCTGAAGCAATATGGACAATGCTTCGTCCGGCGTGATCCCCTGTTGAAGCACAGCAAGCGCATCCATGGCATCGTCTCCGGTGAGATCATCATTTTCCGGCAGAAGCAATTCTGTTCCGATCCCGTGTTCCTCCAATGTCTGAAGCACAGAAGCGCACATACTGACAGCTCCTTCAAAAACATCGTCTTTCTTTTCCGGCGTGACCAGCAGTTTTTTTATCATCGGCAGAGTACTTGTTCCCGGCAGATCTTTATCCGGCTCCAGCAGCAGGATAAATGCTTTTCCGGAGCTTTCCTTTTCATATTCCCGCACTGTCAGTTTACTGCGTTGAGCGGAGATCCGCCAATGGATGCGTTTCGGCTGATCGCCATAGCGGTAATCCCGGCAGGCATAAAAATTATCGCCGTTGTCATTGCCGGAGCGGGCATGCGTATTTTCTCCGGAGGATGGCGAAGATATTGCCGCAAGGTCTTTTTCAAAAAGCGGAAGGAGCTCCGGCATGGTACGGGAATAAGGCAGCACCATGATGCTTTCCCGTTTGCCGTAATGGAAAGAGCGTTTGAACGCATGGAAGGGATAGGCGGTTTCGGCAACCGGGCGGGTACAGCGGATCTGACCGCGGGTGAGTGCCAGGCAGTGCAGTTCATGTTCCGCAGAACTTTTCCGGGGAATATCCGCAGAAATATTGCAGTCTTTCTGCAAAATGACCGTTCCCGGAGAATCGCACAGCGTGTAGGCGTCCGGCTGAAGGGCATAACAGGGCAGGGAACTGTGATTGGTGATGTGATAATGGACGCAGAATGGGATCCCGCACCGGACCCGGTGCGGCAGAGTGCGGCGGATGGTGAGTTTCTGCCGGAACACCAGTTTCGTCAGCAGATCAACGAGCGCGGCGGCGGAGATGAAAAGCCAGATCGCGGGAGGTGAATCGGGCAGCATACTCAATGTGTAAAATGTCAGAGGCAGCCAGATCAGAAAGAACAGTCTTGCTGGGCGTGTGATGATCAGATCCAGCAGCGAATTGATCCAGTACCACAAACACACAAGTAAACTTTTATATCTGCCATGTTTTTCCGTAACTTGCAGATACGGCGGACTCTTCCGCCATTGCGGACCGGAAAAAAAAGGTCTGAAGAGTCTTTTCAGCTGTTTGAAAAATACGGTCATACTCAAAGGGGGATACGGGTATTTTCCAGGATCGCGGCAAGAACTTGCTGTGCATCCAGTCCGCTGTTCCGTGCTGCGGGGGAAAGGGTCAGACGGTGTGCAAGCACCGGTTGCACCAGTTTTTTGATGTCGTCCGGGATCAGGAAATCGCGTTGATCCATCCACGCGCTTGCCCGTGCGGTCTGCAGCAGGGTCAACAATGCCCGGGGGCTTGCTCCGGTGGTCAGATCCGGATTTTCCCGGGTGGCACGGACCAGTTCCAGAGCATAATTTTTGATGGATTCATCCGCTTTGACCAGTTCGGTCTGCCGTCTGGCTTCTTTCAGATCTTCCGTGGAAAGGATCGCTTCCACGCCGGAGAGGGGATCATTGCCGTTTTCCCGGTCGTTGATCATTTTTAATTCGGCTGTGAGATCGGGATATCCCATTTCCAATGCCATGGTGAAGCGGTCAAGCTGGGATTCCGGCAGTGGATAAGTCCCGTGATGATCCAATGGATTTTTTGTGGCTATGACAAAAAAAGGATCGGGCAGATCCAGACATTTTCCTTCAATGGAGATCTGTTTTTCGTTCATTGCCTCCAATAGGGCGGATTGCGCACGCGGCGATGCACGGTTGATCTCATCTGCCAGCAGGATATTGCAGAAGACCGGACCCGGAAAGAATACAAATTTTCCGCTCTGCTGATTGTAGACCGAGCCGCCGAGGATGTCGGCAGGCAGCAGATCGGGTGTGAACTGGATCCTTTTGAAATCGGCATTGATGAGTTTTGCGATCGCCTTCGCCAATGTGGTCTTTCCCACGCCGGGTGCATCGGAAAGAAGGATATGGCCATGGATCAGCAATGCGGTGATACACAGATCGATGAGTTCATCTTTTCCGCAAATGATCTCTTTGAGTTTTTGTGCGGCGGCATGGAATTTTTTATGAAGACCGGTCATTTTTCTTTGTTCTCCTGATTTACGCATTTTGTTCTTTGACAAGTTTATAATATTCCACGGATATGCCGCCATGCAAGTTTTTTTTACTTTTTTTACCAAAAAAATTTTTTCCGGTTTGCCAAAAACCTTTTCCGGGTGTATTTTATAATAATAAAATTTTTGATGCAGAAAAATACAGGATGCGTTTATGTTGATACAGGATTATTGTTATGATGGCGGGCAAATGGGGGAAAGCGGGATCTGCGGAAATCCGGATCCTGCACTCGTCAGCCAGTGGAAACATTGGAAGGAGTATCTTCTTCCGGGAAAACCTGCGTTGCTGGATATGCCCAGCAGCGGCAATAAACGCGTGATCCTTTTTTCCCTTGCCGGTTCCCAGTTGGGGGTGATCGGTTTTTCGGTTTCCCATGCGGCAGTGACGGATGCCGGGAATCTCTATTTTTTGTATAAAGCGATCCTTTCTCTGAATCCGGAAACGGTCACTTCCGCCATTGCGGGGAACGAAGCATTTGATCTGTTGATCAATCCTGAACAGCTGGAACCGCCGCCGGTGCCTGCGATCTTTGCAGATGTGAACGGACTTCAGATGATCGGGAGCGTGGATAAGGCTCTGGCTGTGGTCACCCGGCTGCTGCCGAAAGAGGATTACAGCCAATGGGCGCAGACTTATTTTATTGCGGTCAATCCGGTGAAATATGCCAATGAATTTTCCACGGTTGTCAGCGAAGAAACTCCGGCGGGGGAATGGCAGAAATTAAAATCGGAACATACGGAATATCCCACATCTTTTGCTTTCGCCTGCCGCCGTCGCGCGTGGATCAAACGCCGGATCGCGCCGCAACAGGTATTCTTTGCGGCAATCGCTCTGCTCAGTATATTGGCATGGGGGCTGACCCTCTTTTTCAGCGTCCGGGAATGTCGCCGGTTGAGAGCCGAAAACGATCATCTGGAAAAACAGTTGGATAGAAATACCTTCCGCACGGAATATCTCCGCGAAAGCATGGAATTCCGTCAGGAGGAGATCCGCCGTCTGCGGGATGAAAAGCGGAAACTGGAAGAAAAGATCCTGGAAATCAAAGCGGTCAAAGCAAGCAACAGGTGATATAAAAAGTCTTCAGTCTTCAGTCGACAGT
>JAZNXT010000057.1:0-68964 GCA_045594005.1 Victivallales bacterium
ATTTCTGGGACTTATAGGACTTCCGGGACTTATAAGACAAAGGCTGACCGAATGGCAAACTTTATTTAAAATTGCCTTTCGTGGTGCGGCTTCCGCCCTTCGATTCAACGAATAAAAAAATCCTTCCGACTACGCCTCATCCGCGTCCCATCTGTCCCTGTTGTCCCCAATGTCCCATCTGTCCTCAAAAAAATAATATCCCCCACGCCGGGCGCGGAAGGATTGCGGATGTAGTTCGGATTTTTGCGCGGAATGCTTTGAGGGAGTGGACTAAAGGTCCATGACCGAAAAGACCCGCAAGCAAAGGTCCGAAATAGCCCGCAAGACAACGCGCCCCTCAATGATCAAAATAATAATCCTGATAACAAACCTCAAGACTGGAATCGCGCAGTTTGCGGATGGCACGCAATTCGATCTGCCGGATCCGTTCACGCGTCAGATTGAAGATTTTGCTGACTTCCACCAGTGTTTTCGGACGCGAGGAATCAAGACCGTAGCGCATTTTAATGATCTGCTGTTCCCGTTCAGGCAGCTGATTGATCACGGATTTGAGTTTATCCAGAAGCAATTTTGAGGTCAGAAGTTTGGCGGGATTGGCGTCATCGGTATCGCTGAGCAGATTTTCCAGAATATTTTTATCGGAAGAATCGGAAAGCGGAGCCTGCAGAGAAATGGTCTGACACGCCATTTTCCGGATGGCACTGATCCGTTCACGGGGCAATTCCAGTTGTGCGGCAAGGTCGGAATCATCCGGCTGTTTGCCGTTACGCTGAATAAAATCCTGTTCCGCTTTGTTGATCCGTGCAATGGTGGCGATCATGTGGGCGGGCAGACGGATCACGCGGGACTGGCTGGTGATGGTACGGCTGACTGCCTGTTTGATCCACCAGGTGGCATAGGTGGAAAATTTATGACCGAGTTTGTAATCGAACTTATCAATGGCTCGGATCAATCCCAGATTGCCTTCCTGAATCATGTCGGACGTCTGAACATTGCTGCTGTGATAATGCTGTGCAATACTGACGACCAGCCGCAGATTCCGTGTGACCATCTGCTGACGGTATTCCTCCAGCTGTTCAAAGTATCCATCCAGCTGTTCCATTTTTTCGTGAAATGCTGTGCTGTCCATCAGGATCTTTTCGCCGAGAGTCTGATCGGTTTCCGCAAAAAGATCGCCGGAATCATCGGCATAACTTTTCCGGTAAACAGATGCAACTTCGTACCATTCCAATAATTTTTCGCGACTGGCGGGATGTTCATTCAGGAGCGGAACAGCTCCGGCGGAAAGCGTTTTGAGTTTCCGTTTCTTCTGTTCGCGGAATGACCGGGCATATTCATTGTAATGCGCTTCGATCCGATCCGCCCACGGACGCAGATGCATCTGAACCGCAGTCATATCCCTGTCGCTGGAAATTTCCGGAAAAGATGACGCAGGGAACGCCTCGCTGAACGCAGCAATGGAAGAATTCCGGATCAGCCGGATATGATCCTGCAGCACAAATCCGAATGTATAAAGGATCTCCCGGACACGATCGTTGATCTCTTCGATACGGTTCCAGATCTCCCGTTCCTCCTCTGCGGTAAACGGCTCACTGTGTGTAAGCTGCCGGTAATACAGTTTCAGAGAATCCAGATCATCGGAATTGTGCGTGGAATACGCTGTTTCTGCGGCATCTCCATTCATAATACTGTGATCTTTTTCCGGCATTTTGATTTTCTCCTGAATGAATGGGATCAACGCAGTTTCAAGGTTGCCAGTCCGACAAGTGCCAGCAGGATGGAAATGATCCAGAACCGGGTAACGATCTGTGTTTCCGCCCAGCCGCCCTGTTCAAAATGGTGATGGATAGGCGTACAACGGAAAAAGCGTTTATTGAACAGACGCACCGTAAAGATCTGAATCATCACAGTCACGATCTCCATCACAAAAACACCGCCAACGATCACCAGCAGCAATTCCTGTTTCACCAGCACCGCGATCAAACCGATCACCGCACCCAGTGCCAGACTTCCCGTATCCCCCATAAACATGGCGGCGGGCTTGCAGTTGAACCACAAAAATCCGATACACGCGCCGATGATGGCGGCAGCAAATACAGAAACTTCCGCCGCGCCGGAAATAAAATTCACATTCAGATATTCTGCAAATTTGAAGTGACCGGTCATATAGGCAAAGACTCCGTAGGTGAGCGCACAGGGGATCATGGACCCCACCACAAGACCGTCTTTCCCGTCGGTGATATTGACTGCATTGGAAGCACCCACCACCACAAGACAGCCGTACAGGAACGCCAGCGGCAGCGGCAGGATCCACAGCGGTTCTTTCATAAAGGGAACCGTGAACTGACAGAATGTATCCGGCGAGATCACCCAGATCGCGGAAAGAGCCAGGACCGCAAGAAGCGTCTGAAAAATCAGTTTCGTCCGGGAGGAAATGCCGTTTTTATCCTTGCGGAAGATCTTATAATAGTCATCCACAAACCCCAATGCGCTGAAGGTGAGAAGCGTCCCGATGAACACCGGCGTCAGCAGACTGGCAAAATTGCTCCACAAACAGGTGGAAACCGTAATGGCAAGGACAATAAGGATACCGCCCATACTGGGGGTCTTGTCTTTGGAGCGGTCAATGAATTTTTCATCAATGACGCCTTCATAACGGTTTGCGGCAATGGCATTTTTCAGCATCCGGACCGTCACAGGTCCGAAGATGATGCAAAGAAAAAACGTGGTGAGCAGAGCCGCACCCGCACGGAATGTCACATAATCAATCAGACGCAAAGGTGTATTCTGGTAGTCCGCAATGCGGTGAATCAGATAGTAAAACATATTAAAGCAATCCCTGAAAAGTTACAGTAAAATCCAATACGGTGGTATTATACTGTATAAAGGGCAAAAAAACAAACGCAAATCACAAAAAAAGATGAACTTTTTTCCGATGACCGGGGAATCATTGATGACACATCATCAGAAGTCCGTTCAATTTCAACAGGACCGCATCCCGGCAGAAAAATACAAACGCTGTCCCCAATGCAATAAACGGCACGAACGGGATCGCACGGTATTTCATTTTCGGTTTCAGTTTCCGGTAAAGCGGTGCAAGAAGCAATGCCAGAAAACAGGATGCGATCAACGCACAGAGCCACAGGCGGAAATCCGCCAGAGCCAATGCCATCGCCGTCAGCAATTTCACATCGCCCCAGCCGAGAACAGTTTTTCCCGTGATCCCCTTCCCCAGCATCGCCAATCCGGAAAGAACGATCCCGGCAACAGCAGCCTGCCCCAAACGCAGCAGGACACCCGTCCAGTTCCCGGTCTGATATCCCTGCAATGCGATCACCGCCAATGCCGCACCGGTCAGTGTCAGCACGAATCCATCCGGCACGATCCGCCAATCGCAATCGGTGAATGCGGAAGCGATCAGCACGCTTGCCAGTACAAAATCCAGCAGCAGCGTCAGCATATCCGCGTGCCCGCCTCCGGAACTGAGCCATACGCCGAAAAACACCACAGCTGTCAGCAGTTCCACCAGCGGATACCGTACAGAGATCCGGTCATGACAGGAACTGCATTTTCCCCGTAGAAAGAGCCAGGCGAAGACAGGTATATTTTCGTAAAACGCTATCAAATGTCCGCATTTCGGACAATGGGAAGGCGGTTTGAGCAGGCTCATTCCGTTTGGAACCCGCCAGATGCAGACATTGAGAAAACTGCCGATGCACGCACCGATCCACGTCCAGAATACCGCAAAAAAGACCGGATATGCCTGCATTGCCGCAATGAACCGTTCCCAAAACATCTTATTCCGACTCCAGATCGTTCAGCCAGAGGGTCATTGCCGCATCCGAAGGCATCTGCCAGGATCCCCGTGGCGAAAGTGATACAGCCGTCACCTGCGGACCATCCGCACTGCAGGAGCGTTTGAACTGCTGGGTAAAAAAGCGGCGGAAAAACAATTTTACGGTCCGCGCGATCTCTTCCGGCGGATATTTCCCCTGAAATGCCGTCATTGCCTTTTCCCGGATCACAGAGGGCGATTCCTTTTTCACGATGAAACGGTACAAATAAAAATCATGCAGTTCATACGAACCGAGGATCGTTTCCGTACTCTGAAGGATCTCACCATCGGCACCGGGCGGCAGAAGTTCCGGCGAAACGGGTGTATTCAAAACATCCGTCAGGACCTGTGCCAACGCGCCGCCGCAATGATCCGCATAATATTTCACGATCGTCCGGATCAGCGTTTTCGGTACAGAGCAATTCACATTATACATGGAAATATGATCCGCGTTGTAGGTACACCATCCCAGCGCGATCTCCGAAAGATCCCCCGTGCCAAGGACCAACGCCCGTTCCCGGTTCGCCACATCCATCAGGATCTGGGTCCGTTCCCGCGCCTGAACATTCTCATAGGTCACATCCAGCACATTTTTATCGTGTCCGATATCTTCAAAATGCTGAAGACAGGCTTTGGTAATATCGATCTTCCGCAAGTCACAGCCGAGCAGTTCCGCCATTTTTTCAGAATTGGATTTTGTCCGCCCGGTCGTCCCGAATCCCGGCATAGTCACCGCAATAAGATTGGAGGCGGGCAGATCCATACTTTTCAGTGTTTCCGCCGCCACCAGCAATGCCAGCGTGGAATCCAATCCGCCGGACACCCCCAACACGATTTTTTCCGTACGGGAACAGCGCAGCCGCTGTGCAAGACCGGTCTGCTGGATCAGAAAAGCCTCTTCTTCATCCCCGGTGAGAAAAGGTACAGAGCAAAGTACATCCTCTTCCTTTTCAACATCCTGCAAAATATTTTCTGAATTTTCCGTATTCATTTCCGCCACGATGATCCGGCTTTCACTGCAATACATCCGGTTTTCCGCAAGGAGTTTTCCATCCTGTACGATCAATGCCTGACCGCCATACACGGCATCCGTTGTGGATTCACCGATCCCCGCACTCGCAAACACTGCCGTTGCGCCGCTCCGGAGGAACCGTTCCCGGATCTTCCGCGCCTGACCCGCCACAGCAGGGATCGCCGCAAGCACAATGGCAGGGGATTTTTCACAGACGCATCCCCCCACAGAAAGGTGGAAGGCATCAACCTTTTCCCCGTTTCTGCAATAACGGATCCCGCCTTTGCAGATCACGGCGGCGCGATCGGGAAACGCTCCCATAATCAGTGTCAAATCTGTATTTTTGAATGTTTCCGCGATGTGTTTCAACGCATTTTCTGCGGCATCCTGCAACAGAGAGTATTGAAAAAGATCGCCGCAGGTGCTACCCGTAACTGCAAGATGAGGAAACACGATCAATTCTGCACCCGCTTCAAGTGCTTTTTCAGCACAGCGGATGATCTCCAGTGTATTAAAATCCACATCGGCAACTTTCAATGCCGGAACAGCGGAAGCGATCTTCAATATTTTTTTCATACGGGAACTTCAACTTTCTGTTATTTTCTGCCGAACCTGCGTTCGATCTCGTTCAGAGATATATTCAAAACTGTGGGGCGTCCGTGAGGACAGGAGAACGGCAGTTCACATTCCGCCAGTTCCCGGATGAGGGCATCACATTCTTCCAGCGTCAGGCGGTCATGCGCCTTGACAGCCGCTTTGCAGGCTGCCGTGGCGATCTGGTGCAGCTGAAGCTGCTGTGCCGATCCGGACTCCAGAATTCTGTCCAGCATATCCAGAAAGATCCCGCCGGCATTATCCTGCGGCAACGCCGCGGGGATGGCATTGATCTTGACCGTATGATCGCCGAAGGGATCGATCTCAAATCCCGCATTTTCAAATTCACGGTGATTGCGCAGTACAAACTGCATATTGCTGCGGGAAAGTTCCAGCGTGATGGGCAGCAGCAATTTCTGAGAGAGAGATCCATCGGTGCGTTTCAGCAATTTTTCAAACAGCACCCGTTCGTGTGCGGCATGCTGGTCGATCAACACCAGACCATTGGCAATAACGCCGATGATGTAGGAATTTTCCATCACTCCCAGCAATTTGAGTTTATACGACCGGAAAATCAACTGGTCTTCCGTGATCTTTGCCGGAGGAAAATCACGCGATTCCGGATCATTGAACGGCAGCACATCCGGCTGCTGAAGGACCTCCGGTGCGTGTTCCTGCTGCAGTTTCAGATAATTCACCTCCGGAGAAATTTTCACCTCTTCCGTGTTCACTTCCTGATTCTGACGCCGGATCAGTTCGGACAATGTCTGCAATTCCGGGACCGCCTGCGCTGATCCCGCCACATGATACTCCACAAGAGCCTGTTTCAGGATCAATTCCAGTTCGGAATATCCCTCCTCCCCTGCGGCACCGGGTCTGAAATCGGGATAAAGAGAATTGGCGATCCGGTCCCCGGGAACTTCTTTCGTACTGCCATCCTGTGCGATATAAACACGGTTTGCCGCAGGCTGATTCCCGCCTGCTGCCGAAGACTGGGGGATCACCTCGTCCGCCGCACGCAATGCCGCAGTCACCGCCGTTCTCACAGCGGCGACCAAACCGAAATCATCCCGGAAACGGACTTCCCGTTTTGCCGGATGCACATTCACATCCACCATTCCCGGTTCCATTTCCACAAACAGGATCGCGGCGGGATATTTTCCTTTTTCCAGAATGGGACCGTATCCCTCCCGGATCCCGCGGTAAATGGATAAAGATTCCACGGGTCTGCCGTTCACAAATGTGCGCTGTTCACTGCGGGTGTTCCGCAGTTGATCCCGCTTGGAAATATAGCCGTAAACACGGATGGAGGAATTCACCGAATTTACCGGGATCAGAATATCGGCAGTCCCTTTTCCGAATATTTCCCGGATCCGCGGCAGAAGATCGGCATTGCCCGGCGTGAGAAAAACAGTTCTGCCATCGGCTTTCAGCTCAAAAGTCACCTGCGGATTTGCCAATGCGATATTGGTGACACATTCCACGATATGATGTTCTTCCGTGGCTGTGGTCTTCAAAAATTTTTTTCTTGCGGGGATGTTGTAGAAAAGTTCCCGCACGCGTACTTCCGTGCCCGGCGCACAACCCACCGGATTGGATGCGATGGCTTTTCCGCCGTGGACCACCACTTCGTAGCCGCCGCTGTTTTCTTTTTTCCGGGTACGGATGGTCATTTTCGCCACAGATGCGATACTGGGGATCGCCTCGCCGCGGAACCCGAAACTCTGGATCGCAAAAATATCCTCCTCGTTCCGGATCTTGCTGGTGGCATGGGATTCAAAACACAAAAGTGCATCATCTTCATCCATGCCCGCACCGTTATCCAGCACGCTGATGGATTTTTTCCCGGCATCCTCCACCGCCACACTGACGCGTGTGGCTCCGGCATCCAAAGCATTTTCCAGCAGTTCCTTCACCACAGATGCAGGGCGTTCCACCACCTCACCGGCGGCAATACGGTTGCATACATTTTCCGGAAGAAGTTGGATCTGACTCATTTTTTCTGCTCTCCGGTCTGTTTTTTCATTTCCCCGTGCGCCTTTTTCAATTCCGAATTCAAATACTGCTGTACCATCAAACGGTATCGTTCCGCATTCTTTACATATTGCATCGCACGCTGCCGGTTCCCCAACGCGGCTTCCGCACGGGCAAGTTTCAAATTCAATTCAAACAACAGTACCGGCTGATCCTGACCTTCCAGCAGAAGTGCCGTTTTTTCAAAAGAGCGGAGCGCGGCGGCATATTTTTTCTGTCCCATGGCGTGAGATCCCTGTTTCATCAATTCAAAGACCTCATTCTGTCTGCGCCAATTTTCCTGTTGAAGACGGATCTCCTCTTTTTCCGGATCGGATTTGAGCAGATTGAATACCGAAATCACCACCACGGTCATAATGATCCCGAAAACAAAAATCACGATCATAGGCATGAGATCTCTGCCGGTCTTTTTCGCGGCAGCAAGATCAAGGGGAGCCTCTCCGTTCCCGCTCATGGTGCCACCTTCGCAAAACGGCACGCAGCATAATGCGGCGGATCAGAGGCGATCTGCGTAAATTCGGGGACCCGGTCACGGCAAACGGCAAATTCCTCCTCCGTCAAATCCGCACCGACGGTACAGCGGTCGCAGAAACGGCACCCCGCAGGGAAATCTGCAGGTGACGGCACGATTCCGGGAATGGTCTGAAGTTTTTTATTTTTTTCTCCGAGGACCGGCACTGCGGCAAGCAATGCTTTTGTGTACGGATGCGCCGGATGAGCGATCAATTCCTGTGCCGCCCCTTCTTCCACGATCCTCCCGGCATACATCACTTCCACGCGGTCGGCAAGTTCTGCCACGATCCCCAGATTGTGAGTCACCAGGATCACGCTCATATCCCGGTCCCGCCGTAATTTTCCCAGCAGTTCCAGGATCTGTGCCTGAATGGTCACATCCAATGCCGTGGTGGGTTCATCCGCCACAAGGATCGAAGGACGGCTCGCCAGTGCCATGGCGATCATCACACGCTGCTGCATCCCGCCGGAAAGTTCGTGGGGATATTGCCGCACCCGTGTTTCCGGTTCCGGGATCCCCGCCTGACGGAGCAGTTCCACCGCTTCGGCAATGGGATCTTCGATCTCCGGACAATGCAGTTCAATGGCTTCGGCGATCTGATCCCCCACACGGAATACGGGATTCAGACACATGGACGGTTCCTGAAAGATATAGGCGATCTCGCCGCCGCGGATCTTCCGCAGATCTTTCGGCGGCAGTTTCAGGATATCCACATCCCCCTGCTCCGTATGAAGGATGATCTCACCGGAAACGATCCGCGCGGCAGAAGGCAGAAGCCGTGCCAGAGAAAGACAACTGATGCTTTTTCCGCATCCGCTTTCCCCCACAAGGGACAAAAGTTCCCCCTTCTTCAGATGGAAGGAAACATCTGTCACCGTGGGTTGCCGGACACCGTCCGTAACAAATTCCACGCTGAGATTTTTCACTTCCAGCAAAATATTATCTTCTTCCGACCGGCTCTGCGCCATGGATCATCCCCGCTGATATTTTTACGGCTGAAAATTGTCAGCCGCGTTCCACCACGATTTCAGGATCGATTTCTTTGCGCAGACAGCGTTCAATGCCGTCTTTCAGCGTCATTTGAGCGTGGGGACAGGTTCCGCACGCGCCGCGGAGTTTCAGCGTCACGACTTTGTCAACGATGGAAACGATTTCCAGATCCCCGCCGTCTGCCTGCAGAAATGCGCGGAGTTCTTCCAATTTTTCTCTGATCTGTTCTTCCATGACCGTTATCCTTTCTGTTCTATGTATGGTATGATTTTTCAGGTCTCTCCCGTAATCTACCACACGATCATGGATTTTTCAAGCCATTTTAATTAAAAAAGAAACAATTTCAAAAAACATCAATATGTGTCGAGAGCATTGGCAATGGCGTCTGTGAGTCTGCTCACGCCTTCAGGATCGTTCTGCGGCGAAAAGGAAATACGCAGGGCGGCAAATGCCTGTTTCCGGGTGACCCCCATCCAGCGCAATGCAGCGGAAGGCTCTCCGGTTTCCGCTTCGCAGGCACTGCCGGAAGCGATACTGATCCCGAGAGAGGAAAGAGCGCGGACGATGATCGCGCCCTGATAGCAGTCCTTCAACAGCAAGTGTGCGATAAAGGGACTGGTTTCACGGGAGGAAACGGTCTTTGTGAAACGGTCTTTTATTTTTAAATTCAATTCTCTGAAAAACTGTTCTTTCAACTGCTGTGCGGCAGTTATGCGTTCTGTACGATGCGCTTTCCAATTCTTCAGACATTCCGCAAGAGTCAACGCAAAAAACGGGTTCAATCTACCGTATTTATGTTCGCTTGTCCGGAGTTTCTGCAAGATCCGGAAATGCGCTTTCCGGCAGAGGACGGCTCCGCCGTTCAACACGCCGAGCTTCTGTCCGGAAACAGTAAAAAAATCCGGTTTGATCTTTTTAAAATCAAAAGGGATCTTTCCCGCACCCTGAATGGCATCTGCAAAAAGCATGGCATCCGGTGCGTGTTCATCCAGCACGCGGCGCAGCGGCAGAAGATCCTGTACGATCCCGCTTTCCGGCTGAACAAAATGAACCGCCGCGATCCGGCAGTCCGGCGTGACTGCTGCCGCATAATCATTTTCTGTAATAAAACCTTCCCGGTCACAGGTGAAGATCTGTTCTGTCAGACCGGAATCATCCGCTGCCTTTTTCACACTGGCGTGTTCTCCGCCGGAAAGGGCGATTTTCCCGGTATTTTTTCCTTTTTCCGCAAGGATCATACCCATGGCATCAAAGGAAGCGCGCACAGCATCGGTTCCGGTATTGACGAACCAGACGCGATATTCTCCGGCGGCATCACCGCAAAGGGAATCGAGTATCTCCTGTTCAGCCTGTGCCATGAGTTTTGCACCCGGAGAAGCCAATGCCTCCTGATTGCAGAACGATGCCGGCACGATCTGTGCAAGATATGCCGTCAACGCCGGATCCGGCTTCATTGCGGCGGCATTGTCAAAATAGAGTTCCATAGACAGTATTTTCAGCGGGTCTTTGTGTAATCGATCGCCGCACCTTTTGGCAATTCAAAATCGCTGTCCGGGATCGCCGGATCGATCAGGAATTCCTCCACGGTATATTCTTCAGAGAAATTTCCGGTGGTGGCGTGGATCTTTGTGGCGATCTGCACACCGTTGATCCAGCGGTATTCCGTGGGTTCGGAAGAAAAAAGATACTGCTGACCGTCGGCGGCATAATTCACAGTTTCGATCCGCACCGTCAGGAACGTATCGGCACTGATATATTTCACATAGGGCGCGAGCCGGGGATTTTCGTGACGGCACACCATACGGTACAGCCGTTTGCCATCCTCATAGACCACCGCCACTTCCACGGAATGGAATTCGGTCAGCACATCGGCTTTGGGATTGGAAAAACCGAGAAAAGATTTTGTCAGATCCGATTCGCGTTTTTTTGTGATCTCGTGCGCGGTCCCGTTGGCAGTGATCGACCACACTTTTCCGTCGCGGTAAAGCATGGTGCTGAAGGGTTCGCCGTTGCGGAAATAAGTCTGGCGCATCTGTTCTTTCTGCCGGAATTTGATTTCCTGCGTAAAATAATTCTGTGTCCGGATCTTGCCGGAAAGCTGTTCCTGCCGGGTACTCTGGCGCATGATGTAGCTTTTGCAATCCCGCCATACGCGGTCGGGATCGGTGGCTTTGTTCATCTGTCCGATCAACTGAGCGGCGGACATATCGGACATTTCAACCGGTGTATTCAGGCGCAGGATCCGGTCGTAATCTTCCAGCATCAGCATCTGACACGCACTGAAAAACACCGTCATCATCAACGCGCCGCAGGCGAAACAAAATCTTTTCAGCATAACCGTTCTCCGTATTCCATATTTTTTACACATTGAAATCGGCAGAAGTGATCTTCATGCCGGAATCGCTCCACTGCGCATGGAAAAATTCTCCGCGGGGTTTATCCACACGCTCGAACATGTGGGCTCCGAAATAATCCCGCAACGCCTGAATCACATTGGCAGGAAGCCGTGCTGTACGGTAGGAATCGTAGTATGCCAGCGTGCTGGATGTGGCAGGTACGGCAACACCGTTGCAGATGGCTTTTGCCAACACTTCCCGCCAATCGTTGTTGGCGATCCCGATGCGGTTTTTGAAATAGGGTGCAAGCAGGATATTTTCCAGTTTCGGATCGGCTCTGTACGCATTGACGATCTCATCCAGAAAGGATGCGCGGATGATACAGCCGCCACGCCAGATCTCGGCGATCCGTGCGGGATCCAGTTTCCAGCCGAATTCCTTGGATGCCGCAGTGATCAGGGCGAATCCCTGTGCGTAAGCACAAATCTTCGATGCGATGAGCGTATTGCGCAATTTGCTCAAAAATGCGGAGCGGTCTGTGCGCCGTTCCGTTTCCACACCGGGAAGTTGGGCATAGGCTTCCATGCGTTCATCTTTCAGGGAGGAAATGATACGGGCGAACACGGCTTCTGCGATAGTGGGAGCAGCCACCCCCAGATCGAATGCAGCTTCGCTGGTCCATTTGCCCGTTCCTTTCTGACCGGCGGAATCCAAAATCACATCCACAAGATATTTTCCGGTGACGGGGTCTTTCTTTTTCAGGATCTCGCTGGTAATGGTGATCAGATAACTGGAAAGTTCGCCGCCCTTGCTCCAGTTGGCAAAAACATCACTCATTTCGTCGGGCGACATCCGCAGGATATCCCGCATGAACGCATAGACTTCCGCGATCATCTGCATATCGGCATATTCGATCCCGTTATGGATCATTTTCACAAAATGCCCTGCCCCGCCGGCACCGAGCCACGCACAGCAGGGTTCCTGATCGGGCCCCACTTTTGCGGAAATATCCGTGAGCATATCTTTCACATGTTCCCACGCGCGTTCGCTGCATCCTGCCATGATGGAAGGTCCGTGCAATGCGCCTTCTTCGCCGCCGGAAACACCCAGCCCCACAAAGCGGATACCGTCTTTCAGCAGATCATCCATTCTGCGCATGGTATCTTTGAAATAGCTGTTCCCGGCATCCATGATGATATCGCCCGGTTCCAGATGGGGACGGATGGTATTGATAAAATCGTCCACTGCTCTGCCGGCACGGATCGCCACCAGGATCTTGCGGGGGCGTTTCAGGAATCCGAGAAATTCGGGGATACTGCCGGTGGTGTGGATCTTTGTCCCTTTTCCGGGACCTTCCATAAAATCGTCCAGCCGTTCCGCAGTACGGTTGTAAAGAGCCACAGTGTAGCCTTTGGATTCAAAATTCAATGCCAGGTTCGCGCCGATCACGGCAAGACCCGCTATCCCGATATCCGCTTCTTCTTTCATATCTTTCACATTCTCCCGGTTGATGATGATTAACTTTCCGGGAAATATAGCATTTTAAATGAAAAAATGCAAATGCCATACCGCAGTTTTTTCGGGGATTGTAGTTTTTTCAGGATGCTCTATTCCCGACATGGGGAGATCAGCGCGGCGTTCCGGCTCTCCCTTGCACCGCACTTGCGGTGCAAGGGAGATGCTTTCAGTGCAGGAAGTATGCTTCCTTCCTGCGCTGAAAGCAAGTTCCGGCGGGGAAAAATTTCCCCGCCGGAACGCCGGAACGCCGCGCGACAGCATCAGATGAGGGACTCTCCTGCCACGGGTAAAGTTCCCTTACGGGACCTTCACCCGTGGTTATGCATCGTTTGACCCTCCGGGTCTTTTTTCATTGCAAATCATCAATGGTATCTCTCTTTGTTGAGAACAGAGCTTTTTTTTCAGAAACGGATCCGGCTGCGATCATCCTTTTCCCGCTCATCTTTTGTCCGGTGTTTCCGGCTCGGATGGAGTTTATCGTGTTTCCGGCTGGAATGACGGATCACATTTCCGGTGTGGATATTATCCCACGCGATCTCCTGATCGTTGTCGTTCAGCTGCTGAAGGATAACGGCGCGTGCATTGCGGATCTTTTTCATTTTTCTGTCCCCCTTTTTTCAGTGTTCCACAGTGTAAAGGGGACAGACAGCGTTTCAAACAGAAAAGTTTTTTTGCCGCATCCCTTTTTCAGCGGATCAGGAAATCCTCCGGCACAGGACAGACAAGCGAGACGGGAGTACCGTCGAAAGGCGAAACAAAATGCAGTTCCCGTGCGTGGAGAGCCTGCCGTTCCATGCGGAGAAGATCGCGGTCAGCTCCGGTCATATTTCCTTCGATGAAACGGATGAAAATATTATCATCGGGTCCGTACATTTTATCACCTGCCAGCGGGAATCCCAGCGAACAGAGCGTGGCGCGGATCTGATGCAGTCTTCCGGTGCGGGGGACACATTCCACCAGAGAGAAACCATCCTGTTTTTTTAAACAACGGAAATGAGTTTCACAGGAGACGGCATCCTCTTCCGATCCGGAAAGTTCACGCACGAATTTGCGTTTTTTCATCACCGGCGAATCTTTGTCGTCGCACAAAAAACCTGCGGTATTCAATTCATCGGGAAAATCACCATAGACCAACGCGGAATAGACCTTTCTGATTTTTCCGTTTTCCTTTTCCTGAAAGAGCGCGGAAAGAAGTCCAGCCGCCTTCCCCGATCTTGCAAAAAGCGTAATCCCGGAAGTTTCCCGGTCAAGACGGTTCACGGGAAAAACATCATATCCCAGTTGAGTCTGAAGCAGCCGCTGAAGAGTGTTGTTGAAATACCGTCCGGAGGGATGAACGGGCAGATCGCCGCATTTATCCACAGCGATCCAGTCCGGCGTCTGTGCGATTATGGAAAAATCGGTACGGACAGGCGGTTCCGCCACGGTATCTGCGGGAAAGATGAGTTCGATCTTTTCTCCGGCATGGAGTCCGCGGGAAGCGTGTGTTTTTCTTCCGTTCAACAGGATCTCACCGGAGCGGATACACTGCTGCCACGCGGTGCGGCTGCGGTAGGTGAAGCGTGCGGCAAGATACAGATCCAGCCGTACGCCTTCCGCCTCGTCGGGAACGGTACTGCAAATGATCCGGTCCTGCGTATCCGTTTTATTTTCTGTTGAAAATTGCGATTTTTTCATAACTCACATTTGCTTTTTCGGTTAAATAAAGTATAATATAGCACGAAAAAATGAAATTTGAAAGTCAGGAGAAAAAAATATGTTTCAATCTTTGACCGACCGGCTGCAAGGTGCGCTCAAACGCCTGCGCGGTCAAGCTGTGATCTCGGAATCCAATATTGCCGATGCCATGAACGATATCCGCGAAGCGTTGCTGGAAGCGGATGTGAATTTGGAAGTGGCAGATGAATTTGTCAATTCCGTGCGGACGGATTGTCTGGGTACGGATGTCCTCAAAAGTGTGACGCCCGGTCAGCAGGCTGTGAAGATCGTGTACGATCATCTGGTGGAACTCATGGGATCCGGGGAAGCCCAACTCAACAGCGGAGCGAAACCCAATGTGATCATGATGGTGGGTCTGCACGGAAGCGGAAAGACCACGACCAGCGCAAAGATCGCGGCACATCTGAAGAAAAAAGGAAAAAGTGTGCTGCTTGCCGCGGCAGACGTTTACCGGCCTGCCGCCATCGACCAGCTGCAGGTGCTTGGCAATGAGATCGGCGTACCGGTCTATGCGGAGATCGGCAATCAGAATGTGCCGGCACTGGCGATGAACGCATTGCAGCAGGCAAGAAATACCAATGCGGATTATCTGATCATCGACACAGCAGGGCGGTTGGAGATCGACGATTCCATGGTGCAGGAACTCATTCAGGTGAAACAATTTGTCAATGCCGGTGAGATCCTGCTGGTGGCAGATGCGGCACTCGGTCAGCAGGCGGTATCGGTGGCGCGTCACTTCCACAGTGCATTGGATCTGACGGGGATCGTGCTGACGAAACTGGATGGTGACGCCCGGGGCGGAGCCGCGCTTTCCATCCGGAAAGTCACAGGCTGTCCGGTCAAATTTGTCGGTCGCGGCGAAAATATTGAAGATCTGGATATATTCTATCCCGACCGTATGGCATCCCGTATTCTGGGGATGGGCGATATTGTTTCACTGGTGGAAAAAGCGGCAGATGAGATCGACCGTGAAGAAGCGGAGAAACTGGAAAAGAAACTGCGGAAGAACCAGTTTGATTTCAACGATTTTCTCGGTCAGCTCCGGCAGATGCAGCGGATGGGCGGCATTGAATCGATTTTGAAATTTCTGCCCGGAGGCGATCAGATCGCCAATATGCCGGGATTCGATACCAGCAAATTCCGTTACACGGAAGCGATCATCTGCTCCATGAACAAAAAAGAACGGGAAAATGCCGATATCATCGATATGCCCCGCAGAAGACGTATTGCAAAAGGTTCCGGCAGACCGGTGGAAGAAGTATCCCAGCTCATCAAACAGTTCACCATGATGAAAAAGATGATGGGCAATCAGGGGATGATGTCCAAACTGATGGGCGGTCTTTCCGGTCTTTTCGGCGGCGGCATGGGCGGTCTCGGCGGTCTCGGCGGCATGGGCGGCATGGGCGGCGGTATGCGTATGCCTCCCGGCGGCATGGGCGGATTCGGTGGATTCGGCGGCGGACGCGGCAGTAATTACACTCCGCCGAAAAAGAAACGCAAAAAATAATCCGGGAGAAAATTAAGACATGGCGGAACAGAAAAGACCTCTTATCTGGATCATGGCTGGAGAATCCAGCGGCGATCTTTACGGCGCACATATTGCCACTGAATTGAAAAAACTGAATCCGGATTGCGATATCAAAGGGATGGGCGGTGTGAAGATGAAAGCCGCCGGAGTGGATATTCTGGTGGACTCCACTGAACTGGGAGTGATCGGGATCATTGAAGTGCTGGGCAGTATTTTCAAATTCATCAAAATCATGCTGTACTGTGTCCGCGAAGCAAAAAAACAGCGGCCCGATGCCGTGTTGATGGTGGATTATCCCGGATTCAATATCCGTTTTGCCAAACGGTTGTGGAAACTGGGGATCCCTGTGATCTGGTATATCAGTCCCCAGGTATGGGTATGGCGGAAATCCAATATTCCGAAATATGCAAAATATTGCAAAAAAATGCTGGTGATCTTCCCCTTTGAACCGGAAGTATGGAAAGGCAGCGGGCTGGATGTGGAATTTACCGGACACCCCCTTATCGAAGTGGTGCGCGACCGCACAAATCCGGCGATCCGGCGGGATCCCGACCGTCTTCTGCTGCTCCCCGGCAGCCGGAAAAGCGAAACGAGCCGTCTTGTGTTCCCCTTCCTTGCCACGGCGGCGATCATGAAAGAACGGCATCCGGAAATGAAATTTGCCATTTCCGCACCGCGGGAAAAGACTTATCGTGACATCTGCCGCTATGTGGAGCAGTTCCGGAAAAAGAATCCGGAAATCAAACTGCCGGAACTGGAGATCAGTTACGGTGAAACTGCCCGCTGGATGCAGGAGGCGACTGCCGGACTTGCCGCGTCGGGAACGGTCACGGTGGAATCAGCCATTGCGGATCTGCCGCTGGTGGTGGCATACCGGCTCAATCCCATTACATTCCAGATGGCACGGTGGATCATCGGGAAACTTTTCCGCGGCTATTTCACCATGCCGAACATCATTCTGGATAAATGTGTATTTCAGGAATTTCTTCAGTTTCAGGTAGTTCCGGAAGATCTTGCCGATGCCCTTGATAAGATCCTGCCCGGCGGTGAACGGCGCACACAGGTGGATGCGGATATGCAGGAAATGCGCGATGCGCTCTCCTGCGGTGCTGAAAACGCCACAGCCCGTGCGGCGGCGGCGATCCTGGATGTGATCAGCAAGGCTTGATGCTCTTTTTTGCAGCGGTACCGTATCGTTTCTTTTCCCGTGCGGCGGCTTCAAAGATCCCGAACCGGGCATCGAAATCCATCCGTTGTGCATAAGTCAGGCGGCGGTGGCGGTATTTTTCCATCAACTGCCGGAATGTGCGTTTTCTTTCAAAATCGTCCATAAAAAAAATCCTCCGTGTTTTTTTGAAAGCGTCAAAAAAATCATGCTGCGGCATTTGATTTTTTGTTGCGGAGATGTTATATTTTCCCCATACAGGAATATACAGAAAGGACCTGCGATGAAGACCGGATTTTTTTCATTTTTATTTGTTGCGGCAATGCTGCTTTTCTCCTCCCTCCACGCACAGGATCTGATCCGGCAGACCGTTCCGGAAACATTGGTGCGGGAGGGGATCATGTCCGTTTCACGGGGCGTGGGGTTCCTGTTGAAAAAACAGAACAGCGATGGTTCGTTCTGCGATGATCCCGCCATTACGGCACTGTGCATGATGGCGATCGACCGCGCAGGTGAAGCAGTCCCGGCAGAAAAACGGGATGCGGCGATCAACAAAGCCCGGGCATATATTTTGAAATTTGTGCAGAAAGACGGTTCCATTCAGATCCCCGGCAGACGCCGCGCTTATCCCACTTACAGCACCGCCATTGCGCTGACTGCGTTGGCGACATTGCGCCGTGCGGAAGATAAGGAAATCATGCTGAAAGCCCGGAAATTTCTGCTGTCACTCCAGCTGGATGAAGACAATGCAGACAGACCGACGAAAAAAGACGATCCCAAATACGGCGGCTTCGGATACGGACCGGGAAAACGGGGTGCGGGCCATGTGGATCTCTCCAACACGCAATGGGTTGCAGAAGCGTTGCACGCCTCGGAATATCTGCTCCGCGAACCGGAAAAAGCAGATGCGGCAAGCATCAGGGAAAGTGAATTGGCGTGGGATAAACTGGAACAGTTCGTCACAAAAATGCAGCATCTGCCGCAAACAAACAAGTCCGCATGGGTCGTCAGCAGTCCCGACGACGAAAATTACGGCGGTTTTGTTTATCAGACAGAAATGAATGTGCCGGGCGGACGCGGCGACAGAGGCGGACGCGGCGGCGGTGAAGAAACAGCGGTAAACATCAAAACCGGCAGAGCGCAAACCTTGCGTTCCTACGGGAGCATGACTTATGCCGGACTGAAAAGCATGATCTACGCCAAAGTGAAAAAGGATGATCCCCGCGTGAAAGCCGCGATCGGATGGGCGCACAAACATTATACCCTCGACGAAAATCCCGGTCTTGGTTCGGCAGGACATTATTATTATCTCCAGACTTTTGCAAAAGCACACAGCGCACTGGGGATGGATGAGATCACCACGGCGAAGGGCGAAAAACGGAACTGGCGGGCGGATGTCATCGGTAAATTGCTGTCACTCCAACGGGAAAACGGCGAATGGTACAATGAAAACAACCGCTACATGGAACGGTTGAGCGAACTGGTGACCGCATATTGTCTGATCACTATGGAATTTGCTCTTGCCGGAGAACTCTGATCCGCTTCTCTTTCCTGATCGGATTGTTTTTTGTGATTTTTTCTTTTGTTTACTTGAAAAATAGGGATTGACGGCGTATTTTATATGTTTAAGTAAGTAAACAACCGAAGGGACAGAGAAATATTATGATGACCGTAGAAGAGATCCGACAGAAAGGCCGGGATGTGATCGAACGCCTGGAAGGTCTTTCTTCATTTTTGAAGATCGACGAAACCAAAGAAAAGATCAAAGAAATCGAAGGCATTATGGCACAGCCGGATTTCTGGGACAACAAGGAAAGCGCACAGGCGACCGTACAGAGTTTGTCTGCCTGCAAAAATGTGCTGGAGCCTTACAACACCCTGCACCGCGAAGCCGATGATTTTCTTGCCATTGCCGAACTTGCGGCAGAAGATGAAGCGTTTTTGGAAGAAGCCGACGGCGCATGGAGCCAGTTGAGCGAACATTTGGATAAACTGGAACTGATGAGTTTCCTTTCCGGAAAATTTGACCGCAACAACGCTTATTTCTACATCCATGCCGGAGCCGGCGGAACAGAATCCTGCGACTGGGCAAGTATCCTGCTGCGTATGTACCGCCGCTGGTTTGAACGCCGCGGCTGGTCCGATGAGATCATTGATATGCAGCCGGGTGATGAAGCGGGGATCAAAAGTGCAGTCCTCAAAGTCACCGGGGATTTTGCCTACGGGTATATCAAAGCGGAACGGGGAATCCACCGTCTGGTGCGTATTTCGCCCTTTGACAGCAATGCGCGGCGGCACACCTCCTTTGCGTCTGCGGAAGCCTTTCCCGAACTGGATGAAGAGATCGATATCGAAGTGGAGGAAAAAGATCTGCGTGTGGATACCTACCGTGCCTCCGGTGCAGGCGGTCAGTATGTGAACAGAACGGACAGTGCAGTCCGGATCACCCACTTGCCCACCGGTGTGGTGGTGGCGTGTCAGGTGGAACGCTCCCAACACAAGAACCGCGCCATGGCATTGAATATGTTGAAAGCGCGTCTGTATGAATTGGAAGAAGAAAAACGCCGCCGTGAAGCGGCACAGATCTCCGGGGACAAAGCCGAGATCGGCTGGGGCAGTCAGATCCGCTCCTATGTACTCCAACCGTATCAGATGGTCAAAGACCTGCGCACGGATGTGGAAACCGGCAATACAGCGGCGGTGCTGGACGGCGATATCGATATGTTTGTGGAAGCCTGGCTGAAACAGCAGGGCGGCAGATAAGAGAATCAACAACAATCTTAACGCGAAAGCGAAAGGAAAAAGTTATGAGCAATATTGTTAAAATCGGTATGATCGGTCTGGGTGCAAGAACTGAAACACTCCTTGCCACCATGTTTGAACTGCAGAATGAAGTGGAGATCACAGCGATCTGCGATTTTCTGGATGCGCGTATTGAAAAGATCCACAGTATTTTTGACAAGCACAACTGCAAACGCCCGAAAGCCTACAAAGATTACCGCGAACTTATTAAAGATCCCAATGTGGATGCGGTGCTGGTCCCCACCAGCTGGAACAGTCATCTCAAGATCGCAAAAGACGCGATGGCAGCGGGAAAATATGCGGGGATCGAAGTTGGCGGAGCATCCAGTCTGGATGAACTCTGGCAGTTGGTCCACGCGTCTGAAGAAACCGGTGTTTCCTGTATGATGCTTGAAAACTGCTGTTACGGCAGAAATGAATTGATGGTGTTGAATATGGCACGCAAAGGTATGCTGGGTGAACTGGTGTATTGCGAATGCGGCTATGAACACGATCTGACGGAAATGACCTACAATCACACCCGGAACGAACGGGAAATGCACAACCGTTTCCGGAACTGCGATCTTTATCCCACACACGGCTTGGGTCCCATTGCAAAGATTTTGCGTATCAACCGCGGCAACCGTTTCATCAGTCTGACCTCCCATGCGACGAAGGGTGTGGGTTTCGATACGGTTGCAAAAGAACACGGAGTGGATAAACATTATAACATCGGCGATGTGATCACCACCGTGATCAAATGTGCCAACGGCGAAAATATTGTGCTGACCCACGGGATCAGCCTGCCCCGTCCTTATTCCCGGGATTGCCGCGTTCAGGGAACCAAAGGGATCTGGCTGGAAGACGCAAAAAGTCTGTATATCCACGGGATCAGCCCGTGCTACGAAAAACTGGATATCGCCGGCAATCCCTACACCTGTCATGATTGGGAACCGGAAGAAAAATTCTACGAAGAATACGATCATCCCATCTGGAAAGAATTCCGGGATAATCAGATCGGCGGACACGGCGGCATGGATGCGCTGGCTCTCCTTGCATTCTTTGATGCTGTCCGCAACCGCACCGTGACACCGATCGATGTGTACGATGTTGCCGCATGGATGGCGGTCACAACGCTCTCTGAACAGTCTATCGCGCTGGGATCCCAGCCGGTGGCGTTCCCGGATTTCACCGACGGAAAATGGATCGACCGCGAACCTGTCTTCCGCAACAAATGGTGTCTGGACGAAGTTTGTGAAGAACGGTAAATCAAGGAGACCGGACAATGGATCAGAACTGGAAATTGGAAACGCTTGCCGTTCAGGCGGGTTATGAACCGAAAAACGGCGAACCGCGCGTGGTGCCCATCGCACAAAGCACTACCTACAAGTATGACAATGCACAGCAGGTGGCGGAACTTTTCGATCTGAAACGGGAAGGATTTTTCTACACCCGCCTTGCCAATCCCACAGTGGATTGTTTTGAGAAGAAAATGGCTGCACTGGAAGGCGGTGTGGCGGCAGTGGCTCTCTCTGCCGGTCAATGCGCCAACACTATGGCGATCATGAACTGCTGTACGGCAGGTCAGCATGTGATCGCCAGTGCGGAACTGTACGGCGGCACAGTTTCTCTTTTCACCAACACATTGAAAAAAATGGGTGTGGAAGTGACGCTGGTACCGGCATCTGCCTCTGTGGAGGAGATCCTGGCTGCGGCAAAAGAAGAAACGCGGGCGGTGTTTGCGGAAACGCTTTCCAATCCCGCATTGAATGTGCTGGATTTTGAAAAATTTGCCGCTGTGGCAAAAAAACTGGGTGTTCCGTTCATCGTGGATAACACCTTCCCCACACCTTTCCTGTGCCGTCCTTTTGAATTCGGTGCGGATATTGTGACTCACTCCACCACGAAATATGTGGATGGGCATGCGCTTTCCGTGGGGGGGATCGTGATCGAAAAAGGTGATTTCAACTGGAACAACGGGAAATATCCGGAATTTACGGAACCGGATGCCAGTTATCACGGCTTGATCTATACCCGCGACTTTGCTGCGGCACCGTTCTCGGTGAAACTGCGTGTGCAATGGGTGCGCGACCTGGGTGTACCGATGATGCCCTTCAACGCATTTTTGAGTCATGTGGGGTTGGAAACGCTCCATCTGCGTATGGAACGCCACAGCGAAAACGCATTGAAACTGGCACAGTACCTCAAGAACCATCCGAAAGTTGCATGGGTGAAATATCCCTTCCTGGAAGATGACGACCAGTATGCGACGGCGAAAAAATATCTGAAAGGCGGCAGCGGAGTTCTCTGTTTCGGGATGAAAGGCGGCAAAGCGGCATCGGAAGCAGTGATGAACGAACTGAAGCTGGCAGCTATTGTGGTCCATGTGGCAGATGTGCGTACGGGTGTACTGCATCCGGCGAGCATGACACACCGTCAGTTGAGCGATGAAGAACTGGTGGCGGCGGGAGTTTCTCCGGAAATGGTCCGTGTGTCTGTGGGGATCGAAAGTATTGATGACATCATTGCCGACTTTGCACAGGCGATGGAAAAAGTGAATTGAGCGGAGTTGCGGATATGGAAAATGAAGTCCGTTCCATCCTTCTTGAGATCGGAGAAGATCCCCAGCGGGAAGGACTGCTGAAGACACCGGAGCGCGTTCAGCGCAGCTGGGAATATCTGACCAGAGGTTACAAGCAGAATCTGACAGACGTGGTGCATGGAGCCATATTTGAGGAAAACGCCGACGATATGGTGATCGTGAAGGATATTGAATTTTACAGCATGTGTGAACACCATCTGCTGCCGTTTTTCGGCAAATGCCATATCGGTTACATTCCCCGTGGAAAAATTCTGGGTGTGAGCAAACTTGCGCGGATCGTGGATATGTTCGCACGCCGTCTGCAGGTGCAGGAACGCTTGTGCCGTCAGGTTGCCGATGCCATTCAGGACGTATTGGCACCTGAAGGTGTGGGCGTGGTGATGGAGGCACAGCATTTGTGTATGCTGATGCGCGGAGTGCAGAAACAGAACAGCGTCATGGAAACATCGTCCATGCTGGGAAGTTTCCGCGATGAAGCGCAGACGCGCGCAGAATTTCTGAAACTCATCAAGGGGTGACGCGATGCGTGCTTTGATCCAGCGGGTGAGAAAAGCCTCGGTGACGATCGATGGCAGAATCGCGGGAGAAATCGGTGCGGGTCTGCTGATCCTTTTCGGAGTCACCCACAGTGATACGGAAAAAGATGCTGTATATCTGGCGGAAAAAGTGGCGAATCTGCGTATTTTCTGCGATGAGGAAGGGAAGATGAACCGTTCGCTCATCGAATCCGGCGGAGAAGCATTGGTGGTGTCGCAGTTCACGCTGTACGGGGATTGCCGCAAAGGCAGACGCCCGGGTTTCAGCGAAGCGGCACTTCCGGCACAGGCGATCCCGCTGTACGAAAAATTTGTGGCTCTGATGAAAGAGCATCTTGGGAAAGATGTTCCCACAGGTGAATTCGGCGCGGATATGCTGGTGGCATTGGAGAATGACGGACCCGTGACATTTATGGTGGAATCGAAGTGATCGCCGGACGGAAAAAGCGTGTTGCCGTATTGGGCGCGACGGGATCGGTGGGGACCAGTGCCATGCGTGTTCTGCGAGCCATGGGCGATCAGTGGGATGTGGTGCTGCTTTCCGCAGGCGGCGGGCGTATTGATGCGCTTGCCGCGTTGACGGCGGAATTTGCTGTTCCCCATGCAGTCACTGCGGATGCCGCGCAGCTCCCGCATCTGCGGGCTCTGCTGCCATCCACTGCGACTGCGTACGGGGGAAATGACGCGCTCTGCGCATTGCTCCGTGAACTGGACATTGATCTTGTGATCTGTGCCATTGTGGGATTGGCGGCATTGGAACCCGCCATTGCGGCATTGGGATCGGGCAAACGGCTTGCCCTTGCCAGCAAGGAAGTGCTGGTGACGGCGGGATCGCTTGTGATGGATCTCGCGCGCGAAAAAAACATTACGATCCTGCCGGTGGACAGCGAACACAGTGCGCTTTTTCAGTGTCTGGACAGACATGATCCCGCTGAAGTGGAAAAGCTGCTGCTGACAGCCAGCGGCGGTCCGTTCCGGAAGACACCGGCGGCGGATCTTGCGAAGGTGACATTTGATCAGGCGATGGCTCATCCCACGTGGAACATGGGCCCGAAAGTGACATTGGATTCTGCCACATTGATGAACAAGGCATTGGAGATGATCGAAGCGCATCATCTTTTCGGTGTTTCTGCGGAAAAGATCGAAGTGGTGGTACATCCCCAATCGATCATTCATTCCATGGTGGAGTGGTGTGACGGTGCGGTTTCTGCACTTTTGAGTGTGCCGGACATGCGTTTTCCGGTACAATATGCATTGACATATCCGGAACGGATGGACGCGGGTCTGCCGAAACTGGATTGGACGGCGATGAAGGATCTGACATTTGAGGCACCGGATGAATCCAGATTCCCGTCGCTGACATTTGCCCGACATGCGATGCGTGAAGAAGGCACGATGGCGGCGGTGATGCTGGCAGCCAATGAAACGGCGTGTGACCGTTTCTGCCGGGGAGAAGTCACGCTGCCGGACATTTGGAGAATCATTGAGCGGACAATGTCAGTTCATCAGAATAAAAAAACAGTGGATCTTGCGGAGATCCGGGAAGCTGACCGCTGGGCGCGGTCGTATGCGTCAACGATATAAGGAGGAAAGATTTTATGGAATTATTTTTGCAGATTTTGAAGATTGCGGGATCGGCAGCCTTTATGGTATTCTTTTTCGGGATGTGTATTTTCATACACGAATTGGGGCATTTTCTTGCGGCGCGCTGGTGCGGACTCCATATCGTGGCATTTTCCATCGGTTTCAAAAAAGTCTGGTCGAAAAAAATCAATGGTGTGGAATACCGGATCGGCTGTATTCCCGTGGGAGGATATGTGGATCTGCCGCAAATCGATTCTTCCGATGATAAAGTGGTGGATGAAAACGGCAACGAACTGCCGCCGGTCGCTCCGTGGAAACGGATGGTGACAGCATTTGCCGGACCGCTTTTCAATATTCTTTTTGCATTGGTGCTGGGTTGTGTGATCTGGATCGCGGGTCTGCCGCAGGGGACACCGAAAGCGGAAAGTTTCCGGGTCACATCGATCCAGATCGAATCACCTGAATTTCAGGCGGGGCTTCGTCCGGGAGATGAGATCATTGAATTCAATGGGGAAAAATTTTCTTTCACCTGGAGTGATTTTGCGCGGGAAGTGATGCTGAATGTGGGGGATGTGGATCTGACGGTCCGCAAGACCGATGGCAGTACCGGTCATGTGATCTACCGGCCGGAAGTCAACAGACAGGTCATGCCCAATGCGAAAGTGGCGATGCCATTTTTCACGGTGGATGTACCTGTTGAAGTGACGCCATTGGAAGGATCGCCCGCAGAGAAAGCAGGGATCCGGACCGGCGACCGGATCGAAACGCTGAACGGGAAAAAAATATATTGGCAGGATATGCTCAATGCCATCCGTTTTTCCGATGGGAAAGCGGTCACGCTGGGGATCCGTCGCGGTGAAACGGTACAGGAAGTGAGCGTTACGCCGGAACATGACGGAGAAAGTTACACTTTTGCCGCGCTCTTTTCCCCCAATGAAGATATGCTTGTGGAACATATTTATCCCGGAACAACGGATCTGACGGGATTGAAAGTCAATGACAAGATCCTGAAAGTGGACGGGCAGGAAACGGCAGATCTTTCTGCGTTTTACGGAGCGGTACTCAACAAAAAAGATACGCCTTTTGTGCTGACTGTTCAGCGGGGGAAAGAGATCCTGGATCTGACGGTGAAACTTTCAAGATCCTGCAAGATCGGCGTGATGCTTCAGGGGATCAGCCACCCGGATCCTGTCAGACAGCTGTGGAATGTGCTGGAACTCACGGGCAGATCATTGAAAAGCGTTTCTGCCGGAGTGCGCCGGAAACTGGGATCCACCAGTGCAGGACACACCACATTGGGACCGCAGCATTTCAGCGGACCGCTGGGGATCGGTCAGACATTGTATCAATCGGTGTATAAAGGATCACTCATCATCGGATTGAATCTGGTGGTGATGATCTCCTTCAGTCTGGGCTTGTTCAATCTTCTGCCGATCCCGGTACTGGATGGGGGACACATCATGCTTTCACTGCTGGAAATGATCACCCGGAGAAAACTTTCCGCAAAGATCCTCCAGCCCATTATGTATTTCTTCATCTTCGTTTTGATCGGATTCATGCTGTATGTGACATTTTTTGACATCAAACGGCTGATCCCGGAGGAACCGGAGGAACCCGGCACGATCATGACCGAATACAATATGCATAAGATCGGATCCGGAGCGGAAAAATGACAACGCGTGCCATCAGAGTCGGGTCGGTAAAGATCGGAGGCGGTGCGCCCGTTTCCGTTCAATCCATGACAAATACGCCCACAAAAGATGCTGCTGCGACCATTGCACAGATCCGGGCATTGGCGGATCGCGGCTGCGAGATCGTGCGGCTGGCAGTGCCGGATATGGCTTCGGCGGAAGCATTGCACGAGATCGTTCCCGCGAGCAGTGTGCCGCTGGTGGCGGATATTCATTTCAATCACGAACTGGCATTGCGGTCCATTGCCGCAGGGATCCATGCGGTGCGGATCAATCCCGGCAATATCGGGAGCGGAAAGAAAGTTGCAGCCGTGGCGGAAGCGGCGGGGAATGCCAATATCCCCATCCGTGTCGGAGTGAACGGCGGCAGTCTTCCGGAAGGATTGCTGGAAGAAAAATTAACATTATTTCACGGAGATCACGGCCGCGCAATGGCGGCGGCTCTCTGCGAAGCGGCACATCTGGAGACGGCACAACTGGAAAAATGCGGATTCAGAGATATTGCCGTTTCCCTGAAAGCCAGTTCCGTACCCGTCACCGTGGCGGCATACCGTCAGTTTTCCGCAGAAACAGATTATCCCCTGCATGTGGGAGTGACGGAAGCGGGAACTCCTTACCGCGGTATCATCAAAAGTGCAGCCGGGATCGGAGCATTGCTGCTGGACGGGATCGGCGACACCATCCGCGTCAGCCTGACCGCCGACCCCTGCGAAGAAGTCAAATGCGCCATTGCGCTGCTGGAATCCATCGGATTGCGGGAGGCGCGCCCGGAAATCGTGTCGTGTCCGACTTGCGCCCGGACAGCGTATGATCTTTTTGCCATGGCTGATAAAGTGGAAACGCTCGTGGCACAACTCCATGCCCGGAAGAAACAAATCAAAATCAAAAAGATCGCCGTTATGGGATGCGTCGTGAACGGTCCCGGAGAAGCGAAAAATGCCGACATCGGCGTGGCAGGTGCCGGCAACGGGAAACTGATGCTTTTCCGCTTCGGAAAACCTTTTGCCACTCTCCCCGAAGCAGAAGCTTTTGAATTGCTGAAACAGACTTTGGAAGAATAAAGTGCCGAGGCGCGGTGGTAGGTTGTAGAAAGAATTACGGGGAAAAACTTTTTTGAATAAAAGTTTTTCCCCGTACCCCTTTTCAAAAAACTTTTATTCGCGAAGCAGTCACAGCGAAACGCTGTGACTGCTTCGACTCGTTAAAAAGGGGGGTGCGGAAGGATTGCGCCGGAGATTTGCGTTTTTGCAAGGCAAGGGCGAGGGAGTGGATTCTACATCCATGACCGAGCCCGCGTCCGAAGCAAAGGCACAAAGATCCAAGCAAGACAACGCACCCGACTGCATCCGAAGCAAAGGCACAAAGATCCAAGCGAGACAACGCACCCCCTATGGTTTATTCCTGGGGTCCGATCTCTGCCACATTATTACAGGTGTAGTGGGGGGGGACCTGACAGGTCAGAGAAATGGGTTTGCCTTCCTTGCCGAAAGTTTCCACAGGATAAACATCGTAGCGATAGAATTTTCCGGGTTCCACAGAATTGGGGGGAAGACGGAACACATAACGCGGATCGCAGTTGCGCAAAAGGCGGTAGAAGTGGGAAACATAACGGAATTCCATCACTTTTCCATCGGAACCATCAGGCTCGATCTCAGTGGCGGTGATGCGGTAGAAGTGTGTGAAATCATCGTGTTTCGCTTCGTTGAAAACGAGATAGACAAACCCGTAGTCGATACGGAAATAAACATCGGTACCGGGTTCAAATTCGGGTGCGGTGCGCACGGCGGCACGGCGTTCAAAACTGTAAACGGGATCTGCCGGAGAATAGGGCAGAGCGATATTCCAGATGCGGTCCGGCTTGATCTCGTGACCGTCTTCCGCGTTGTAACGGTGGATCTCCAGACGGTCTTCAAAAATATCCATGACCATGATCCCCAATGCTTCACGGCCGAACGGCAGGATGGGGCCGCACACATTGACACAGCGTTCTTCGATACAGCCGTAACTCAAAGAGGATGTATTGATGGCAGTGAACTCACCCTGCCAGATGCAGCGTTCATCTTCCAGCGGACAATGGGAGTGGGAGGAAAAAGAAATGACCTGCGGAAAATCATTGAACACTTTGCGCAATCCGGCTCTGCCGCCTTTGATCCCGCCGGCACAAGTGCCTTTCGGCTGGAAATGGGTAATGACAAAAATCGGTTTGGACGCATCTCTTGCCACAGCTTTTTCCAATGCGGGACGCAGCAGTCTTTCGCAATCTTCTTCACTGTAATTGCTCTTGTTGTTGGTGGAGAATGCAATAAAATCGTATCCGGCAATGGTCTTGCAGACGGGATCCGTTTCTTCATCGCCGAAGATGCGGCAGAAATCGGAAAAGATCTGTTCCTGACTGCGTTCACTGACACCGGGATGACTCCAGAAATCGTGATTTCCGGCGCAGGAAACCTGAACGGGCATTTTTTCCGTAAAATATTTTTTGACCATTTCCTGATAATATTCCAGTGGCGCAACGCTGTCGCCGCCGTCGGCAATATCGCCGCCGTTCATCAAGACATCGATTTTCTGATCTGCCAGGATGCGGAAGGCTTTTTCGCAGTTGTGCATACCCCAATCCTGAGAATAGGCATAGGCTTGGACATCGCTGATGATCCCGACACGCAGTACAGGTTTTCCGGACATATTTTTCTCCTGAGTTCTGGTTGATGATTTGTGATAAGATTTTGTGTAAAGATAGCACAGACTCACCACATTTCAAGGAAGTATCGGAAATATGTAAAAACTTTCTGAAAAATTTTTCATTTTTCTTTCGTCATACAGGATTTTGCACCTTGACAAATGGCAAATAGCGGTTACAATATATACTGTATAAAAATAAAAATGGAATCGAAGTCTTATGAGCGCGGGAATGATTACAGCACAGGAGATCTTTCTGATCTTCGAAAGGAATACCGGTGATGTGATCACCGTCAACGGTACGGAATATACCGTTGGGAACGGCAGCTCTTTTGACTCGGTTGCAGATGCGGTCGAAGCGGATGCGATCAAAACATCCAATACGGACGCGGTGATCTTTACAAATCTCGGAACCACAAAAGAAGACATCAGCAGTCTGGATCCCCTTTACGGGCAGACAGCAGGTGCGAACCTGATCTTCAACGGGGCATTTTCCGGTTCTCTCCGGGGAACTGTGTCAACGGATGGCACAGCCGGTATTGTGCTGCTCACATTCAGCGGCAGCGATACCGTGGGTGCATTTGATTATTTTGCGCCGTGGGACAGAGCGGTCACGGACGGCGGACTGTATATCACGGTGAGCAATGGTGCAAAAGTGACAGGTGATACTGCGGTATTTGTTTCCGGCAGTGAAATGCTTGTAACGGGCAGAGGTTCGCAATTCCACACGGATGATCTGGTCATGACCGGCGGTTTGCTGGCGGCGACTTCGGACAGTACACTTTCTCTCGCCGGAGGCAGGATCGGCGGATACGGCACAAAGGTCGCGGCAGACAGAAACAGTTTGCTCTACATGACAAATATCACAGTGGAAAATGAAGCACAGATCGCGACGGAAGATGCAAAAGTTTTCGTGAAGAATGCGCTCACACTTTCCGGAGGAAGTCTGCTTACACTGAAAAACGGCAGCCTGACTTTGGCGCAGGATGATACAGTCATCACCCTTTCAGGCGGAAAGATCGCACTGAAAGGAACGGCGGAATTTGAGTTCAGCAGCGGCGGGATCGTGCTGGCGGCGGGATCGAAAAACAATGAGATCACCGTATCGGATGGGGCAAGTCTGAGGGTCGGCATACTGAATGCAAGTGCGGCGGGCAGCGATGCACTGACCGTAAAATTGGAGATCACGGAAGAAACGGCAACCGATCAGGTGATGCTGACCGTGGGCGGTCTCGGCGGCAGTTGGAGCCTGACGGAAGAAAATTATTATGTCTGGGAAGGCACGCCGGTAAATGTGCTGGTGACATTGAGTGATGGTTTTGAGGCGATCGATCAGCGTTACAAGCTGATGGATGCAGAAATTGAGTATAAGAATATAAAATTTAACATAACACAGGAAATGGCGGATCTCGGATACTGCGTGATCAGAACGGCAGACGGGATCTACTTGAGCGAAAGGAAAATTGACATGAGTACGATTATCGTCAATTCAGAATGGGCAGGTCAGAGCGGAGAAGTCACCTACAACGGTGAAACTTACACCATCGGCACAAACGCGTTTGCGACCTACGAAAGTGCAGTTGACACGATCAAACAGCAGGCAGAGAAGCCGGTAAGCATCATTGTGAACACGCCGGGATCCGCGATCACCTTCAGCGATGCAACTGTCAGTGCCCGATTCTCCGGTGGAAAATCTGCGGTGACGGATGTGACGGTCACGGCGGGCGACATCGGTGTTTCCTGGGACGGCAGCCTGGCTTATACCGGAAATGTCTCCGGAACTTTCAAGGTGGATTTCACCGGGTTCAACGATGCGAATCTGGACAAGGAAAGCGTATATACCCTGCTTTACGGTGCGGAAGCCACCGGCAGCAGTTCTGTGACGCTCGTCAACGAAGACAGCCTTATTGCCGGTTGGAATCAAAAAGTTGTTGACGGCTCGGTCCTCCTCTGGAACGATGCTCTTTTCGCGGATGCGGATCTGGTGATCGACGCCACGCTCGCCGATAAAAAACAGGGCTACACTTACACAGTCAACGGCAAGTCCTACACCTACGGGCTGACCGCCTATACCAGTGTTTCCACGGCGAAAGCATCTGAACTGACCACATCCAATCCGGCATCCGTGACTTTTGTCGGCGATACCGGGATGAGCGATATCAGCGGACTCAATTCCGGGGACAAAGCCTGGACGGGGATGAACATCACCGTGACCGGCGATCTTTCCTATGCGGGCAACATTCCTGTGGGCGAAGAAGGATATCCCACCGGCTCCCTGAAAGTGCAGGGGAAAATTTCCGGCACCATGGATGCGACTATTACCATCAACTGCAGCAACAATTCCGATAAACTGCTTGTTACCAATGGGATCGAAGGTGTTTCAAAGATCACGGCGACTGTGACCGGAGAAGGCAATGACAAGATCTCCCTCGGTGCGATCACAGGCGGAAGCGGCGAAAAAGTGATGGAGATCATCTCCAGCGATGTGACAGCGACATCTGTGACGGGCAATGTAAAAGTCAGCGGGAACCTGAATGTGAAAGATGTGAGTGCGGCGGGCGACTTGACTGCGGGCTCCATCATTCTTTCCGGCAGTTCCGCTCTGAAGATCAACGAAAAACTGGTTCTGGAAGACGGCGGCAATACGGCATCCAAAGCGACCGATCTGATCACGACGGATTCCGGCGATGCGGCAGAACTTCTGCTCAGTGCCAGCGATACGCTCACCATTTCCAATCTGACGGTGAAAAAAGATCTGACCATCGGCGATATGGAAAACGGTTATACCGGGCTGGTACTGCTCACCGGAAAAAACACCACACTGACTGTGGATGCCGGAAAAACGCTGACGATCTCTGCGGAACAGGCGATCCGCTTTATGAAATTCAAAAATTTCAATATCGGCAGCGGTGCGAAACTGGTCATCAAAGGCGGCGCGCTGAATGTGGAAGAAATGAATGAAGCCACTGAATTTTTCAAAGGCAAAAACTTCAGCAATGTGGGTTTTGAAGACACCACGCTTTCCGATGTCGAAAACATTACCGTCAACGCAAAAGGCTCTTCGCTGGATGATATTTCCGGTATTTTCAATTCCGGGACTTTCAACGGGACCGTGGGCAACAACAAACTGGATATTGTAAAAGGAGAAGACGGCGATCTTTCCAATTATTCCTACGACATGCTGGGCGGCAAAAACACGGTCAATGTGGGTACCGGTGTCGTTCTGGAAATGATTGATATCAAGAACGCAACAACTGTGACCATTGCCAATGGCGTGGCAGGCGATGCCACATCTACCGGGATGACGCTTACCGGCGCACTGGTCACCTCTGCGGGTGCGGCAACGGTCAAAGCAGGCAACTTCACCACCACGGTGATCAAAGGCGTGAAACAGGAAGACGGCTCCTATGTTGCCATCGGCAAAAATCAGAACGGGGGGAACAATACGATCTCCTTCGGCAATGGAGCATCTGCAGAATTGGGCGGTGACCTGATCGCGGTCAAGAGTCTGACGCTGGGGAACAGTACGGCAGACGATACCGCCATTCTCACAGTGGGCTACCACGACGGCAACTCTTATATCGGCGGATCCGGCAATATTTACGGACAGAACAGCAACAACTCGATCAAAACAGGCACCTGGTCCACAGCCAATATTTACGGAAACATCGATCTCGGCGGCGGAGCCAACACCATTACCGTGGGCGGGTTCAGCATTTTCAATGTGGACAGTGTGAAGAATGTAAAAACATTCACAGTCGGCAACGGCGGTTTGAACAAACTGAATTCCGGCAGCTGGGATCGTTCTGAAGTGACGATCGACGGCAACTACGAAGCACCGCTGATGGCAAATGCGATCACCATCGGGAACTATGCAGACATGACCATTACCGGCGTGATCAACAACGGCGGTGTGATGTCTGCTTCCGGAACCACCATCAAAGTCGGCTCTGCAAGTACTCTTTCCGTGGGTGCGACGGCAGCATCACTGGTGGCACCGGGTGCAACAGTGCTGGCGATCGACGGACTGGCAGGACTGACGCTCTCTGCGGGAAAAATGGATGAAACGAGCATGATCGCTACGGAAGCGGATGTTTACGGAAGCATCACGGGAACGGAAGCAAAAGACATGATCAGTCTTGCTGCGAACAGCTCTCTGTATGTCAAAGGTTCCATGGATCTGTTGGGTGGAGCGAATGCGGTGACTGTTGCGGCAAAAGCGGCACTTTCCGTGGAAGGGGATCTGCAGAATGTCAATGCACTGACGCTGGGTGCAGGCGGTGTCAACAAAGGCGATGAAGTTGTTACCAGCGGTGAAAACAAAGCGATCGTAACGATCAATGGCAATCTTACGGGTTCGGAAGGCAGCAACAAGCTCACTGTCGGCAACCATGCAGAATTCAGTGCAAGCAACATTTATCTTTCCGAACTGGGTGGAAACTTTACGGTTACAGTCGGTTCCAATGCAAAATTTGAATCCGGTGTGATCGAAGGCGTGAACAAACTGACCATCGGCAACGGGATCGCGTTCGCCTACGAAGCGGGCGGCGCGAAAGATCAGGTATATACGCAGTTTGCATCCGGTATGATCTCCGGCACCACCGGCAATGATACGATCACCATTGGAAATTATACCGATACCTCCATTGCCGCGTTCAGTCTCGGCAAGGGAAATGATACTGTGAAGATCGGCAACTTCAACAGCCAGGGAAACAACTATGAAGCAGATGTGAATATCCTCGGCGGGATCGATCTCGGTGCGGGCAAAAACACCCTTTCCATCGGGACACAGAGCTGCCTGAACACTGCCATGATCGAAGGTGTGAACAATCTGAGTCTGGCGGCAGGAAAAGCAACAGCAGACGGCAATTATTACACCGAGATCTACTGCTCCGGGATCACCGGTTCGGAACTCGCAGACACCATCACCATCGGCAAACTGGCAAATCTGATCGTGGACGGCGATATCGACCTGACCTCCGGGGAAGAAGCCGGCATGAAGAATGCGATCAATCTGGGTTCACTGGGGACACTGCAGGCTGGCGATGTGACGGGTGTGAACAAACTGACCGTCGGAGCAGGAACTTACGACAAGGCTGCCGGAACTGTGGACGAGTGGACCGTTCTGGATATCAACGATCTGACCGGTACCGAGCTGGATGATGTGTTCTCTGCAGGAAATTACTCTCTGTTCTCCGTGGACAGCATCGACGGCGCAGGCTCCGTGAAGGGCGATAAGCTGACGATCGGTCAGGGCGTGACCGCGATCTTCCGCGGGACAATCTCCAACATTGATTCCATTGCAATCGGCAACAATACAGAAGTTTATGCCTCCAAAGAAGCCATGAACATCCTGAAAGATGCAGCCGGTGACAATGAAACCATCAAGTGGTACGATATCGGTTCTGCAGATGCGGCAAAAGGCTTCACCGACGCGAAAAGCGAAAATGCCGATGACGAAGGAATCGACACACGGGAAGGTGCGGTTTTCCAGAACGGAACCAACGGCTGGCTCTCCAACGGCGATATTCAGGATTTTGTGGACTACATCCAGTTGAGCGATGACGGCACATGGGAAATCACGGATGCCGGCGGCAACCTGAATGTGACTCTCCATGAAATCACCACTTCCGGTCTGACAGAGATCACCACGGCTGCCAATGTTTCCTATGAAGACGGCAAATGGACCATTTCCGATTATGATGCGGAAACCATGGTCGTCTGTGTGGAAATCGCGAAAGTGGATGAGGTTACCAAAAAAGGTACATTCGGTTACACCACCACTCTTGCATGATCCATTCGGCTGAACACAACAGCAACGCGGTCCACGGGGCGATCCGGCGGACCGCGTTTTTTCATACGCGGCAAGTACACTAAATTACAAAATAATTAGGAAAAATAATACTTTTTTTGACCAAAAAAAGAATTTTCCATTTGACTAATTGCATTTCCGCGTGTATTTTAAAAAGGAAATAAAGATGAAGAATATCAACAAAAAAAGCTGATCCGGAAGGGTCGGATTGGGAAAGGAGTTTTTTTTCCGATGAAAAATATGACATTGAAATTATTTTCTGCGGCGGCGTTGACGGGGCTGCTGTTGATTTCTGAAGGGTGTGTATCTTCCAAGACACCGGTTGCGATCTCCCGCGGCACATATACTGAAATTCTGAAAGAAGAACATCAGACACTTCCGAAAGATATCGGGATGCTGACGCTGGATGAAGCGCAGAACATTGCGATCCAGAACAATCCTTCGTTCAAGAGTGCGTATTACGCGATCGAAGCGGCACGGGCGCAGTATTACAAAGCATTTTCCTACTACATGCCCACAGTTTCTTTCAAATACAGTCTGGGGCAGAGTCATTCTTTTGCCCGGAATGCGGATGCGGGAGCGGATGTGCGCAATTTCTCATCCTCGCCCTCATTCGGAGCATCCCTGCTGGTTTTTGACAGTTTCCAGCGCGAAATGAATCTTTTTGCGGCAAAACATTCCTGGAATGAAAGTGCTGCCGCGCAGGAAGACGCGCGCCGTCTGCTGCTGCGTTCTGTGGCATTTGCCTACAACGAAGTGCTGCTTGCCAATGCGAAGACCCGGATTGCCAAAGCCAATATGCGTTACAACCTGGATCTTCTGAAAGAAACAGAACTCAAATTTGAAGCGGGTGCATCTCCTCTTTCCGATGTTCTCAACTTCAAAGTGAACTACAACTCTGCGGAAAGCACCCGTTATTCTGCGGAATACGCGGCAGTGGCGGCGAAACTGGCTCTGGCACAGCTGCTGGGTCTGACGGAAGGGACGATCCCGGATTCTGTCAGTTTCCCGCTGATGCCGTCGCCCGACGGAGAAATGCTGGCGGGTATCGAATTTTATCTGGACCAGGCACTGAAGAACCGTCCCGACCTGAAGCAGTACCGTGAAGCCTATGAAGTGGCGAAATACAATTACTATTCCAGCATCGGAGCGTTCGGTCCGACCGTATCCTTTGATGTTTCTCTCAATTACGGGGACAATCACCGCTGGAGCAAAAACAAATGGGCGGAAAATGAAGATGATTCCGGCGTGATCCGTACTTCTCCCGAAAGTTGGGGTCTGGATTACGGCATGACGATCTCCTGGGAGATTTTCTCCGGCGGCAGAACTTATTTCACCATGCGTGCGGCACAGGCGAATCTGAATGCGGTGGATTTTCAGGTGGCGAATGTGTGGAGCAATGTGATTGCCGACGTGCGTACTGCCTATGAAAATTATCAGACCAACCTCAAGCAGGTGAAGCTGAACCAGAAGAATCTGGAACTGGTGCGGAAACAGCGCGATCTGGTGAATCTGGAATACAACGCCGGATCCACGGGGATCACCCGTCTCAACGAAGCACAGACTGCTTTTATCAATGCGGAAAACGCGCTTGCTGAAGCGGTCATCAATATGCACAATGCAAAAGCACAGCTTCAGGCTGCGACCAACGAACTGTAATTTCAGGAAAGTATAAGGATCATTATGGAATTCCGTGCAAGATTCGCACCGTCCCCCACGGGACAGGTTCATATCGGTAATATCAGAACTGCGATTTTCAACTGGCTCTGCTGCCGTCACAGCGGCGGAACCTTCCTGCTCCGTGTGGAAGACACCGACCTGGAGCGTTCCACAAAAGAAGCCATCGACACGCTGCTGGAATGTATGGAATGGCTGGGTTTGGATTACGATGAAGAACCCATGTATCAGACGAAACAGCTTGCAAAACATCTTGCTGCGGCGGACAAACTGCAGAGCATGGGTTGTGCTTACAAAGCGGAACCGGATGCGGAAAAATCGCCGGTCTATTTCCGGATCCCCTGCGATTGTGATGCGTTCCCCTTTGTGCGGACGCTGGGGAATGGGGAAACTGCACTTGCACCGGAACAGAAACTGCTTGTGAACCGTGCAGGTTTGACCTTTTTCACCCTCAATGCCAAAGGCAAGGCGGTGGAAACGCAGGCATGTCTTGCCGGGTTCAAAGATCTGAAGGTCTTTGATGGTGCGGGCGACGAGATTTTTGCATTGAACGAACAGACGCTTCCTGCCATTCTGGACGGCAGTAATGTTTTTGAAACGGAGTCTGCCGCAAAGATCACCTACACGAAACGGGAAGTGTTTTATCACGACCTGGTGAAAGGCGATCTGGCGAAACCGCTTGACAGTATGCGCGATTTCATTATCATCCGCAGTGACGGAAGCCCGGTCTTCCATCTGGCGAATGTGTGGGACGATATCGATCAGAATGTTACCCACATCGTCCGCGGAGATGACCATGTGGAAAACACCTACCGTCACCTTTTCCTGTTCCATCTGCTGGGACACGAAGTGCCGGTTTACGCGCACTTGCCTATGATCGTGAACAAACAGGGCAAACCGTACAGCAAACGGGACGGTGATGCTTTTGTGGGGGATTTCCGGGACAAAGGGATCCTGCCGGAAGCACTGTTCAATTATCTGACGCTGATCGGCTGGGCACCGGGCGACGGTCGGGAAAAAATGACCAAAGCGGAATTGATCGAAGCCTTCAACATTGAACGGGCGCAGCACTCTGCGGCACAGTTCGACAGTGCAAAACTTGCCAATATGAACGGTCTTTACATTGCCGAAATGGACGATGACAGATTCATTGACATGGCATGGAAATTTGCCGGCCGGTATCCGTGGCAGGCGACAGCCGATAAAGCGATTTTCGATGAAGCTGCGAAACTGATGAAGACCCGTACAAAAGTCTTTACCGATCTGGAAGGATGGGGCTATTTCTTTGCGCCGCCGCAGGAATTTGATGCCAAAGGCGTGCGGAAATTCATGAGTTCGGAAGAACACCGCGCCGGTCTGTTGAAACTGGCAGATGCGCTGGAAGCACAAAATCCCGCCACTGCCGCTGATGTGGAAAATCTGATCCGTGCCGTGGAAACAGAATGTGGACTGGGTGAATTTCAGTTGAACCAGCCGCTGCGTGTGGCAGCCACCGGTGTTTCTGTGGGTGCGGGGATGTATGAAACCGTGGTGATCCTGGGGAATGTGGAAACGGCAAAACGGATCCGCACAGCTCTGGAAAAAAATCCTGCGGCATAAGGAAAATTTGTCATGCTGGGACGGAATAAAACAAAAAAATTGAAGATGGCATATCTGGGTGAAGGGATCCTGGCGGCGAAAGCCAAAAGGGTGGAAGCGATCACAGATGAGATCCGCGAACTGTCTGAAGCCATGATCCAAACCATGTACGATCATAACGGCGTGGGACTCGCGGGCAATCAGATCGGGCTGCCGCTTCAGATCGTGGTGCTGGATGTGGGAACGCCGGAAGACGAAGACGGCAACCCCCTGCCCCCATCGTCACCCGGAGAAGTGATGCTGCTGCCGAAAATGCCGTTGACGCTGATCAATCCGCAGATCACAGCATATTCGGAAGAGATCTGCGATTATACGGAAGGCTGTTTGAGCGTACCGAAACTTTATGCGAATGTGAAACGCCCCTGCAGCGTTACCTTGCAGACACAGTTGCTGGACGGCTCGGAGATCACCGTGGAATGTGGAGGATTTCTGGCGCGTGCGCTTCAGCATGAGATCGACCACCTGAACGGGATCGTATTTGTGCAGAAGGCGGAAGAGGAGGATTATCAGAAGATCTCCGGCGGATTGGAAAAATTGATCCGCAAGAACGGTCCCCGCGGCTTCAAGGTGAAACGGCTGGTCTGAAAACAGGGGAAAAAAGAGGTGTACAAATGAATTTCTTCCGCACAAGTTACACACTCTGCACGAAGATCTCCGCATTGGTATTTCTGACGGATATACCGCTGTGGCGCAGTATTCTGCATACATTTCTGCTGCTGATCATCTGTTCCGTGGCGACGGCATCCTGTTCGTTGATGCTGGAATCGGGAAAAATCGATATGGCGGCAGAGAAGATCGAGCAGGAGACCGGCGGATTTTTTGTGCATGAAAACAGACTTTTTACCGGACGGGATATTCCGGAACGCCATTTTCTGTGCAATTTACATTCCATTCCGGTGCGGGTGGATTATTTTGCCACGGAAGACAGCGTGAAAAATGCAGAATTGAACAGCTGGAATGAACCGATGGGACTGGCGTTGACACCCACAAAAATTTTCCTGTGGAACGGAGACGGCGGTAAGCGATTTTCCGCAGGGGTCCTGGACCCGGGCATATTGCAGATGCACGATATGGATCCGGAAACAGTCAAATCCATGAATACCCGTGCGGTCAACCGGATGTATGAAACGGAAGGATTCCGTGCAGCACTGAAAGAAGCGGTATCTGCGGGGAAATCCGTTCAAAAAGAAGAAATGAAGGAAGCAGAAAGATTTGCCTGCAAGCCGGGGCTGCTGCTGAAATTCATGCTCTGGATTACGGTCTGCTTTTATACGGCGAATCAGATTTTCTTTCTGGCGGTGCTTGCGCTGCTGATCATGCCGGCGATCGAAATGCTGCGTTTCCGGGTATTGCCGAACAAATTGCCCTATCCGAAATTGATGAGTCTGACACTTTATACCACCTTTCCGGCATTTATCGCGGCGAGTATTTTTGAATCCTTTGCCAATCATGTGGTTTCGTTTCAGACCGTATTTTTTATCGTATTCATCATCTATCAGATGCTTGCTTTCGGAAAATTGATCCTGCACCTGAATCCGCTGCCGAAAAAAGATCCGCGGTCAAATGATGATGACGATTTTGATGATGACGATTTTTAACATACAGGAGGTATGCTATGAACGAAAATCTGGAAAAATGCAAATTGCAGAACTGGTATCCGAAACTGGCTGCATTCAGCCTGCCCACTCTCTTTGTGTCACTGCAGGAAGATGAAGTCCTGGCACTGGCGGATGGTGCCGACGCAGAATCCGAAATCGCACAGCGCGTCCTGCCCCGTCTGCGGCAGGTGATGAACTCCACCAACAGTTACAACCGTTTTCTTTCCGTGGATCTGGTGGCTCCCGTGGACAGTGAACGCTTCAAAACAAAACGCGGAGCCGTGCGTTCCGCATACAGCGGCTGGAATATTCTTGCCGGCAGTGAACGGGTACGCGAATCCGCAAAACGGGGCGAAGTGACCAATATCTGCGTGCGTCCCTTCCGGCGTATGGATATTGCACGGGAATTCCGTCTGTTCATCAAAGGGGGCAAGCTCTTTGCCATGAGTCAATACTGGCTGGTGAAACATTTTCCGAAACTGGAAAAAATGAAAGAGCAGTACTGGGAAAAAGCCGCCGCATTCGTCAGCGAAAACGCATGGGCTCTCCCCATTCAGGATGTGGCGGCAGATGTGTATTTCACTTCCAGCGGCAGGATCCTGATCATGGATTTGAATGTATTGGAAGATCCCACCGATCCCAAAATGTTCAACAGCTGGGATAATTTCAACTGGTCCGGCGATCCCGCCGGGATCAAGATCGTACCGCCGCCCCATACGCTCAATGGCGATGTGAATGTGTCTTTCTGAAGCACGCGCGTAAAACATACGGCGGCGGATCCGGCAAGCCGGATCCCACCCCACAAAAAAAACAGGCTTGTTCCAAATGGAGCAAGCCTGTTTTTTGTGGGGTGAACCGGGAGCGGCTGCGTGTGGAACACGCAGACCGCGACCGGTGCCGCCGTATGTTTTACGCGCTGTAACGCAGTTCGCCGTTGACGAAAGTCTTTTTGACTTTGAAATCGCCATCGAGGACCACGATATCGGCGAAGTAACCCGGAGCGATCTTTCCGAGACCATCCAACCCCAGAGCGCGAGCCTGGTTCCAGGAGGTGGTGCGGACGAGATCAGCCAGATCATAACCGGTGATATCGTACACATTTTTGAGGGCGTCGCAGATCTGGAGGGTACTGCCTGCGAGTGCGCCGTTGCTGGCGAGGCGTGCTGCGCCGTCTTTGACGATGACCGGCAGACCGCCCAGAGTGTAATCGCCTTCGGGCATACCGGCTGCGCGCATGGCATCGGAGATCAGCTGGATGTGATCGATGTCCTTCAGCTGGAAGACGAGACGGATCATATCCGGGCAGATGTGCAGCGTATCGCAAATGAATTCCAGATAGACGTCATCGTAGAAAAGACCGGCACCGACCAGCCCGATATCGCGATGATGGAGAGCGGTCATCTGATTGCAGAAGTGGCTCAAGTTGACCAGACCGTGATTGTAGCCTTCGTTGAACTGTGCGAAAGTTGCGGCACTGTGGACGCAGGAGGGGGTGATCCCTTCGGCGAGCAGTTCGGAAGCGAATACGGGTGCGCCTTCCATTTCGATGGCGAAAGAAACTTTCTTCACGGGGAAAATGGCGTTCAGGCGTTTCACTTCATCGATATCCGGCTTGCGGACAAAATCGGGATTCTGTGCGCCGAGGCATTTGGGGTTGATGAACGGACCTTCCAGATGCACGCCGGGCAGTTTACAGCCCTTCACGCCGGATTTGACATAATTTGCAGCGGTCTGCAGAGCCTGCGCCAGCGTTTCTTCCGCCAGAGTCAGGGTCGTGGGCAGGAGAGTGGTCACGCCTTCTTTGAGTTTATCCACAGCCATGGTGGTGATGGCGTTATCGGTGGCGTCGCAGAAATCTTCACCGGATCTGCCGTGGCAATGGACATCGATGAATCCGGGCATTACCATATCGCCCTGCACATCAATGACTTCATCGGCATTTGGCAGTTCATCGCCGGGAGCGAAAATGCGTTTGATCTTTTCGCCTTCGATCAGGATCGCGGCATTATCGAGATCCACATCGGGTGAGATGAGATGACAATTTTTCAGGAGAGTACTCATGTTGTTTTGTCCTTTTGTTATCTTGTTTTTACTGGTTTGTTTTCGGTTTTTACGGTTTTCTACGGATAAAATAATCTCATTTCCTGTATTTTTCAAGAAAAAAAACAAAAAAAACGCCATTCCGCTGCTGTTTTCTTTTTTTTGCAGTTGAAAAAAAACAGATGAGATGCTATTTTAATTGAAATCGATTTTTCTTTTAATAAGTAATTATGGAGTTTTTTTGATATGCTGAAAAAGATTTTTTTCGCCGCTGTTTTCTCTATGGCGGTGCTGCCGGTCTTTGCACAGGGTCAGCAGGATGCAGTGCGTTATTATCAGGAAGCGATCAGCAATATGGCGCGTCAGGTGCGTCTGCTTCAGGATGAGAATGCCCGTCTGGATTCCAAAGTGAATGTGACGGAACAGAAGTTGGCGGCACTTTCCCGTGAGAATAAAGAATTGCGCAAAGAAATGGAATCCATCCGGCAGCTGCTTCAGAAAGATGCGGCAGCCCGGGAAGCACAATTCCGTGAAATTTCCCGTCAGCTGGAAATTCTGGCGAAGACTCCGGTAGTGGCACCTGCTCCGGTTCCGCCACCGCCGCCACCGCCGCGGGCAATAGAACAGGAAACACTTGCTCCGGTTCCGGCTCCGGCAGAAGAATATGACGAATATGTGGTCCAGAAGGGAGCGACGCTGTATGTGATCGCGGCGGCGTACAAGGTATCTGTGAAAGATATCAAGCGTGCGAACAATCTGAAAAATGATTTTATCCGTGAAGGACAGAAACTGAAGATCCCCCGCCGGAAGTGATCGCCATGGTATCGACTGTGCAACAACAGAAATTCGGTTTTACGGTTCTCGGCAGCGGCAGTAAAGGCAATGCCACTGTGATCCATTGTCCGGACGGAAAGAACATTCTGCTGGATGCGGGCTTTTCCGCAAAAGAGCTTTGCACCCGCATGGACAAGAGAGCGATCGCGCCGGAATCGATCTGCGGGATCCTCATCACACACAGCCACGATGATCATATCCGCGGCTGCCGTGTATTTGCAGACCGTTTCGGTCTTCCGGTCTATGAAACGCCGGAAACTGCGCAGCGTATCAGTGCGGAAAAGAACAATGCCACCAGAGTGATACTGATCACGCCGGGGCATAAATTTGATCTTTGCGGTTTGACCGTGGAACCCTTTGCCATTTCCCATGATGTGGATGCGGTGGCATATACATTTCATTGCAACGGCATGAAACTGGGATACGCTACGGATCTCGGGTTCACCAGTCTGCTGGTGAATACAAAATTGAAATCCTGTCACGCGCTGGTTCTGGAATCCAATTATGAGCCGGAATATCTGCGCAATTCCGGCAGACCGCTCCACACGAAACGCCGGATCATGGGCAGGCAGGGGCATTTGAGCAATCAGGATGCCATGGAAGCGATGAAAGAACTGCTGTGCTGTGAAACGGCACATGTGGTATTGGCGCATTTGAGCAGAGAATGTAACGACCGTTGTCTGGTGGAAAAGATGCTTTGCGAAACATTGACAGATCTCCGCAGAGAGGATGTGTCCTACGCGATCGCATCACAGGATGAACCGCTGGAAACGATTTGGATCGGAAAATAATAAAATAACCAATAGCAGGAAACAATCATGACAGAAGAAATGAACGGAATGACGGAAGCTGAAGCAACACCGCAAACGATGGTGGAAACCACAGATCTTCCGCCGGACGGAGCGATTCAGAACGCCTATGCGGAACTCTGTAAAAACAATGAAGCGGCGGAAGCAGCGGATACAAATATCGTGGAAACTGAAATCGATACGGATCCGGTAACGCCCGGCACACAATCAAGACAGCCGGTAAAGATCTCCTGCCACAAATGCGGTCAGAAACTGGATCTTTCCACATTGGAACCGTTTTCCCATGTGGCGTGTCCTGCCTGCGGATCCGATTTGATCGTGCCGCGCTGGTTTGATAATTATTTGCTGGAAGAAATTGCCGGGATCGGCGGGATGGCAACGGTGTACCGGGCATTGGACCTGGCTCTTGACCGTGAAGTGGCGATTAAGGTCCTCCAGCCGGAACTGGCGGTTCAGGTGGATAAATCCGAACTGTTTCTCCATGAAGCGCGGACGGCGGCAACGATCAATCACTATGCGGTGATCCCGATCTACACCTGCGGTATTTTTGAAAATCAGACCTATATCGTGATGCAGTACATGGGTGGCGGCTCTCTGGAAATGATCCTGAACCAGAATCCGGAACCGCTGCCGCTGCTTCATGTGATCTCCTGGATCCGGGATATTGCCATGGGGTTGGAAAATGCCCGTCAGCACGGGATCGTTCACCACGACATCAAGCCTGCGAATATCATGCTGGATATGGAAGCGAAAGCCAAGATCGGTGATTTCGGGATCGCGCAGATCGTATCGGGCAAAAGCAATGCGATCGCAGAGGAAATTACTCAGGGGTGGCTCTCTCCCCACTATACCAGTCCGGAAAAGATCCGTACGGGAGAAGAAGATTACCGGGGCGACATTTACAGTCTGGGTGCGACATTCTACCATCTTGTGACCGGTTTGACGCCCTACCCCAACACGGATCTGGATGATTTGATCCAGAAACGGCTGTCCACAGAACCGATGGCACCTCATCTTCAGAGAAAAGATCTCCCGGAAGAATTGTCCGAACTGATCCTTGCCATGATGGCAATGGATCCGGAACAGCGTCCTGATTACGGGAGTGTGGTGGCTGTATTGAATCAGTATATCAGCAGACCGGCATTGCTTACGGGCAACGATGTAAACGCCAGCAAACAAGCGAAGGCTGCGCGCCCGAAAGGTCAGCGGTCTCCTGTCCGGAAACGGAATATGAACTCTGCTTTTGACCGGCTGGGAAATACTGCGGCACCGAAGAAACGCTCTCCGGGTATGCTTGCATTTATCATCATCATGCACATTCTGACGATCGGTCTGATTTTCTGCGGCACGATGTTTGCCCTGTTCAAATCCGGTTTGTTCAATGGGAGCGAATTACTCAACAGTTATCCGGATTTTCTGCTGGAAACGGTCAAACTTTCCAAAACGGAAGAAAACAGGAATATTGTTTTGAGCAACTATCTTCACGACGGCAGACCCGATCTTGCCATATCGGAAACGAAAGCCCAGCTTCAGGATCCGAATACAGACACCCGTTATCAGGCAGTATTGCAGCACTGTTTTGCGGCATTGCTGAATGCGAAACGGGATCCGGCAGATGCAGATGCCGCCCGGGAATACATTGCAAATATGCTCAAGAGTCTGGAAGCCAATATCACGCCGTACGAAAAGATCCGTTATGAAGATCATCTGGCACTGATCCGCTACATGGCAGGCGATCTCAAACGGGCGGATCTGGTACCGGGCAGAGCGGTCAAATTTGCGTTTGGCAATGACTTTAAGATCAAGTTGACATTTGTGGATTTTCTTCTGGCTCTCCACGATCCGGAATTGAAAGCCGGTGAACTTTCGAGTTATCTGGAAGATATCAAAGCGGAATCCATTGTATTTCAGGCGGGAACAAAACCGTGGGTACTGGTTGCGTTCGCGGATCGTCTTGCCCGCTGGGAAGAAGTGTTGAAGAATAAAACCGGCAAAAAGAGCGGGATCGAACCGGTATTTCACAGTTTCATTGAAACGGAAGCACCCTGGAAAAGTGAGATCGAAATTTACAGTTCGGATCTTCTGAATGCAGTGGAAGAGGAAAAAGCACTGGAAAGACAGAAAGAACGGGAAAAAGAACGGGAGGAAAAGAAGCTGGCGAAACAGCGTGAAAAAGAAGAGATCACGCAGAAAAACATTCAGGATGTGATGCGGCGGCACCGGGATGTGTATAAAGCCCGTCCCAATCTGAACAGCCGCGGCGACAATAACTTTATTGTGAGCAGGGAAGCGCAGCAGCGGTATCTGGATCAGTTGATCAATTCCGGCAGTCTTTCCGCAGATGACCAGATGTCAGAACAGTGGCGTATCCAACAGATGCAGCATTTCAACGATTATCTGCTGGAACTCGGTCGTATGAAAGGGCTTACCGGTCTGTATCTCCGCGGGAAAGGCGGGGTGAAAGCGGATGTGGAATTCAGCGATATGGGTGTTGATTTTGCTGTGGTCGGCGGGAAAGTCAATTACGGGGAAGATCAGGGCGAAAAAGAATATATGGCATGGACTGATTTCAGGCAGAAACATATCCGCCCGCTGATCTCTGCCTGTATCCGGAAACAGCTGGAAAATCTGGAAGCGAAAGGAGAAAAGCTCACGCCGGAATTGCGGATGAAACTTGCGAAACAGCATTTGATCCTGGCGGTGATCGCCTACTGGTATCAATCGTTCAACGATATGGAATACTCTCTGAAACAGGCATTGCTGATCTCGGAAGACAATTCGGAGATCAAACAGCTGATCATCAGACACTTCCTGCGTTAAACGCTGTCTGTACCTTTTCCGGAAAAAACAAGGAGTGCGGCGCGAGATGAAATTGAGAACGAAACTGCTTCTGATCACCGGGGGACTGGCATTGCTGGTCCTCTCCGGAACGCTTTTGATTTCGGTATTTCACATGCGCCACACCGCAGATCAGATCCGGGAAGCAGGCAAAGAACATTCCCGCCGGGTCGTGACAAATAATTCCCGGCACAGTGTGGAGCTGGTGCGGAATCTTTTTGAGAATGAAAGACAGCGTTTTGTTCTGGCGGATTTTCCCGCTGCCGATCCTGCGGAGACTCCGGATGCAGCAGATTTCCCCGTCCGCACAGATGTGATCATCTTTTCGCCCCGCCGGAAAATGGGCGAACACACACATTCCGCCCGTCCGGAACGGGGATTCCGTCTGAACGACGATGGAAGCGTGACGCCGCTTTCACGGGAAGAGATCGCGGATTTCAATAAGACACTTCAGCAGGTATTGATCGATCTTCCGGACGCGCATAAAAAGCATCATGGTGCATTTTTTCTGCATCACGGGGGTCACTTATGGATTGCGACACACCGTGACAGCGGCAGCAAGCCCTGCAGCTGGTATTTTTTCCGTTTGAACAAAAACCGGCTGGCACAGCACATTTATCTTCACACGCAAACGCATATCATTCTTCTGGATGCCCAAAAAACAGAATTGCTTTCCACCAAGATCCCGGCGGAACTGGATTTGAAAAAGAATTATGCGGAAGACATCAATGCACCTGACCGGCTGCCCGGCATCACCGATCCGTATATTGCGCACGCGCTGGACACCATGACCAACAAACCTGCCAACGAATTGATCAGCATTGAAACTGAAAAACTGTGGTTCTGTGTTGCGGCGAAATTGAATTTCCCGGAACTGGGGCTGCACGATCTGCGCCTGATCCGCGTATTTGATGTCCCGGTCATGTCTCCGGAAGTCACAGTACAAATCGAAAAAAATCTGGCTCGTTTTCATGCCTCCATATTCTTTCTGCTGGGTATGGGTCTGATGCTGATCCTGCTGCCGCTGATTTTTTTCTCCCGCCGGATCTCTGCGCCCATCGAACGGGCGGCGAAATTTGCGGACACCCTTGCCAATGGAGATTTTCCCACACCGATGCCGGCAGATAAATCCGGCGTGACCGAAACGGCACAGCTTGTAAAATCCTTGAATTTCATGCGGGACAAACTCACGGCGATGATCAACAAACTGAACCGCAAGCAGCAGCATGAACAGAAAGCGCGTCTTCATGCGGAGCAGATCCAGCAGCAGCATACCGATTTCATCCGGCTCATAGCGGACAATATATCCACTCATACGGGGAACGGGATCGAACTTACCGCCATGCTGCGTGAAAACCGTGATCTGCAACAGGCATTGGAAAGTCAGTTCAGTCAACTGCAAAATGCCGGAAGTCTGCTGCGGCTTCTTTCCCGGATCAATTCCGAACCGGAACTTGACGTAACGATTTTTGAACTTTTCCCCATGATCCGCGACAAGGTGGATTCCTTCAAAAATGTCTGCAATGACCGGAAGATCGAACTGCGCCGCAGATATGATGCGGACATCCCGAAATATGTCCGTATCGACCGGAAACAACTGGATAAGACGCTTCAGTTGGCGGGAGAAACCATCATCAACAGTACATCGGCGGATTCTTTTCTGCTTTTTTCAGTGGAAAATGACCGGGAAAATGCCCGTATCATTTTCGGTTTGAGCGGCTGCAATTCCAACAGTGCCATCCGGGCGTATCTGGACAATGCGCCCCGTGATTTTGCGGCGGCATCTGCAGTGATCCGTCTTTCTGTGATCCGCCATCTTACAGAATTGCTCGGCGGGGAATTTGATGCAGAGATCCGGCAGGATGGTTCCTTCGGCATCCGGATCTCTTTCCTGCGGGAGGAACTGGAAGATACCGATGGAGATACAGCCAAACGGCATCATCGCGCGGAAACGATCCAGGCGCATACGGAAAAAGTCAGACTGCCTGTACCGGACGGGAAAAAGATGCGAATCCTGATCGTGCCGATGGATGATGCCGACCGGATGCTGCTGCAGCTGATGCTCCGGAACATTCCGGAATGTGAAATGGTCACGGCAGATGATATCACTTCAGCAGAAGCGATCCTGTCCAATGGGGACACCTGTTTCAATGCGGTGATCTTCGATCCGGCGCAAAATGACCCGGCACCGGAAAGGAAATTGGAAAAATTGCGTTCTGCGGCGGCAAAAAAGACCGGATTCATTGTCATATCATCGGGCGATTCGTTCAGACATGCGGATGTGACATTGCGGAAACCGTTGAAATATACAGTTCTTCTGGAATCTGTCATGTTTTTCAGAAGTTGACAAAACAGCCTCCGCGTGCTATATTATATAATAAGACGACAAAAATAACACAACACGGAGGAACGATAAGAAGATGAAAAAAGCACTGAATACCGCTCTGAAGGATCAGATCATAGAATCATTCAAACGCCATTTGACCTGCTCGCTGGGAAAACGCCCGGAAAAAGCAGTGGATCTGGACCGCTATCACGCACTGGCACTGGCGATCCGCGATCTGATGATGCAGCATTGGATCGCCACGAAAGACACCTACGACGAAAAAGCCCCCCGCACTGTCTGCTATATCTCGCTGGAATTTCTGATGGGCAGAACATTGGGCAATGCCATGATCAATCTTGGTGTTTACGATGCCGCAGCAGAAGCGATGGCGGAACTCGGGTTCGATGCCGATAAGCTCCGGGATGAAGAAGTGGATGCCGGTTTGGGGAACGGCGGGCTGGGGCGTCTTGCCGCCTGCTTCCTGGATTCCATGGCGACACTGGAACTGCCGAGCTACGGATACGGGATCCGTTATGACTACGGGATCTTCAAACAGATCATTCAGAACGGTTATCAGGTGGAAGAACCGGACAACTGGCTCAGCCGCGGGAATCCGTGGGAGATCCGCCGTCCGGAACTGGCACGGATCATTCACTTCGGGGGGAGAGTCATCCGCTATCAGGATGATGTCAACCCCGACCGCCGGAAATGGGTGGACACGCAGGATGTGCTTGCCATGCCCTACGACACACCGGTCCCGGGCTACAAAAACAACACAGTCAATACTCTGCGTTTGTGGTCGGCAGAATCCCTTTACGGGTTCAATCTGACAAAATTCAATCAGGGGGATTACATCAGTGCGAACCTGGAATCTGCCATGAGTCAGAACATCAGCCGTGTGCTGTATCCCAACGACAACAATTTTGAAGGCAAGGAACTGCGTCTGAAACAGCAGTATTTTCTGGTTTCCTCCACATTGCAGGATATTATTGCCCGCACAAAAGAACTGGGTGGCGATCTTCACGATTTCGATAAGAACTTTGTGATCCAGCTGAATGACACCCATCCGGCACTGGCGATCCCGGAACTCATGCGTCTGCTCATCGATGTGGAAAACTTCAGTTGGGACGAAGCCTGGTCCATCACCAGCAAGACATTCAACTACACCAACCACACGCTTATGTCCGAAGCTCTGGAAAAATGGCCTGTGCATCTCATGGAAAAACTGCTGCCCCGCCATCTGGAGATCATCTACGAGATCAACTTCCGTTTCCTCCGTGCCGTTGCCACACGGTATATCGGGGACAACGACCGTCTGACGCGGATGTCTCTCATTCAGGAAGGCAGAGAAAAAATGGTCCGCATGGCATATATGTGTGTGGTCGCCAGCGGCAAAGTCAACGGTGTGGCGGCATTGCATACGGAATTGCTGAAAGACGGACTTTTCCGTGATTTTGCGGAATTCTATCCGGGCAAATTTGTGAATGTGACCAACGGCATCACACCCCGCCGCTGGCTGTGCAAAGCCAACCCGGCACTGGCGAGTCTCATCTCCGGCAAGATCGGTGAAAACTGGGTCCGTGAACTGGATGAACTGGAAAAGATCGATGCCTTTGCCACGGATAAAAATTTCCTGAAGAAACTGGCGGCAGTGAAACGGGAAAACAAGGTGCGTCTTGCGGAATACATCAAAGAACACAACGGGGTGGAAGTCAATCCGGACTCTATTTTCGATGTTCAGGTGAAGCGTCTGCACGAATACAAACGCCAGCTGCTGAACATTCTTCATGCCATTGCCCTGTATCTGGAGATCAAAGACAATCCCAACGGTGATTTTGTGCCGCGCACCATTATTTTCGGAGCGAAATCCGCACCGGGCTATTACATGGCGAAACTCATCATCAAGCTCATCAATGCGGCAGCGGAAGTCATCAACAACGATCCCATGGTGGGAGACAGACTCAAAGTGGTGTTTCTTGCGAACTACCGTGTTTCTCTGGCGGAAAAGATCATTCCGGCAGCGGATGTTTCCGAACAGATCTCCCTTGCGGGAACGGAAGCCTCCGGCACGGGCAATATGAAATTTGCACTCAACGGTGCGCTCACCATCGGTACGATGGACGGTGCAAATATCGAGATCCACGATTGCGTGGGCAAAGACAATATTTTCATCTTCGGCATGAATGTGGATGAAGTGACACAGCTGCGCAACAGCGGCTACGATCCGGGGGCGTTCATTGCGCAGAATCCCTATCTGCGCCGCGCACTGGAATTGATCCGGGACAACTTCTTCACGCCGGGTGAACCGGATATTTTCCGTCCGATCATCGACAGTTTCAACTACGACACCTACATGGTGGCGGCAGACTTTGCCTCTTACATGGAAACGCAGAAAAAGATTGCCGGTCTTTACCGCGATCCGGTCAAATGGCAGGAAAAGTGCCTGCATAACATTGCGAAGATGGGGATGTTCTCCAGTGACCGATCCATCCGGGATTATGCGGAAAAGATCTGGAATATCAAACCTGTCAGTGTGAAATCCAAAAATTAAAAACAAAGAACACGATGCCGTTGTAAAAAAAACGGCATCGTTTTTTTATAACCGAAACTATAAAACTGGATGCGTTTGTATGAAAATCAATGCTTCTGATTATGTCCGGCTGATGGTCCCTTTTCTCAAAGGTCTGCCCGATGCGATCCGTTCCCACGCAGAATACCCCGAACTGAAATATTACGGGACGGGTGAAGCCGGTCACTGGTCGGTGCAATGCAATCAGCAGATGGCAGGTGCGCTGGCGGTACTGGCGGAAGATCCGGATCTGGAAAAATACGATCCGGCGATGTCGGCGGAAGAATTGCGGGAACTGGCTCTTTCCATGTTCCGCTATTCCCTGCGGACCCATCTGACCGGCGATCTGATGTGTACCGACGGCAAACAATGGGGCAGGCATTGGATCAGTGTGCTGGGTATGGAACGGGCGGTACCGGGCTTGAATGTGCTGGAGCCTTATTTTACGGAAGATGACAAAGCGCGTTACAAAGCGTTCCGTATTTTTGAATCGGATTACCGGCTGAACGAATATCCCATCCGGGCATGTATGGATGGACAGAAAGGTGCCAATGTGCCGGAATCCAATATCTGGAATGCCGGTTTTCTTATGCGTACTGCATTGGATTACCCCGAACTGGAACAGGCACCGGAATATCTGAACAAAGCCACACACATGATGCTCAACGGGCTTTCCTATCCCCCGGATGCGGAAGATCAGACGGTCTATAACGGAAAAACGGTGGCGGAATGGCATGTGGGACCGAACTTCACGGAAAACTTTTCGCTGGATCACCACGGCTATATGAATGTGGGTTATTCCTATATCTGCCTTTCCAATCTGGCTCTGCTTTATTTTAATTTCAAGGAACGCGGTCAGACCATGCCGCCGGAACTGCTGCACAATGTGGAGAAACTCTGGAATGTGGTCAAAAACTTTGTGTTCCCGGACGGCAGACTGCTCCGGATCGGCGGGGATTCCCGTTCCCGGTACAACTACTGCCAATGTTTCGCCATCTCCGCCTGGATCTTTGCGGCAGAACTTTTCCGGGATCCCGATGCAGTGCGTTTTGAAAAAGAATTTCTCGCCCTCATGGAAAAAGAACAGTCGGAAAATGCCGACGGTTCTTTCTACGGCACGCGTTTGAGTGAATTGAAAGATTACAGTTATTACTATTACCGCAGACTGGAAGCCGATCCCATGCACGCGCTCTCCACCGGTGCATACTGGCGGAGAAAATTTGAGATCTTCAACGAAGGACGCGAAGCAGAAAAACAGGATCTCTGCTGGAGCGACGATTTCCATAAAGCGGTAATGATCCGCACCGGGAATACGGTCCGGTCCGCCGTCAAACGCGCGGAACACAGTCAGGAGATCCTCTGTCTGCCGCTGGACCGCAGCGACATGGCGGAATGGGATCTGAATCTGACCGGTTATATCGGGTGTCATTTCATGGTGGAAGATGGAGATGCGTTCATCAAAAAGAGTGCGCAGCTGGATGCGTTCACCTATGTGCGCAAAACGGTCGTGTCGGAACGCGCCCCCATGGGAGAAGGAGAAGAAATTTATCAGGTGGCGGAACGCCGTTATGCCTGTGCCGCACTGCCGGATGGGAAAACACTTCTTGTGCTGGAACGCGTGAAGATGCTGAAAGAGACCACCTTCACTTTCGGATTCCGCAGTCTGCATTGCTGTATCCCCAACGATGTTTACAACGATAAACAACGCGTCTGGTCCACACCGGAAGCCGCGTTCACCACAAAAAATCTGCACGGAAAAAATGAACTGCTGGAAACCGGCTCCACGGTACTGAACTGCGATGGTGCGATGTCCTTTTTCGCACTGGGTGAAAATACCGCATCCTTCAAGATCAAACAATCTGCAAAACAGAATGTGTTTCTCCAGTGCGGCTTGTGGAGCATGTACGCCGATGAAGTCTGCATGGATGCCACTCTTGATCCCATCCGTTCCAAACCCGGCACGATCCTCTACGATACAGTCTGCGCGGTGGCGGCGGATACCGACAGCGTTGCGCCGCGGGCAAACTCGGTCACGGAAAACGGCGATGTACGGGAAGTCACCTTCTTTGCCTTTGACGGGAAGACTTATACCTTCAAGGTCGATTTTTCCACCTGTGATGCACAACTGCTTTGCGAAGGGGAAACTGTGATATGCTGAAAGTTGCGCTTGTAGGAGCCGGAGGCTGGGGAGATACCCATATCGACCGTTATCTGCGTCTGGAAAAAGAAGGACTCGTTTCCTTTGCAGGCGCAGCAGACGTCAACCCCGTCAATCTGGAACGGGTACGCGCTTTGGGGATCGCCTGTTTCACATCCGATACGGAATTGTATGAAACGGTACACCCGGATCTGGTTTCCGTCGCGGCGGGGATACCTTTTCACCCGGATCTTCAGGCAAATGCCCTTGCCCACGGCGTGAATGTGCTGATGGAAAAACCTGCCGCAGCCACCGTGCCGGAAGTGGAAGGAATGATCGCGGACGCAGCGAACTATCCCGATCTCTTTGCATTGATCGCCTTTCAATTCATCTATACCCCGGAAACAGCGGCATTGAAAGAATTGATCCGGTCGGAAAAATACGGAAAAATATGCGCTGTTTCCGTACGCGGTGCAGTGAAACGGGACGATTCCTACTATCAGCGCAACCGCTGGGCAGGCAAACTGCATTTGGATAACGGCAGAGCTGTCTTTGATTCCCCCCTGTCCAATGCCTTTGCACACTATCTCAATCTGGCTCTGTTCCTTACAGATACGGATGTGGAACGGTTGGAAAATGTCCGGCTGCTGCGTGCGCGGCGGGAGATCGAAAATTTTGACAGCTGCATATTCCGTGCTGTGGGCAGCAATTCGTTGAGCGTGGATGTATTTTTCTCCCACACTGTGGAACAACCGGAATGGCCGCATCTGACCATTACGCTGGAACGCGCGGTGATCCATTGGCACACCAACGAATGGTTTGTGGAAGGCGGCACGGAACGGATGGTCTATGCAGATGATCCCCAGTATGAAATGTTCAAAAGTGCCGTGCTGCTGGCGGAAACCGGCAAAGCCGCACATCATATCTGCACCCTGCAGGAAGCAATGAAACATACCCGTTGCGTGGCACTGGCACAACAGTTCCCCATACAAACATTGAATGAAAACGAATATATCCGGCATGGAGATTTTTATTCCGTACCGATGCTGAAGGAAATATAAAAATGGAAAGATCTTTTTTCAACCGGAAAGATCCGGTGGTGACTTTTCTCACACACGGTGCGACCGTGGCAGAAATTTGTGACGGCATTGCAGAAGCGTATCAGGCAGGTGCGGAAGGGATCGCGGTGGAAATGTTCGATCTGCCGCCGGAAGAACGCACCATCAGCAATTACAAAACGATCATGGCAACGGCTCCCCTGCCCTATATGTTCATTCTGTACCGCAACGATCAATGGCTGAAGAGCGATGATGCGGCACGGCAGAAATTCCTGCTGGATGCAGTGGATGCCGGTGCGGAAGTGGTGGATGTGATGGGTGACCTGTTCCAGCCGTCGGAATTTGAACTTGCCACAGATCCGGCAGCCGTCGGAAAACAGAAAGCGTTGATCCGGGAGATCCACGAACGGGGCGGGAAAGTGGTCATGTCCAGCCACATGCCTCAATTCCGGACACAGGATGAGATACTGGCGCACCTTCAGGCACAATCGGAACGGGGTGCGGATATCCTCAAGATCGTCTGCGGCTGTAATTCGGAAGAAGAACTGAACAGCCAGATCGCCGCAACAATGATGTTGAGCCGGACGCTGACAAAGCCTTTTATCCATCTTTCCGGCGGAAGCTGGAGCCGGCTGCACCGTTTTTTGAGTCCCCTGCTGGGATCGGCGATCGCGTTTGCAAAAAACACCTCCGGGGAACTCCAGCCGTCGGTCCGGGAATACCGCAATGTTTTTGCAAATATGCAATGGCATATCGGAGATAACCGGAAAGTATAATAAAAAATCGTGATCCCAGCCTTGATTTTTTACCGTTCGTGAATTATAATATTCCCCGACGGGACAGCAAGGAGAAGATCATGAAGAAGATCGTTATAAATCATTTGAGACGGATCAGCCGTCTGGAATTTGAACTGCCGCAACAGTACGGGCGCGTGTTTCTTCTGACAGGTGCCAACGGTGCGGGCAAATCCACATTGATCTCCACGCTGGCACAGATCGGCGATCCGGGCGCGCTGGATCATTTTTTCCAGCCGAACATCTTTTTCAGAGATGCCGAAAATGTCCTTTCCGGATCTTTCATCCGTTTTGAAACGGATGATGCTTCCGCAGAGTTCCGTTTTGATATCGAAAGCACCCGCTGGCGTGCCGTAAGCGGCGATACACAGAAAGTCTTTGCCGCCTTCGGTTATCCGGAAACGCTTTTTGCCGGAGCGAAACCGAAACGGCAGAGCGTGCCGGGGGAAGTTTTTGAAACTGCCGATATCCGGAACGCACCGGAGGAGATCTGCCGCGCCGCCGCAGGGATCTTTGATGACGAAAATTTTATGGATCTTTCCCTGATCCGCAGTCCCGTGACGGGTGAAGATGTCTATATCCGGAAACTGGATCTGAACGGCAAACTTTATTATTTCAGCGAAAATAATTTCAGTGCCGGAGAACGCGCGGTGATCAAACTTGCCGCACAGTTGCGGAAGATCGCACGGCGATCCCTGATCCTGATCGACGAAGCGGAAATGGCACTGCATCCCAAAGCACAGAAGCGATTGCTGCTGTATCTGGAGGAGATCGCCCGGAAAAAAGAATTGCTGGTGATCGTTTCCACACAATCTGCAAGTCTGATCAAGATCACCGATCCGAAACAACTGCTCTTTCTGGAGGATGATGAACGCGCGGGAGAAATGGTCTGCCGCCGCAATGTTTATCCTGCTGCGATCCTCGGTGAAATGGCGTTTGAAGAAGAGATCCTGCCTGAAGCGATCCTGCTGGTGGAAGATCCGGAAGCGCAAATGCTTTTGGAAGCGATCGTGGCAAAACTCAAATATCTGATGCCCGATACCGATTTTCCATATACAAAAATATTGCCCGTGGGCGGATATATGCAGGTCATCATCCTCATGGATAATTTGAGCAGAGTTTTCCCGAATTTCGTTCACCGCCGCGCCGTACTGGATAAAGATGCGGAACATAATGTGCGGCGGACCGCATCCGATCCGGGAAGATCCCAGCATGCCGTAGTCAGCCGGAATATCGACCGGATCTATTTTCTGCCCTGCGCACCCGAACAGGGCGTGATCACATTGCTGGAAAAAGATCCGAAAAAACATTCTGCCGCCCTGCGGAAAGTGTTCGGTGCCGATTCCATACACCTGAACGATGTCATGCGCGGACACGATTCCTACCGGATGATTTCCGGCGATTCCAGAAGCGAGTGTAAAGATAAACTGACTTACATCGTGCGGTATCTGGCGTCAGTCAGCGGCGAACCGGAATTCCTCGTGCGGAAAAAACTTTACCGCTATTATGTGGATCTGCATTATACCGACAGCAGCCAGCTGAAAAAAGAATATTGTCCGCTTCTTTTCCGGTGACGCTTGCTTTAATAATTGAAAAACATAAGACTTATAAAAACAAAGGGCGGTACCGGTGAATACGGATGAGTACGGATGAGTACGGATGAGTACGGATGAGTACGGAGAAAAAAAACTTTCAATCACGCCTCATCTGTGTCCCACAAGTCGCAGAAGTCCCAAATGTCCCATTTGTCCTGCCAAAAATAATCCCCCTCGCCCCGCGCGGGGGTGCATAGCACCCGTTTCTTGGGCGGCCCTCGCTGACGCTTGTTTTTCGCCAGTGAACCACCTTCCCGGCTGGAACGCTCAAACGGTGCCGCAGGCGCATTCCTGAGACTTATAGGACTTCCGGGACTCATAGGACAAGACTGACCGAATGGCAAACTTTATTTAAAATTGCCTTTCGTGGTGCGGCTCCCGCCCTCCGGTTCAATGGATAAAAAAAACACCCGGCTACGCCTCATCTGTGTCCCACAAGTCGCAGAAGTCCCAAATGTCCCATTTGTCCTGCCAAAAATAATCTCCCCCCCCCCGCCCCGCGCGGGGGTGCAAAGCACCCGTTTCTTGGGCGGCTCTCGCTAACGCGTGCCGCCTGTGGCAAACAAGCGGAGCGCAGTTGAGCCACCGATCCAGAAAAGGCGCAAAGATCCAAGCGAGACAACGCGCCGCGTTTACTTCAGATTCAACACAACCCGCACAAACTCCTCCCCGTGCATAAATCCGAGAGAACCTTTGGGGGCATCCTTTTCTGAATATTTCTGAACGCTGTCACTTTTGATATGGGGACCGCAAACCGCCACGGGAACAGGTGTTCTGGTGTGGGCGCGGAGTTTGACCGGCACAGGGTGATCGGGCAAGACGGCAAAAGTGCAGTTTCTGCCTTCCAATGCAGTCATCACCGGCTTGACGATCCGGTTTTCAAAGTCACGGATCGCCGCCATTTTACGGTCGAGTACGCCTTCGTGACTGGTTTCATCGATGGCTTCCAGGTGAACATATACGAAATCATATTTTTCGATGGCTTCGATGGCAGCGGCGGCTTTTCCTTCGTAGTTGGTATCGATGTAACCGGTGACACCATCCACGGCGATCACATCCATACCCGCACATTTTCCGATACCGCTGATCACATCCACTGCGGTGATCACAGCACCTTTTTTCGCTGCATATTTTTCGGTGAAGGGAGTGAAGGAAGGCGTTCTGCCGGGACTCCAGGGCCAGATGGCATTTCCTTTTGCCGCACCGGATGTGACAAGCGGATGTTTTTTCAGCACGGCACGCGCCCCGCTGTAAAGTTTATTCAGCATCGCCACGGTATTGGCGGCTTCGGCAGTCTGATCCAACGCGGTCCACGGCAGATCCGCCGCAGGCATATCCTGGGAGGAATCCGGCTTGTGATAATCCACATTTGCAGAAAATTCCCTGCCGTGCAGCACCAGAAGATTACGGTAGCTCACGCCGGAATAAAATGTAACTTTTTCCGAACCGAGTTCCGCCTGAAGCGCATCCATCAATTCTTTTGCATGAGCAGGGGAAATATGACCCGCGGAATAATCCCGCAGGATATCATTTTCATCCACATCCACCAGATTGCAGCGGAACGCCACATCGTCATCCGCCAGCACAATATTCTGACTGACGGCTTCAATAGGACCGCGTCCCGGATAAAATTGTGCAAGACTGTATCCCAGCACGGACATGTTTGCGGCATCGGAGGAAGTGGGGAAACCATCCGGCAAAGTCAGAAATGTTCCGGAAGCACCGTTCTTTGCGATGCTGTCCATATACGGTGTTTCCACGGCTTCCAGCGGTGACATTCCATTGAGTTCAGCCAACGGATCATCAGCCATACCATCGGCAAGGAACACGATCGCCTTGCCCGTCAAATCCTGCTTGTTCATAAATATCTCATACCTTTCGGGAATTTATTTTTTTATCATCTGATTAATATACACCTGCTTTACGGAAAATTCAAAGTCTTTACACGGAAAACCGCAAAATTCGCTTGACTTTTTACATTCTTCTGCTATCTTAACTCCCGAAACAGGAATAACAAACAGAACACCCGACTGATGAAAAAAAGTTTTTACCTGATTTGTATGATCGCGGCTGCCGTATTCACCGGATGCACTGCCCTGCCGGATATCGCTCCCGGCAGAGATCTGATCCGTGAAAACAAAGCGGAATGTGTCCTGATGAAAAATGGAGTTGTGATCTATCAGGTACGCGGCAGAGGGATCAGCCCGCTGCTGGAGATTTACGATTTGCACAAAGACCTGATGGCGGATGCGGCTGTTGTTGACAAAGTGGTGGGCAAAGCGGCGGCGATGATCGCCATTTGCGGAAAAGCAAAACATGTTCACGGGGAACTGATGTGCGAAGACGCGGTAAAAATCCTGAAGAAACATCATATCACATCCAGTTACACACTTCTTGTGCCGCAGATCCTCAACCGCAAACAGGATGGACTCTGTCCGATGGAAATGACGGTACAGAAAATGGATGATCCTGCACAGGGTGTTTCCGCGCTCCGTCTGAAAGTGAAAGAACTTCAACAGAAAAAATAATACCGATGAGTTTTGAAATCACCTCAAACATTCACAATAATTAATCATTCACAACAATGTAAGGAACAAACCAAAATGGCAACAAAGAAAACTGTAAAGAAGGCTGCGGCTCCTGCGAAGAAAGCAGCTCCGAAAAAAGCGGCAGCTCCGAAGAAACTGCGCGTGGCATTCATCGGCTGCGGCGGGATCTTCCAGACGCACATGAAGGCGTACGAACAGATTCCGGAAGTGGAGATCGTGGGTTTCTGCGACATCAAACCGGAACGTTTGGAATTCGTCCAGAAGCAGTATGGTGTAAAACCGGAAATCTGCTTTGAAAAGTGGGACGATATGTTCAAAGCCGTGAAGCCGGATGCCGTCGATGTGTGTACCCCCAACGGCGTTCACATGCCTGCGGCAGTTGCCGCCGCCAATGCGGGCTGTCATGTGATGGTGGAAAAACCCATGGCAATGACGCCGGAAGAATGTGAAAAAATGATCGCCGCCGCCAAGAAAAACAAAGTCAAACTGGCAGTGGGCTTCCAGCACCGTTACAATTCCAAGACGGATTATCTGATGAACGCCAAAGCACGCGGTCAGTTCGGTAATCTCATGTTTGTGAAATGTCAGGCTCTCCGCCGCCGCGGTATTCCCAACTGGGGCGTGTTCGGGATCAAAGAACTTCAGGGCGGCGGTCCCCTCATCGATATCGGTGTGCATGTGATCGAAATGGCTCACTATTTCATGGGTTCCCCGAAACCGGTTGCCGCCACCGGCAACTGCTGGACCTATCTCGGCGATAAACCCTGCAATGTGATGTGCGACTGGCCGAACTGGGATTACAAGACCTATACCGTGGAAGACCTTGCCATCGGTCATATCCGTTTCGATAACGGCATGATCATGCAAATCGAATCCAGCTTTGCCGCTCACCTGGAAAAACCCCTCACCTGGACCTTCACGGCAATGGGTGACAAGGGCGGCTGCACCTGGGATCCCCTGAAGATCTTTGCCGACCAGGATGGTGCGATGGTCACGGTCACTCCGGAACACGTTACGCCGGATTGGGATTACGACTGGATCTATCTTTTCAAACGCAAACTCCAGAACTGGGTGGATGCCATCCTCAAAGGCACTGAACTGCGCGCTCCGGGCGAAGCAGGTCTGATGGTTCAGAAGATCCTTTGCGGTATCTACGCTTCTGCGGAACAGGGCGGTAAGGAAGTCGATATCGACTGATCCTGACGCTGTTCTTGCGAAAAATCAGAAACGGAGCAGTTGCAAAAAATGCAGCGGCTCCGTTTTTTTGTATCCGGAAAAATTAAAGAAAAACATTTTGTTTACCATCATAAAGAGAGCGTACTATCCACCGGATCTTTTTTATGGCAATCTGTCAACAGATTATTTTTTTACTGAAGAGCGTTTTACAATCACCTTTTTTTATTTTCAGCAGTATATACTTATCGCCCAATGATAAGGAACAGAGCATTCTGTAAAAAATTTCTGTTTTTTTATTTCGGATTTGACAAAATAATTTTTGATGGATAACGTCCGTAAAATTGCGCACATTTTAAAAGATATGGCTTGAAAAAAGCCTGTTTAACAGGCTTATGGGAAATGTAGCGCAAAAATCAGAAAAGTCAATCGCGGAGCAATTAAAATTAACGAAAAAGAGATCATAGACCATTTGAGTCTGCTTGTACGGCAGTCGGTGGCTGATACGATCAACAGTTTTCTTGATGCAGAAGCAGATACAATTTGTCAAGCAGGCAGATATCAACGCAGTCCTGATCGGCTTGATACGAGAAGAACAAAAGGGAGTTGATAAAGCAGACTTGCGATAAATGTTGATGAAATTGAAAAACCTGACTTGTATGAATAGATAATTTCAGATAAAGCGTCAGGTTTGGTTGAAGTGCTTGGAGATTTTTTTCCAGAAGCAAAATGGCAGCGTTGTGTCGTACATTGGTACAGAAATGCTTTCAGTAAGTGTCCGCGTAAACATGTAAGGGATGTTACTGCAATGTTAAAGGCAATTCACGCTCAGGAGGACAAAAAAGCGGCTCGGGAAAAAGCAAAATCTGTTATGGAAAAATTACTGGCGAAGAAGTTGGATGGGATTGCAAAATTTATAGAAGAAAGTCTTGAAGAAACATTATCTTATATGGATTTTCCGTCAGAACATTGGCGTAAAATCCGTATAAATAACGGGTTGGAGCGTATTATGAAAGAGATTCGACGACGAACAAGAGTTGTTGGCAGTTTTCCTGATGGATATTCTGCTATGATGTTAGTCGGTGCCAGATTACGGCATATTTCTACGACAAAATGGGGAACCCGTCAATATCTCGCTTGCAAAATGGAATCTTGGTGATACAGTAAAGAAAACGCACGTGGTTTTAATAATCGGTCAAAATAAAATGTGCGCAAAATTCAGGATACTACCTTTTGATGTTATTGTATCAGTATTTTAAAATAGAGGAGAAGACATGCAAAAAATAATTTATTCTGTGTTGATTGGTTTTTGTCTGTTTCTGCACATTGCGGTTGAATCAGCTGAAGGTCCTCTGTATGTTCTGCCGTGTGAAAAACTTTCAGAAACACCGGCACCGGGAATCGCATTGCAGAAAAACGGGCTTGTGCGTGCCGGATCCATTGCCCGTATTCCCTGTATGGAACTTATCCGCGGATCCCTGCGTTTCAAAATCCGCGATCCCCAAAAATTCACAGAGCGTTTTTCATTCCGTTTTCAGGTCCTTCCGGAAGAATTTGATGAAGCTGTTCCATTGGTCCGGATCTATAAAAAAGAATTGCTGAAAAGCAAAACAGAACCGGTCGCAGTTTCATTGATCATTCAGAATCAACAGTTGCATCTTACCGCAGGAAATCAGAAATGTGCGGCAGATCTGCCGCAAAAAGAAGGCTGGCTGCATATTGCAGTGGAATTTGCCGACAATGTATATACGCTCTATTGCGATAACAAAGCTCTGAAAAGCATGAAAAGCAACTCGCGGCATGGAAATTGGAACGCGGTGGAACTGGGGGCAAATCTGCGGCATATCTATGCGGAAGAATTATTGATCCGGAACTTTGTGTTGAATCCAGATCCCCCTGAAAAAGAAATGGAACTGACCGAGCTTTCCTCCGAATGGGATCCGGATGCAGATTTCCGGGAAAAAGAAATGTTTTCCACCATGTTTGAAGAACAGCAAAAAACTTATCAACGGCTTGGGATCCGGGTTGACTCCGCAACTTTCGCGCGCAACAGCATTGAGGGAGAAAAAATAGATAAGGCGATGTTGCATGCGCGGACAGCAATCCTTTATACGGCATTAGATGCTCTGCCGCCGAAGTTCATAAAAAAAAGCGGAATTAAGGATATTTATATCGTTGACAACCTGAAACATAACGGTTTTCATGCTGGCGGAGTCGCTGCGGGTGGTGACACCATGTATCTCTCCTCTCGTGCCAATGCAAAAACAATCTATCATGAACTCTATCATCTCTTTGATGAAGACAAAGAAATAAAACGCTGGTCAAGTATAAATCCCAGAGGTTTCAAATATCGCGGCAGCAGTATCAAAGGCGACCGCCATTTGACACGCCGTCAGCGTAAACAGATCCGGGCAAATAAGATAAATAAAACTTATGATATGGATTTTGTTTCCCAGTATGCCATGTCTTTTGAAAGAGAGGACCGCGCCGAAACTTTTGCTTTCATGTTGCAGGAAGGTCCCCGGTTCAAAAAAAGATTTGAGGGAAGCGATGTCATGCGTAAAAAGGCATTGTATATCATAAAAACAACAGGAACCGGCAGACTGCTGGGCGCGGATTTCTGGGAAAAACATCTCAAGCTGGATGAAAAAGATTTGAAAAAATCCGGTAAAAAAAAGCAATAAGGAACAAAGCGCAGTATTTTTATTTTTCTTCTGCGGCGGCAGTGAAAAATGCGTTCAGGATCGTCCGTTCAAAAAGGAGAGCATCGTTCAGATCGCCGCTTTCGTCCGCAGGGAAAGAAACGCGGATCTTGATGATCTTCCCCCCACGGAGAAACATCAGCAGATGGGACTGGATCGTTTCCTCTTTCACTGCGACTTCATACCATTTGGCATAGACCTCTGCCGGATATTTTTCAGCAGAAGCGATCTCCCGTACAGAATCGATCACCGTTCCATTCTGCTGCATATTCAGGATGTTGCCGTGTACTTGAGCGCATGTTTGAGAAAAAGCATCCTTTTTCACCGGCGTTCCGGCGGGATCCAGACTGTAAATATAAATATCTGCGCAGGGGGAATCCGGCGTCTGATAAGAAACAGTCACCCCGTAAACAGGATTGAGATTTTCCCGGACGCGTGTTTTGACGAATACGCCCACCTGACCCGGAAAAGTCATGCCGGTGGATTTTTCAACATACACGGTTTCCCTTGCGAGATGCTGCACATTTTCATTTTCTGCGTCCGGGGATATTTGTTCATCCTCTGTACGCTTCTGATCCTGTGCGGCATATTCCGGGACATCGCTGTTTTCTCCGGACACATCCCCACCGGAGGGAGCAACGATCACGCTGTATGCGAGGAATACGCTGCCCGCCGCTATCAGAAAAAGCAAGGCTCCAATGATATATGTCCAGATCCGTTTCACGCTCAATTCAACTCCAGATTATTTTTCCAGTATGCGATCTGCGAAGCCACCTGATCGAATCCGGTACCGCCGAACACATCCCGCGCCTCCACGGAGCGTTCCGGAGAGAAAAGTGCCAGCATACTTTCATCGGCTTCAGGGAACACACTTTTCATTTCATCCAGCGTCAGCTGATCCAGCGGTTTGTTCTGATCCTGTGCATATTTCACCAGCGCGCCCACTTTGTGATGTGCGTGGCGGAAGGGAACACCTTTACGGACAAGAGCTTCTGCCACATCGGTGGCGATCAACCCCGGATCGGAAGCGGCGGCAAGCATATTTTCTTCGTTGAGTTTCATGCCGTCGATCATTCCCGGATAGACGGAAAGGACACCCAGCACGGTATCGATGGCATCGAACAGAGGTTCTTTATCTTCCTGCAAATCGCGGTTGTAAGTGAGCGGCAGTCCTTTGCAGAGGGTGAGCAATGCCACCAGATCGCCGTAAACGCGCCCGGTCTTCCCGCGTGAGATCTCTGCGATATCCGGATTTTTCTTTTGAGGCATGAGGCTGGATCCGGTGCAATAGGCATCGGAAAACACCATAAAGGAAAATTCCTGACTCATCCAGAGGATCAAATCCTCGGAGATCCGGGAAACGTGCATGGAGAAGATCGCCAGCGCGGAAAGCAGTTCGCAGGAGAAATCCCGGTCTGCCACCGCATCCATGCTGTTGCGGCTCATAGCGGGAAAATTCAGTTGTTTCCGCACAAATTCCCGGTCGATGGGCAATGTGGTCCCGGCAATGGCACCGGACCCCAGTGTCAGGACATTGATGCGTTTTTTTGCATCCAGGAACCGGTCGATATCCCGCTGGAACATTTCCACATAGGCGAGGAGATGGTGTGCAAAAAGAACCGGCTGTGCGTGCTGCAAATGCGTGAATCCGGGCAGGATCGTGCGGGGATGTGCCGCAGACTGCTGCACAAGAGAAGTCTGAAGGCGTCTGATGCCGTCAACAATGATATCGATCTCATCCCGGAGATACAGGCGGATATCCAGATTGACCTGATCGTTGCGGCTGCGGGCGGTATGGACGCGTGCGCCTTCATCCCCCAGTGCTTCGATCAATGCGCTTTCGATGTGCATGTGGATATCTTCCAATTCGGCAGTAAAGGTGAAATCGCCCTGTTCGATCCTGCCGAGGATCACATCCAGCTGTTTGCAGATCGCTTCTGCGGAACTTGCGGGAATGATCCCTGCCGCCCCCAGCATGGCTGCATGAGCTTTACTGCCCATGATATCGTGTTTATAAAGCCGTCTGTCGTATGAAATGGATTCTGTAAAATCCTGCACATTTTTTCCGGTATCTTCGGAAAATCTGCCGCCCCAAAGAGCCATGATCCGTTCTCCTGTTGATGATTTCGTTAAGTGATTCTCACATTCTCCCTATAAATATAGCACAATTCCCGCCGGAAAAAAGTAAAAAAATGAAAATTTCACAATGTTTTTTACATTCCGGACTTGATTTGCCGGAAGAAAGAGGTATATTTTTAATATATTTACGAAAAAAGAATTCTTAATTCAGGAGAAAAAAGATGAAAACTTTGAAAATCGCGGCTCTCGCCATCGTACTCGTCTGCGGCGCAATGATGACCACTTCCTGCGGCACGCCCTTCCCGCTGGGCTGTCTCTACACCAATGTCTGGACTCCCGGTGCATTGGGTGACGGCACTATCCATCAGAGCCACAACCGTAAAGGCTATGCAAGCTGTTACAGCTTCCTCGGCTGGTTTGCCGGCGGCAGTGCCACCCACAATCTGGCAGCGAAACAGGGTCAGATCAACAAGATCGCCTGGACATCCTGGCACATCGAAAACTATCTGGGGATCTTCGGCAGATTCACCAACGTGGTCTATGGCATGGGCGATAAAGCAGACCCCACCGTCAAATATCACGCAGATTTTGATTGATCGTTTCCGGTCATGACGATTACGGCGGATCGCTCCATTGCGGCGGATCCGCCTTTTTCTTATCCGGAAAAGGAAAAAATATACCATGCTCCTGTATGAACTCCTGAAAAATGCAACAGACCGTTTCACAGAGGCGGGGTTTGATTGCCCCGACATCGAGGCGGCATATATGCTGGAAGAAGTCACCGGGATCCGCCACAATCTGCTGCTGTTCAGCAGAGAAAGGATCCTTACGGCAGGGGAACTTGCCAAAGGGGAAGAATATCTTGCACGGCGGCTGGCACATGAGCCGTTTCAGTATATCTGCGGCTGGACGCAATTCCGGGAACTCAATCTGGCGGTATCGCCCGGATGCCTGATCCCTCGTCCGGAAACGGAATATCTGGTGGATCTTGTGCTGAAAAAATTACCGTCCGGCGGTCATGCGGTGGAATTGGGTACCGGCAGCGGAGCCATTGCTTTATCCATTGCATTGGAGCGGAAAGATTCTTTTGTTTCCGCTTCGGAACTTTCGCAGGAAGCACTGGCGGTGGCGCAGAAAAATCTTCAGCGCAGTCATCTTGCCAATGTTCAGTTGTTTCAGGGCGATCTTTTCAGCCCATTTGAAGAAAAAAAACAGTTCGATCTGCTGGCGGCAAATCTGCCGTATATCCCGTATTCCGCAGAAAAAGATCTGCCGCGCAATGTCCGTGACTACGAACCGGGTATGGCTCTTTTTGCCGATCACGACGGCATGGCACTCATCGAACGGGCATTACAGGATGCCCCCCGTTATCTGAAACAGGGTGCTTATCTCTTTTTTGAGGCGGGAGAAGAACAGGGCGATGCCCTCTGTACCTTTGCGGAAAACTGCGGTCATTACACAGAGATCGCGTATCTGCCCGATCAGTACGGCGCGCCGCGTTTTCTCACCTGCCGTCTGAAATAAAAAAATCCGGTCCGCACTTGCAAAAAGCCGTTTCACGGAGTATCTTATAATATACATCGAACGGAAAGGAAATACTGTGAAAAATACATCCGGAATATTCTGTCTGACAGCTGCTCTGACTCTGGCGGCACTGACGTCTTCCTGCTGTATCCGGGATTGGTATCACGACTGGCGGTACGGCGATCAACCTGTCCCCACAGAACCCATCACGCCCCCTGCTCCGCCGCAGCCGGGCGATTACGCACAGATTCAGGCAATCAATGTGATGACGGACAGTCTGCTGTTTTTTCTTTCCACCGTTTCCGATCACGGCAGACCGGTAGTGACTCTCCTGACAGTGAATGATCATTCTGCTTATGAAGTCGAACGCAGATTGATCGCCAGTAATGCAGTCCGCAGAAGCAAACTCCAAACGGATGAAGCACCGGTATTCAAATTATTTTCCAAACAGCTGAAAGACAGCTGGAATCTGCGATTGGTCAATGAAAGAGAAAAGACCGTGTTCAATCAGACTTTGAAAAAACGGGGGAACTGGTGACTATGAACTTTGCAGAACGCCAGAGTTTGCTCGCGATGGAAGATGCCGAATTGCGCGAAATGTGCGTGGCAACCTTTACAAAAGGCACCGGAAACGGGGGACAGAAGATCAATAAGACCTCATCGGCAGTCTCTCTTTTTCATGCGGAAACCGGGATCACTGCAAGCTCCATGGAATCCCGCAGTCAAAGCGTCAACGCACATATCGCCCTGAAAAAACTCCGGTTCCGGATCGCCTGTAAAGTCCGCTGCGATATCATGCCGTTCCGTCTGCTGCCCGCACCTTCTGTGGAAAATCACCGGTATCCCGCATGGATCGCACAATTGTTCGATCATCTTGCCGGACACGATTGGGATTTGAAAAATGCCGCACCGGATCTGGGGACAAGCCGCAGCAAACTCACTAAATTATTGCAGCGCGATCCTGCACTCTGGCGGGAATTTCTGTACGAATCACATCAATAAGAATATATCAACGAAAGGAAAAGAATCATGACTTTCATGGAAATGCTGAAAAACGCGTGGACAGTAAACAATTCACTGGTCTGCGTGGGACTGGATCCCGACCTGAAAAAAATGCCTGCCTGTGTGGTGGAAAAGAAAAATCCCATCTTTGAATTCAATAAAGCCATCATCGACGCCACGAAAGATGCCGTCTGCTGCTACAAACCCCAGGCGGCAATGTATGCCGGAATGAATGCCGACGAAGAACTGGGTATGACCATTGATTATATCCATGAAGTTGCACCCGGCATTCCCGTGATCCTGGATGCCAAACGCGCCGATATCGGAAACACCACCGCCATGTACGCGAAAGAAGCATTTGAACGCTATAATGCCGATGCCGTCACTGTGAACCCGTATATGGGTATGGATGCCCTCAAACCCTTCCTCGACCGGGAAGATAAAGGCGTGATCGTCCTGTGCAGAACATCCAACGGCGGCGCAAAAGAAGTGCAGGAATTGCGTCTGGAATCCGGTGAAATGCTGTATCAGCATATCGCCAGACTCATCGCCACCACATGGAATTATAATAAGAATACCATGCTCGTGGCGGGTGCGACTTATCCGGAAGAATTGGGCGAGATCCGTAAGATCGTCGGCGATACCCCCCTCCTGGTGCCGGGGATCGGCGCACAGGGCGGCGACCTTGCCGGAGTCCTGAAAAATGGTCTCACTGCCAATAAAACAGGTCTGGCGATCAACTCCTCCCGCGGGATCATCTACGCCTCCAACGGCGAAGATTTCGCCGAAGCCGCCGGAAAAGCCGCAAAAGAACTCAAAGATCAGATCAATGCGTTGAGATGATGTAACGTTTTTTTCTGATAACAGGATTTGCGGGGAAAAACTTTTTTGAAAAAAAGTCTTTCCCCGCACCCCTTTTCAAAAAACTTTTATTCGCAAACGCTCCTCTGCGATCGTCATCGCAAAGGAGCATTTGACTCTTTAAAGTTGTTTTTTGTGCGGGTGCGCAAAGCGCACTTCTCTCGGGCGGGTGCGTAAAGCGCACTTCTCTCGGGCGGCTCAGCTTCACTATCGCTCGCTTAAAGCCTTTTTTTG
>JAZNXT010000058.1:0-38735 GCA_045594005.1 Victivallales bacterium
GCAGTCCGGATTTTTGTGCGGAAGCTTGACGGGAGTGGAGTTCTGCTCCATGACCGGAAAGATCCGCAAGCAAAGGTCCGGAATGGCCCGCGAGACAACGCGCGTCAGTTATTGCCGGCGACGCGGGGTCTCAACTGCGGGAACAAAACCACATCGCGGATGGATTCCGTACCGGTGAGCAGCATCACCAGACGGTCGATCCCGATCCCCAGACCGCCAGCCGGAGGCATACCGTATTCCAGCGCGCTCAAGAAATCGTCGTCCACTGCCTGTGCAGGATCTTTTCCGGTAAGAGTGACCTGTTCCATGAAACGCTTGCGCTGTTCCACAGGGTCGTTGAGTTCGGAATAACCGGGGCTGATTTCCTGACCGTTGATTTCCAGTTCATACACATCCACCAGCGTGGGATCATCGGGGCATTTCTTTGCCAGCGGCACCAGTTCCGCAGGGAGTCTGGTCACGAATGTAGGCTGGATCAAAGTCTGCTCGATGAACTTTTCATAGATTTCGTGCGTAATTTCCAGATCGGTGAAATCGGGCATGACCTGTGCGCCCAACGCTTTGGCTTTCACATATTTATCATGCTGGGAAAGTTCAAACCAATCCGCACCCATTTTTTCGCAGATGAGTTCTTTGTAGGGAGCGCGCCGCCAGGGCCGGGTCAGGTCGATCACTTTGTCGTTGGGCAGCTGGATCTTCAGCGTACCGAAGACTTTTTCCGCGACGGTGGTGACCATATCTTCCACCAGTTCCTGCATAGTCTGACAATCGCCGTATGCCTGATAAAGTTCCAGCATGGTGAATTCCGGATTGTGACGGCGGGAGATCCCTTCGTTACGGAAGTTGCGGTTGAGTTCAAAAACTTTTTCAAAACCGCCCACGAGGAGGCGTTTCAGGAACAATTCCGGAGCGATACGCATATACATATCGCAATTCAGCGCATTGTAATGTGTCTTGAAGGGAGTGGCAGCCGCACCGCCGGGGATGTACTGGAGCATGGGAGTTTCCACTTCAAGGAAGCCTTTGCCTTCCAGATAGTTGCGGATCTCGCGGATAATGGTGATACGCTTGCGGAGCAGTTCTTTGCTTTCATCGTTGGTGATCAGATCCAGATAACGCTGACGGTACCGCTGTTCCATATCGGTAAGACCGTGGAATTTTTCCGGCAGCGGACGCAGGCTCTTGGAAAGCATGGTGTAAGAAGAAAGTTTCAGCGTGATCTCGCCGGTCTTCGTGGTGAAGAGATGCCCCTTCGCCGCGATGATGTCGCCGATATCCAACCGTTTGAAGCGTTTGTATTCTTCATCTCCCAGCAGATCGCGCTGCACATACAGCTGCAGTTTACCGGAATCATCTTTGAGGTGTGCAAAGGAGACTTTTCCCATCACGCGGATCCCCATCAGACGACCCGCCACCACAAATTCTTCCGTATTTTCCACATCGGGAATATATTTTTTCACAACATCCGCCGTGGGCATGATACCTTCCACCTTCACGCCGTAGGGGGCGATCCCGGCATCGATCAATTCCTGCATTTTCCCCAGACGCTGGGTAAAAATGTCTTCCGACTTCTGTTGTTCCTGCTGTGCATTTGCAGCATCCTGAAGCTGTTCTTCGCTCATGATTTTCCTTCCATTCATAGATTTGGTTGTGATCTTCAAAAATATTTTTCTTTATAATATACACGCGAACCGTATTTTTTCAAGCTCAATTCTGCAAATAACAGATATTGCCGCCGGATTTTTTCCGTCCGTCCTTGAAAATCACGGCAACGGTGCTATGTTAGAAAAAATATCCCACGAGAAATGAGGAAAAATCATAATGAAATGTGTTCAGGAACGCGCATCCGTAAAAATCCGCTGCGATTATCCCGGCGGCAATGTGAAAGTGACAAGTCTGGAGGCAGGCGAAGCAAAAATCGAATCCGATCTGCGGGACACGCCGACCCACTGGTTTTACTGGAATTTTGAGGTGGAGGCTCTGACTCCCGGCTCCATCACTTTCACCTTCCCCAAAGGAAAAGAGTTCCTTTCCGCACAGGGTCCCTGCATCAGCCGCGACGGCGGAAAAAGCTGGCAATGGCTCGGCACGGAAGATTGTTTTTTCCTCAATGAAGATCCTGCAAATCTTTCCGATGGCTTTGTGCTGACTTTCGATCATGCCGGTGAAACTTTCCGCGTGGCGCAGGGATTCCCCTATCAGCTTTCAGATTTTCAGAAATTTGCCGATTCCATCCGCCACCGGGCGCAAATCTCTGTTCTCACCACATCCAACGGCGGACGCCCCTGCCCTATGATCGTGACGGGAACAGGAAAAAAGAAAATGCTCCTCACCGCACGGCATCACGCCTGCGAAGCTGCGGCTTCTTTCGTGTGGGAAGGTTTTGTGGCAGAAGCACTTGAAAACATGGATTTTCAAAAGGAATATACCCTTTTTGCCATTCCTTTCATGGATCTTGACGGAGTGGAACAGGGCGATCAGGGCAAAGGCCGCACGCCTCACGATCACAACCGGGACTATGCGCTGGATCACCCCATTTACGCAGAAACGGCAGCCGTGCAGGCTCTCCACGCTGAACAGAAATTTCATATCGCGCTGGATCTTCACGATCCCGCTGTCCGCAGCGACGATTGTCTGTACCCCGGTGCCGCGATCAAAGATGCTCACGAACATTTCTATTTTGCCGGGTATCAGAGTCCTTCCAATGCCGCCAACACAAAAACATTCATCGGGGAGATCAATAAGGAATTCCCCGCAGAATGCCGCACGCCCCTGATCTTCGGTGGGAAAACACCCATGAAACGGGACGGCATCCACGGATTGCCCTTCTCCTATTATTTCGGAGATGATGAACATGTGCTGTACGGGACAACGCTGGAGATCCCCTACGCCAACTGTTATCCGGAATATGACAGTTCCATGATGAAAGCCGCAGGCGGCGCGTTGCTCCGCGCTCTGCTTCATACAGAATTTGTGCGGCTCTGATTTTTCAGTTGTTCTTTTCTGCCTGATATTCTTTCACGGCATTGGCGATATTGAGATAATCGTTGGTGAGGATGGTATCCACACCCATGGCAAGGAGTTCCTTTGCTTTGACGGGATCATCGCAATAGAAAAAGTTGCAGCGGATATGATTTGCGTGCGCTTTATCGATCAATGCCTGATCGTAATACGGCGTAAAGAGCTGGACTTTGCTGCAACGGTATTTGATCGCACGGTCCACGATCCCCCACGGATCGGGAAACGCGCCCATACAGCGGGGAATGTGCGGCGCGACCTGCAATGCGGTTTCCATCACATCCGGGGCTGCCATGATATAAACATTTTCCAGAAAATCGTATTTTTCCAGCAGGTCTGCGATCATTTTCAGCCGGTCAGCCGGATAAGGCACGCTGCCCTCATCACTCTCCACGGATTTGATGTGCAGATTGATGGTGGTCTGACGGGAAAATCTGGACAGCACTTCTTCAAATGATGGGATCTGCAAGCCCTTGAAATGTTCACCTGCATGACAGCCGAAATCCAGTGCTTTCAACTCCGCAAAAGTTTTTTCACCCACCAGTCCGGAGCCATTGGATATCCGGTCAAGGCGATCATCGTGACAGACTACCGGGACGCCGTCTGCGGAAAAACGCACATCCAGTTCGATCTCCTCCGCACCGAGCGCGATCGCGGCACCGAATGCGGGGAGCGTATTTTCCGGAGCAACGGTATTGAATCCGCGATGCGCACAAACGCGCGGATAAGGCATCATGGATTCCACCTCCCGCACCGGACTGCCGCAAGTGCGGTATGCCCACGGAGTACGCCCCTGCGAAATAAATGTATCGTTTGGGATCATTGCACCTCCGAAACTGTTGGAACGCATATATTTGTGATGCACATCCTCCACTTCGCAGGAGAATGTGCCTACGCGGTCGCCGAAATCGTCCACCACAGTTCCTTCCGGCGTGACCACCATGGAACAGCCGCCCACTCCGGCATTTTCACCCATGGAGACAGAGGCGCGCAGCACATGAGAGTTGCAATAAAATGCCAGATGAGTATTGAGCATACGCAGAATATCATGCCGCTCCGCACGCTGGAAAGAGGAAACCAGCACCACATCCGGCTTGCAATAAGCAAGATGCGCCACATATTCACTGTAATAAGTATCATAGCAGATGAGAAAACCGAAACGGATCCCGTCCACTTCCACGATGTCGGGACGGCGGAAAGAGCGGGTATAAGTTTCATCCAGCAGATTCACATTTTTCTCTGCACGGGGAAGATGCTGCTTATAAAATCTGCCTGCAGAATTTCCCTTGCGGTCAAAAACTTCTGTGGTGTTCCGGAACAGACCTTTTTCCGCTTCGCATATATAATTCACTGCCACGATGGCATTACAGCGGATCGCCGTTTCACGGGCAGTTGCAATCAGTTCAGGCGTATATTTTCCCGTATAGGGGATACATTCGCCCACCGCAAAAGAAGCGGGGGCATTGGAATATTCCGGCGTCAGGATGATATCGCAGCTTTCATCGCATTTCCGGAGTTCCTGCAACAGGATCCGGATGGAGGCATCCGCCTGATCTGCGGTATGAGCAAAGGGGATCTGAATGGCACAAAGTTTCATAAGGGGATCTTCTTTCTTTATTTGTATTATCTTCATATAAGGTACACTGCCGCCGGGGATTTTTCAAGGCAGATCTGCAGTTGAAAAAAGAAAAAAACGGTGCTATATTATGAGGAAAAACATATAACAACCGGAGATCGAGCCATCATGCTTGCCTGTACTTATCTTGCCCACGGAAAATTTGGTCTTATTGATAAACCGGAACCGGAACTGCTGACCGGGAAAGATGCCATTGTCCGCGTAACACTGGCAAGTATCTGCACCTCGGATCTGCATATCAAACACGGTTCCGTTCCCCGGGCAAAAACGGGGATCACTGTCGGACACGAAATGGTGGGGATCGTCACCGCCATCGGGGAAGATGTGAAAAAAGTCCGTGTGGGGGACCGTGTAACGGTGAATGTGGAAACTTTCTGCGGCAGTTGCTATTTCTGTCAGCACGGCTTTGTGAACAACTGCACCGATGCCAATGGCGGCTGGGCGCTGGGATGCCGGATCGACGGCGGTCAGGCGGAATTTGTACGGGTACCGTTTGCCGATCAGGGCTTGAACCGGATCCCGGAGGGAGTAAGTGACGAACAGGCTCTTTTTACCGGGGATATTCTTGCCACGGGATTTTGGGCGGCACGGATCTCGGAGATCTCGGCAGAAGATCATGTGCTGCTCATCGGTGCGGGTCCCACGGGGATCTGCACGCTGCTTTGTGTGATGTTGAAAGAGCCGGAAAAGATCATCGTCTGCGAAAAAGATCCTGTCCGGCGGGAGTTTGTGCGGAAACATTATCCGGCTGTCGCGGTAATCACTCCGGAAGAATGTGAAGAATATGTCCGGAAAAATACGCCCCGTGCCGGAGCCGACCGGGTGATTGAAGCCGCCGGGGGAAAAGATACCTTCCCCCTGGCATGGAAATGCGCGCGTCCGAACGGGATCGTCACGGTCGTGGCATTGTATGATGAAGCGCAGAGTCTGCCGCTGCCGGATATGTACGGAAAGAATCTCACTTTCAAAACCGGCGGTGTGGACGGCTGTGACTGCGATGAGATCCTTGCGCTGATCCGGGCGGGAAAGATCGACACCACACCATTGCTGACGCACCGTTATCCGCTGGACCGGATCGCAGAAGCCTACGCTCTTTTTGAAAACCGGCGTAACAATGTGATCAAAGTGGCGATCACCCTCCGCAATAAAAAAACGCAAAAAAACGCGTTATAAACTTGAAAAAAAAGACTTTTATGGTACATTATATGCCCGTTGACAGAAACCGGATAAGTGATTCGGCAAAAGGCTGTTGACACCACGCAACAATTCTGAAACGGTCCTGACGATCTTATGAAGGATATGACCAGCGGGTCTCCCGCAAAATTACTGTTCTTTTTCACCATTCCCCTGCTGATCGGGAATATTTTTCATCAACTTTATGTGATCTCCGACACCTGGGTAGTGGGACGCCTCCTCGGAAAAGAAGCACTGGCGGCGATCGGCGGATCTTCCGGCACGCTGCTCTTTCTGGTCTTCGGATTTGTTTCCGGCTTGATCGGCGGTCTGCTGGCGCGTACCTCCCAATATTTCGGAGCAAAAAATTACCGGAAAGTGCGCCGGTCCATTGCCACTTCCGCCATGATCACGGCAGTGACAGCGATCGTCATTACGGTGATTACAGTATGTTTTCTGGATTATTTCCTGCGCTGGCTGAAAACCCCGGAAGATTCCTTCCAGTATGCAAAAGCGTATCTGCTGGTACTGTTCGGCGGCACATTTATCTCCAGTGCGTTCCTGTTTATCCAGATGCTTTTGCGGGCGTTGGGTGACAGCCGGACGCCGCTGTATTTTCTGATTTTTTTCAACCTGTTGAATATCGGACTGAACATCTTTGCGGTCTATGTGTTGGGACGCGGCGTCAGCGGTGTGGCGGAAGCCACGATCTTCTCCCAGTTTGTGACTACGATCCTGTGTTCGCTTTATGCGCTGAAACGCTATAAACTTCTGCGGCTGAAACGCCTTGACTGGGTCATCAAAAAAGATTTTTATTGGGATCATCTGAAGATCTCCATGCCGATGGGCTTCCAGTGTACGGTCACCTCTCTGGGGATCTGCGTTCTTCAGGCGGTGGTCAATCAGTTCGGCACAAATGCGGTGGCTGGTGCATCTGCGGCGGCACCCCTTGCCACGATTACCATCAGCGCACTCTTTTCCGTGGGGGTGGCGTCCATGACTTATACCGCACAGAACTACGGTGCCAAAAATTTGAGACGGATCCGGCAGGGCGTCCGCGTCATCACGACCGCTGCCGTTATTTTCAGCGGAGTTACCGGTATGATCATGACGATCTTTGCCCCCCAGCTGATCGCGCTGTTCATCGATGCCGATACCGCTCCGGCTGTCATTGATTACGGCGTGCGGAATGTCCGCGTTTGCGCGCCTCTTTATCCCATTCTTGCGGTACTGATCGTATTCCGGAGTGTGCTTCAGGGATTCGGTTATGCCAATATTTCTTTTATGTCCGGGCTGACGGAAATGGTCATCCGTTCGATTTTTGCGCCGCTCCTGGCTCTCTGGTTCGGTTACGAAGGGGCGGTCTCCAGCAATCCGCTGGCATGGTTCGGTGCGATGGTGATGCTGGTGAGCTGCTATATCTGGTCGCTGAAAAAATTCCGGAAATACGGGATTCCGGACATTGCAAAGAAACACCCCCCGAAATGATCCGGACACATTCCGACGAAAAAAAACAAAAAAAAATAAATATCACATCTTGATTTTTCAATGAGGTGTACCTATATTACCGATATACCTCTAACGAAAGGAATTTTTGATTTTTAGAAAAATAAGAAATTATTGTTTTTTTACAGCATAAATAATGTCGTATCTCCGTACGAAAAACTTGCAAACTTTTTTGAAAGAACTGCGACGAAACCTACCTCCCATTGTGTTTTATAACACTTTGGCGTGGCTTGTTTGTCATAAGTTCTTTCGGGTTTTGCAAGTACCTTCGACGGGATATGACGACGGGACGCGCCTTTTTTTTTGCAGGGAAAAAGGATCCCGACTTAAAACGAAAGAATAATACAAGGAGATGTGCGCTGCAGAAAAGAAAATCAGAAACAAGTTTCAAAATCTGTTTTTTCCGTATCGTCGAAAAACTTGCAAACATCTTACATCAGAAAGAAATACGAGCGGGAAATACACCACCATTATCTCAACAAAAAACAGAAAAGGAAAATTACAATGAAATGTAATATCACCCCCCTTGAAGGCGAAAATCTTATTGCCGAAATTGCCGGCGAAATGTGGGCAGCCTCATCAAATCCGATTGTGCGTTTTTTTGCATTTATCGACAAAATTCTTTGTTTTATTTTTGGATTCAGAAAAGCTGGTTACTTGGTTCTTACTGACAGAAGAATTATCTTTATCCGGAAAAGAGTTGCACTCTGGTGTTTTCCTTTGGAAGCCATCACAAAATCATATCTTCCGCAAGGGATCAGCGCGGTGGGATATACCAGAAAAGGAACCTGTCTGGGATGTTTTTGCCCGATGTTTTGTCTGGAACTCACCTCTATTTCCGGAGAAGTTATTACTATTCAGCTGAAAGGTGCAACAGAAAAGATGGCGGCATCTTATGCAAACACGATGTACGAAGCGATCAGATCGTGATGTGACGAATAAAAAATCTCTCTCTGCGGGGAGAGATTTTTTCATACGGCTGCGCTGTCTGTTTAACCTGAATTTCTATGCAATATTGTTGAGCCTTCTGCTGATTTTTTTATTGATATTATTTTTTTTCGTTTCAATTCTGCATAAAACCTGGATACATTGCACTGTTTACAGCATGGTTTTGTTTGCGTTTTTGCTTGCGATTGTACACATTTATGCTGATTATCCTCTGCGGAAACGTATTTTTCTTGCATTGTTGCGAAAAAACAAGAAAGGAATCGATCAGAATTCTTTCGCGGAGTTCATGTCTGTTCCGTGTCACAGAAAAGTTTGTTGGGAGGTTTTAAGACAACTGGAACAGGATCAATTTTATCCCATACTGAAGAAACGCTATGGCATTTTTCTTGATCCGCAGGATTTACAGGGGTACTATAAAATCTATAATGAGGATAAGAACAAAAAATGAACCAGAACTCCAAACACATCTCTTTTGATAAACCTGTGATTGCAAACAGCAATATCTTGAATGAAGATTCTTTTTATTCGGATCGATATCAGATTATTTTTGAGTTGATCGCGCTTTTTTTGGGTGTTACAGGATTGCAGTATCTTTATGTAAAAAGAAAAGGCATCTTTATAACGCACTTGTGTATTCTTGCTGCTGTTATCATTCTGTGTCCGTATCCATTTCTGGTATATGTTCTTGCTGCAATCCATATCATTTCCTCCATCATACCATATTTTGTGTATACTGATGGCGAGGGATATAACTTGCGTACAATCTGTATGCACCGTTAACTGAAATCATGTGATTTTCGTTTTATGTGCGCTTTTGATTTCTGACCCCATCCACATAATCAAAACACAACGGACTGGGACAAAAAATACGGATAAGAGATCTTTTTTGATCTGCTTATCCGTTTTTTCTATCCCCATAGATCAGGGGCGTATCAGCGGTATTTTTTACTTGCCTCTGCCGAAACTTTTCTTTTCCGCAAGGCGGGAGCGGAACATTTCCGCGAGCAGATCGGTATCGGTACCGACCGCTTTCCAGTTCATAAAACGATTATCCCAGAAGGGTGTTGCGCAGAATCCGCCGAGAGTGATCCCCGCCGCAAGAGTTTTCTCGCGGACAGTATCAATGGCATCGATGATCTCCGGATCATCAAATTTCCCGGCTTTCCCGTAGGAGCTGGAAAGGTCAAAAGGACCGATGCAGATGGAATCGATCCCTTCCACTTTCAGGATCTCATCGATATTATTCACTGCGTCCTTGTGTTCGATCTGAAGGATCACCAGCGGTTCTTTTTCGCAGGCGGCAACATATTCATCAATATTGAAATTTCCGAATTCATTGTTGCGGATCGTGGCAAATCCCCGTTCCCCGCCATACACCGGATAACGGCAGGCGCGGACAGCCGCTTCTGCACTTTTTGCATCGTTCACCATGGGAACGATCACCCCGGCAGGCGCAAGATCCAACACCGGTTTGAGCAGATAATTCACATTCCACGGCACCCGGATGAAGGGTGCGCAGCCGGTACAACGGACAGCCATCATGTGATGCAGGGCATCCGTAATGGTCATTGGAGAGTGTTCCATATCGAACCAGATAAAATCGAAGCCGCAGTGTGCAGCCATTTCCGCCACAAGCGCGTTGGACATATTGACCACCACACCGTAGGCGGTCTCACCGGATGCGATCTTTGCATTGAATTTTTCCAAACTGTTGAATTTCATAATGTTCTCCTTGAATTTATTTTTTGGCTTCCGCCGGATATTTCTTTCTCCATAAAGTCCGGATGATCCGTTGAACTTCGTTTTTCTTCACCCGGTTCTGCGGATGAAAAATACGCACATAGGAAAAAAACACCACTCCGTGGATATCCGGTCTTACAGAGTTGTAAAGCAACTGACAGGTCAGTTCCATGGGGTGTTTCCAATCTGCTGATTTTGAACCGAGGCGGTAAACCGCGTGTCCCGTATAAAGACGGCATTTTGTCCCCCGGACACAGCCCGCCCACCAGTCGGCAAGAGCGGCATAAGGTGCAGTCCGGTGAGAAAATCCCCAGTACAGCTGCGGCACGATATAATCGATCCAGCCGGACCGCACCCAACGGCGGGTGTCCGCAAATTGTTTGAAATAGGATTGTGCGCCGCCGGTAAGGGAACCTTCCGCACGGGATTGCGTTTTTTTGGTATCATCTTTTTCCGGTTTTGCCTTTGTTTCCGCTTTTGCTTTTTTGGCAAGTTCAGCCGGAGTCAGAGATTGATTTGCCCAGATCCCGAAGGGAGAGATCCCCAGTTTCACATTTTTCTTTGCCGTCTGATTGTGTTTGCGGAGCATCACAGAAAGGGAATAAATGAATGTATCCACATTGCGGCGACGCCAATTTTCCAGCGTTTCACCCTTTGCCGCATATTTTTTGAAAGTGGCGGCATCGGCAGACCCCACATCGGCATAAGGATAAAAATAATCGTCAAAATGAATGGCATCCACATTATATTTCTTCACGATCTCCTGCACCGTCTGAAGCAGAAAACGGATCACCTGCGGTTCACCGGGATTCAGAATCAGCATCCTGCCGCCGTCATAGGGAATGGCAAGGACAAGGTGCGGATTTTTTCTTGCAAAATTTTTCGGATCCAGCGTTTTCAGATATTTTTCTTTCGACAGGGGCGTTCTGCTGATCACCCGGTACGGATTCAGCCACGCATGAAACTCCAACCCCGCACGATGTGCCGTATTCACCATATAATGCAAGGGATCGAAGGCGGGTTCATCCGCAAATGCCGCCCCCTCCGAACCCGTCATCCAGCGTGACCACGGGTTCAAACGGGAAGGATAAAAAGCATCGTTCATCGGGCGCACCTGAAAGATGATCGCATTGAAACCTGCATTTTTCAGATTGGAAACGATCGTGTTATACGCGCTCCGGAACGCCGCCGCCGAAGTATATTTGCCGATGTCGATATTCTCAATGGTGGAAACCCACACACCGCGGAACTCATTTTTCTTTGCCCGGTATGCACACGGGACATACACCGGCGAATCCGATCTTTCCCCGCCATACGCCACTGGTGTTTTTGTTCCGTATTCCATCAATTTGAATGACGCTGCCTTTTTCTGCGCCGTGCAGAAAAAAGCACTCAGAAGCAAACTCAATACGATCAGTACCTTGATCCGTTTCATGATCTCTTTTTCCCCTTCCCGGCAATCAGAGCGTACGGATCGCCACGGGTTCCACAAAGACCGGCGGACGCTGATACAAAAGATCGGTCAGCGGACGGGAAAAATCGTTTTCCCGGAAACGGATCAGAGCCAGCGCAGAAAGTTTTTCCACCCGGATGACCGATTCATCCGCTTTCGCCTCCCCCACCACCGCACGCACCGCATTGTGATCTGCTTCAAAAGCAGCAGCCGCTCCGAATGAGCCTTCCGCCATTGCTTTTTCCAAATCGTCCCCGTTGCGGATCACGGCATGGAATCCATTTTCCACATAGGAACCGTTTTCCAGATCCAACCCGTATGCCAGGATCTCTTTCTTGCGTCCATCAAAAAGAACCAGCACTTTTTCCGTACCGGCAGCCGCATTTTCAGCGATCATGGAAGCTGTGGATACGGCACGGTTCCGGATCTCTTTCCCGAAAGTCAGCCCCATGACAAAAGATGATGCCAGCCGCAATCCGGTAAAAGAGCCGGGTCCCGCGCCCACACTCCATATTTTCACATCCTGAAAAGTCAGCCCGTGATCCGCAAGGATCTTCATCATTGCTCCGGGCATACTGCTTGCAGCGTTCCGGTTCATGGGGATGTATTCATCAAAGATCACATCTCCGGATGCGGAAACTGCGGCAAAAGCCATTCCCGCACCGGACTCATCCAACGCAGCATGAATCTCTCCGTACATGATCAATATCCTTCTGAATCGAAAGCATCTTCATAAAGTTCTTCGGTCAACGAGCGGAAACTGCGCTTCGCTTCAAATACAGGATAACACCAGAGCATGTAGCCGAGATTTTTTTCCCAGTCCCATTTGCGGACATCGTCCGGATTCAACAGGGATGTCACGGAGATCCATTCATTTTCCTGACGGTAGGTCCCCACCATCACAGCTCCGTCATCGCGGAACCGGGCGACCACAAGATCCCCCGTCCGGGGCCGGTCACAGGAAGCAAGCAGCAATTCCGTGCGCGGTTCAAACCCGCAAGAATCGTTGTTATCGATCCGGACGCCGAAAAATCCACGGCGGCGTTCCAGTGAAAAATATGTTTCACCGATCCGTTCACGGCAGATGAATGTACTCAAAGGCAGCAGCGAAATATCCAGCCGCGCCAGTGCATTGAAAGGCAGCAGCGCATAGGGTTTTGTAAACACAGGTGCAGGACGCGGATTCTGCGGTTTTTTACGACCATCCTGCGCGATATACTGAACTTCCGGCACAGGCGGTGTTTCCCGCAGAAGTTGAGGTGACTGTATTTCGTTTGTCGTGGGGTGACACTGCACACCGAGCTGACGGCGTTGTTCCGGCGTCATAAAGGGAATCAGGACGGGACAAACCTTTTTGTTCCAGACAGAACCGCTGATGCTTTCTGTTTTTCCGTTCAACCAGAAAAAGACAGTGCTGTGTGCCACACCGATCATTTTTGCCAGCGATGCCGGATTTCCGTAATAATTGGAAGCCGTCCTCAAAATTTCTTTGACCATAGGTGTTACCAACATTTTTCATTCCTCCCGATGGATTTTATTTTTACTTTTGTTTTGACAATTTTCCATACACAAGAAACATTTTCCATACAGTTTAATATAGCATAATCCTGCTGAAAAACAATAGAAACATTGCAAAAAAAATAAACTTTTTTCGTAAAAATTTATTTCTCACACAGTAAACAATCTTACAAAATTCAGTATATTTTTTTTCTGTTTCCCCGATGCGGGGCGTTCCGGCACCCCCTTATGCCGCATCGCGGCATAAGGGGGACGCGTACAGCGCAGGAAGCGAATTTGCGCTTCCTGCGCTGTACGCAAGTTCCTGCGGGGAAAAAGTTTTTGCTTTTTCCCTGCGCAGGAACGCCGGAACGCCCCGCGCCTTTTTACCGGGAAAGCGTTTTTTTGCAGCACCGTTTTCACTCTTTCCGGGATTTTGCCTTTATTGAGGACGGGAAGTTTTATAAAAAGCGGGAAAAAATCATCCTTTACAGCATTGACAATCCGTGATTTTGCGCTATCTTATAATAATACATCATTATCAACGATAACTACAGGAGTCCGGACCATGGATATCAACAATCAGAAAAAATTCCGTGCAAAGATGGCAGAAAGAAAACTCTGTATCGGCACCGTGATCACTCTCAACGATCCCGCAGTGAGCGAACTTGCAGGCGATGCGGGATTTGATTTTACCTGGATCGACGGAGAACACGCACCCCACACGATCGAATCCCTCATGGGGCATGTCATGGCTGTCCGTGGCACAGATTGCGCGCCGCTGGTGCGTGTGGCATGGAATGATCCGGTGATCCTGAAGCCGGTGCTGGATCTTGCGCCCGCCGGAGTCATTATTCCCATGGTCTGTACGGCACAGGAAGCGGAAAAAGCGGTTGCCGCCTGTAAATATCCCACCCGGGGGATCCGCGGCTGCGGGGTGCGGCGCGGAGTACGCTACGGCACAACGCCCTTCAATGAATATCTGAAAGATCCCGGTGTTTCCGAACCCATGGTGATCATTCAGATCGAACATATTGACGCGGTCAAAAATCTGGATGAGATCCTGAAAGTGCCGGGGATCGATTCCATCTGTATCGGTCCCTGCGACCTTGCCTGCTCCATGGGGCTGATCGATGATCTCGGCTCCCCGGAAGTGGACAAAGTGGTGGAGGAGATCATTGCAAAAGCGAAAGCGGCAAATGTGCTGATCGGCACGGCATCCGGTCCCTTCTCCAAATGGAAAGCGCGAGGGATCAACTGGATCGCCCTCACCAGCGATTGCGGCAGCATGATGGCGGAATCTGTCAGAATTCTCAAGGAGGCAAACGCATAATGAAAACAGCCATGTTCACAGCCGGAGAAGACGGCATTCCCGCAGAAACACTTGCAGCCATCCGCGCGGCGGGAATCGAAATCAACTGCAAAAAATGTATGACACCGGATGAGCTGCTTGCTTTCGCCGCCGATGCCGATGTCCTCTGGATGTTCGGACCCAATATCTGCCTCACGGAAGATGTTATGGAAAAACTCCCCAACTGCAAAGCCATTTTCCGCTCCGGATCCGGCATCGACGCAATTCCCTGCGCAAAAGCACAGGAGCTTGGCATTGCCGTCTGCAATACGCCGGACTCCATTGCGGAATCGGTGGCGGAACACGCTGTGGCTCTGCTCTTTTCCCTGATCCGCAGGATCCCGCAGTTTGATAAAGAAGTCCGCAGCGGCGTGTGGGAATCCGGCGGAGAAAAAACAAAATGGCATATTTCCGGCAGAACGCTTGGTCTGATCGGATACGGACGCATTGCAAAATGTGTGGAGAAAATGGTGGCAGGCTTCCGTATGAATGTGGTTCACTACGATCCCTTCTCTCCGGCATCCATTCCGCTGGATGAACTGCTGAAAATCTCCGATTATGTTTCCGTACATTGTCCGCTGACAGATGAAACGCGCCATTGTCTTTCCACGGAACAGTTCAAAATGATGAAAGATAACGCACTGCTGGTGAACACTTCCCGCGGTCCGGTCATCGACGAAGCAGCATTGATCGACGCGCTGAAAAACAATGTGATCGGCGGTGCCGCATTGGATGTGACCGATCCGGAACCGCCGGCTGCCGACAGCGAACTTTACACGCTGGAAAATCTCATCATCACGCCCCATGTGGCAGCATTTTCCGCCGACTTTGAAAAGAACTTCTGGGCTTGTTCCGTGGAAAAACTCAAAGCTCTTTCCTCCGGCGACTACAAAAAACACAGCGCGATCCCCATCAAATAAAATATACAGGTGATACCATGCAATACCCTGCACAAGATATTCTCAAAGAAGCAAAGGCATTGGAAGAAACTCTGCGCGAACTGCGCAGAGAATTTCACCGACACCCGGAATTGGGTTTTCAGGAATTCTGGACCACGGCAAAAATCAAAGAAGTTCTTTCCACGATCCCGGATATGGTGATCAGAGAGATCCCCTGCAAGACCGGAGTGGTGGCAGAACTGCCGGGAAAAGATCCGGCATCCGGCACCATCGGATTGCGCTGCGATATTGACGCGCTCCCCATTGAAGAACTCAATACCCACGGCTATCAATCTCTGACCAAAGGATTGATGCACGCGTGCGGACACGATGGACATATCGTGATAAATCTTGGTGCGGCAATGCTTCTTTCCAAATTCCGTCCGCAGAAAAATGTGCGTTTCCTCTTTCAGCCTGCGGAGGAAACTGCACCGGACGGTGCGCCGGAATTCATCGCGGCAAAGGCATTGGAGGGCTTGGAATCGGTGTGGGGATTCCACATCAACGCCACCAGCGATTTCGGAAATATCGGCTATTATGACGGCACTGTAATGGCAGGCGGTACTGGCTTTATCATCCATGTAACGGGCAAAAGCGGACATCAGGTCTATCCGGAAAGCTGTATCAACCCGGTGGATGTTCTTTCCAAAATCGCTGTGGGGCTGGAAGCGATCAAATCCACCATCCGTGGCACGCGTCCCTATCTGGTGGTGCCCTGCTCCATCAACAGCGGGACATTGATGAACCCCACGATCCCCGGCACCGGCACATTGAGCGGCAGGATCGCGTTCCACGAAAAGGAGATCGACCGTCATGTACGCGAACGGATCGAAGCCATTTCCCACAGCATCGGCGCACTTTACGGAGCCAAAGTGGAGGTGGAATTTGAAGATCACCTGCCCCCCACCTACAATCACCCGGAATTGGGTTCAGTGGTCCGCGACAACGCAAAAGAATTCGGCTTTGCGCTGGAACAGATCTTCCCCAGCATGGGGTCGGACGATTTCGGATATTATGCCGATCTCATCCCTGCGTATTACATGACCTTCGGGATCCGGAAAGGTGAAAACTTCCCCATTGCCCACACCCAGTATTTTGACTTCGACGAAGCGATCCTGCCTGTCGGTGCGGCGCAGTTCGCCTCCTGCGCACTGGTGTGAGGGGCTTTTGTACGGATGGGTACGGATGGGTACGGATGGGTACGGAGCAGTAAACCTGTGTATAGAGAAGGACAAAAATGACCACAAGCAGAAAAGGTGATCTGTTGCTGCCATCCGGCGGATATCGCCGTTTGAAAACATTTCAGTTGGCACGGCTGATTTACGATATCACGGTTCGTTTTACAGCACTGTATATTCCTGCAAATTCCAGAACCACAGATCAAATGGTCCAAGCGGCGCGCTCCGGCGTACAAAATATTGCAGAAGGTTCTGTTGTCGCCGCAACTTCGGCAAAATTGGAATTGAACCTTTATAATGTAGCCCGCGCATCGCTGGAGGAATTGCGGTTGGATTATCAGGATTTCCTGCGTCAGCATAGCGAAAACGAATGGCAGAAGGATTCTCCGCTTTATAAGGAATTCGTCACTCGCCGCATAGCCAGGGGTGCAGACTTCAAAAAATTTATCGACTGGTCGGAAAACGCGTTTTCCCCCTCCGTACAAATCCGTACAAATCCGTACAAATCCGTACTTGTTGCCAACGGGGCACTCCTTCTGATTGACACAACGGTATTTTTTCTGAAACGGCAGATCGCGGCAAAAAGCAGATCTTTTCTCGAAGATGGCGGTTTTTCCGAACGGATGTACCGGCAGCGTAAAAATTTGTAAGCACCAGCAGTTCCGATGGAAGACTGAAAAAGGAAAATACCGAAAACTTTTTTCATATCGCACTTGACAATGTGCCGGAAGATGTTACATTTATTGAAACTCCAAAAATAAAATAAAGGAATCAACATGAGCAGTTTGAACATTTACGCAACAAAACTGGATTGCGGTATCGCCGCCGGGAAAATGGGTGCCGGAAAAATCCGCGCAGCGATCGCAGAAAAAGGATCAGCCAATATCATCATCGCTACCGGAGCAAGTCAGTTTGATATGCTTCAGACCCTCGTAAAAGAAGAAGGGATCGATTGGAGCAAAGTGACGATGTTCCATCTGGATGAATATGTGGGGCTGCCGGAAAGTCATCCCGCAAGTTTCCGCAAATATATCAAGGAACGCTTCCTTGCCAATCTGCCCTCCCCCATCGGTGCGGCGTATTTTGTGGAAGGAGATGCTCCCGACACACAGAAAATGTGCGATGAACTGGGTGAAACACTGAAAAAACATCCCATTGATGTGGCATTCATCGGCATCGGCGAAAATGGTCATATCGCATTCAACGATCCCCCGGCTGATTTTGATACGGAAGAACCCTATATCGTGGTGGATCTGGATGAAGTCTGCCGCAAACAGCAGTTGGGCGAAGGCTGGTTCCCCACTTTCGATGATGTACCGAAACAGGCGGTCTCCATGGCAGTCCGTCAGATCATGAAAAGCAAAACGATCATCAATACCGTGCCGGACGGCAGAAAAGCATACGCCGTGCGCATCACATTCCAGGGTGAATTGAGCAACATGCACCCCGCATCCGTGGTGCGTCTGCACAGCGATTGCCATACATTCTGTGATGCCGATTCCGCCGCCGAACTGCCCGAAATCGCAAAAGTGTTCTGCACAAGATGAAATGCTTTGAACTGCAGCTGAACGGCGCATACGGTCTGGATTTTTCCGATCCGGAAATGACCGCAGACGGATTTTTGAAATGCGCGGAAAAGGCTCTCGCGGCAGGGATCACACGGTTCCTGCCGACGATCGTCACATCCGGACTTGATCTCTACCGGAGAAATCTGCCTCTGATGCTCCGCGCAATCGAAAAAGCCGGATTGACTTATGAGATCCCCGGTTTCCATCTGGAGGGACCGTTCATCAGTCCCCTCCCCGGTGCCGTGGGCGCACATGATCCCGATGCGGTACAAAGTCCCACTCCCGAAGCATTGGATCAACTCAATGCCATTGCGGAGGGAAAGATCAGGCTCCTCACTCTGGCTGCAGAACGGGAAGGCGCACCGGAAACCATCCGCCACGCAAAAACACTGGGGATCACGGTTGCACTCGGTCATCAACTTGCCGATCGCGATCAGATCGCCGCCGGTGCCGCCGCCGGAGCAGCCGCACTAACCCACCTCGGGAACGGCATCCCCAATATGATCGACCGGCACCGTAATCCCATTTGGAGCGGGTTGGCAAATGATGACCTCACTGCCATGATCATCACCGACGGACATCACCTGCCCGCCGATGTGATCAAGTGCATGATCCGGTGCAAAACTCCGGAAAAAATCGTTATCACCAGTGATGCCTCCAGCGCAGCCGGTCTGCCCCCGGGCAACTATCGCGTTCTGGGCAATGACGCCGTCCTCTACGAAAACGGTCTGCTCTATAATCCCGAAAAGAAATGCCTTGTGGGCAGCGGATCCCTCACCCCCGCGTGCATCAAGTTCCTCCGATCCCTGAATCTTCTCTCCGAACAGGAATTGGAACTGGTCACCTGGCATAATCCCCATAAACTCGTGGGCTTGAGCGAAAACCGGTAAGATTTTTTGTTGAGGAAAATGGCTGTCTTCAGTCGGCAGCCGATTTTGCCACGGGCAAAGCGGATGAGCGGCTTCGCCGTTCAGATAAAACAATTACAACGGTTCCCGCGCTCCTACAGAGCGCAAAATTGAGCGTAAACCCATAACCTGTGGGCAAGCCCACAGGCTAAAATCCCGCGCTCCTACAGAGCGCATAGCACCCAGTCTTTAAGCGAGCGAAACGAAGCAGAAAAGCCAAGTCTTTTCTGTTTTTCCGGCATCTCTCCTTATTGGAAACAAAGCGTCTTCAAAAGTTTTTTTCCGCTTCCCCAAAAACAAGCAATCACCTTATTTCACGCCGAGTTTATTTTTCAGCAGCCATTTTTCGCAAGCATCCTGCCATGCTTTCCAATCGGGACCGCTGCCGCAGCCGAGTCCGTGTGCGCCTTTCGGGAGTTCCACGTATGTAACGGGGACTTTATGTTTTTTCATAGCGTCTGCGTACATCCGGCTGTTTTCCACGGGTACGGTTTGATCGGTGACCGCGTGGCAGATGAAAGCGGGAGATGTTTCGGCGTTCACCTGAAGTTCGCCGGAATATTTCAATTTATTTTCTTCGTTCAGGAATTTTCCGAGGAAGTTCTGCTGACTGCCTTTATGGGTCCATTTATCACTCAAAGAGATCACGGGATAAATGAGAATATGGAAATTCACGGCAGAATCATCCTTCCCGTGCGTGGCGGCTGCGGATGCCAGATGCCCGCCTGCGGAAAATCCGATGATCCCGATCCGGTCGTGATCGATCCCATACAACGCGGCATTTTCGCGGACATAGCGGATCGTGGTGAGGGCATCTTTCAAAGGTGTAAGATCAAGATCTTTTCCCACGCGGTATCGCAGGACGATGGCGGTTATGCCGAACTGATTGAGCCAGCGTGCCACCTGATATCCTTCATAGCTGTCACACAGGCATCCATACCCGCCTCCGGGGCAGACGATCACGGCGGCACCGGTGCGTTTTTCCGGCACAAAATATTGAATGGAAACATTTTGTGCGCGTTCGTCATTTTTCATTTCTTCAAATTCAGTGACAGAGTACAGCGGGATCGGCGCATACTCTCCGGCGGGTACGATTTTGTCTTTCATCGTTTCATATCCTTTATCTTCATTTTCAATAACAACTTCAGTATCTCCAAGATCGATCTCGCTCTGTGCCATCAATTTTGCCCCGAATGCCGTCAGCGCGGTCCCCGGTAACGCGTAAAAATATGCCGCGATATTTGCAAGCGGAGTCATTGCAGAATCCAGCACAAACGACACAGGCAGAAGGAGTTGTGCAGCAATCCCGCCGGGAGACCAGCGGCTGAAAATAAAAATGGAATCAGAAATGGAATCATCGGTTCCGGCAGTGGTGGAGATTTCCGGACCGGGCAATTTCCGGACCACGGCAAGTTTCTTTCCCGTCTTCCGGAAGTTGATTTTTCCGGAAAAATCGTGCCGGATCACATGATCGGGCAGATAAGGAATCTCCGCATGCGGTTCCGCCGGAGAGGTGAGGTATTTTGCCAGTTCCTCCGTGATCCGGAGATCGACAGAGGATGGTTTCCGGCGGGATTTTGCCGCTTTGAGTGTACTGTTCCGGAAACTGACTGCGGGGGCAAGCATACCCAGAAATTCCGGCGATTCGGAATAGGTTTTGAAGTGGACGGTCATGTAATATTTTCCGTCCAATTCATACACACAGTTTCCGCTGATCCGGGAAAAATCGGCATAAAAATGCAGTCTGCCCGTCTCCAGATTCATCTCTGTCAAACGCGTATAAACGCAGCCGGAAAGAAATCCGGCAGACAACAGAAGAAGGAGGCAGACGAGGTTCCGCATCATAGACCGCCTTGCTTTATTTCTTTTTGGCGGGCTTTTCTTCTGCGACTTTTTCCGCTTTTTTGAAGGTGGGGATCTTTTCGATCATGGCAATGACCTGCTGCGGCGAGATCAGGCGCGTACATTCAAAGTGGCGGTCCGTACCTTTGTGACGGGGACACCACAGGAAATCGAAGTGATCGAAGTTTTCCCGCATATCGTTCCAGCAGGAATGGCAGGTATGATAATTGATCACGCGGTAGGGCGTGGCAAATTCGTTGGTGGGATGAGTGAAACCGGAGATCATCAGCACCGGCACCTGACAACCCCACGCGACCCAGCTCAACCCGCTGGAAAGCCCGATGAAGAAATCCGCATCCTTGATGAGGTTCACCCGTTCCTGAAGAGGAATATCTCCGGTAAAGTCTTCCGCCCCGTAGGGGATATAGTTCCAATTCAAGCCGGTACCGTGGACTTTTTCCTTATCAATGCAAAGCACGCGGTAACCGTTGTCTTTCAGATATTGCACCACGGTCATCCAGCCGAAGGGATTGTTCCAATATTTTGCCTGACTGCTGGACTGTGCGGCGATACACACATATTTTTCCTTGATCTTGCGGGGTGCGGAAAGATTGAAACGCGGGGGGATATCGGCAGGATCCACGCCGAGGATATATCCGGCAGTGCGGTGCAGCCCGATATAGCGGAAGTCGATCGGCTGATTATCCACATCGCCACGGAAAAACAGCCCCATGTAATAGGAGGCATAGGGTTTGTATTTCAGCGTATCTTCCGGCGCGATAAAGGTGATATCCGGATACTGATCGCGGACAAGGTCGGCGATCCACGGAGTCATCACGCAGATCACGCGGCAGTTATGTTTCTGCTGGAAGCGTTCCACATAGCTGAACCAGCCGATACTGTCACCGATCGTTCCCACAGGCAGCTGGATCATCACATCTTTGCCGGTGGCATCGTAATCATGGGTGAAGATAGGTGTTTCGTTGCCTTTTTCGTGAATGATCAGGCGGAAACGGATAAAAAATTTCTTCACACTGGTCACGAATGCACCGGGTACAGTATCCGCCGAATACAGAATGATCCCGGTATCGATATCGGAAAAAGTCACATGATATGTCTTTTCCGTGTGGGGAAAAAGAATACGGATCCCGTGATTGAAGTCAAAACGGATCCCTTCCACGGCTTCCAGCACGGGGATCTGGGGAATCTCGCCGTAAATACTTTTCTGTTTGGGCTGTTCAGCCGGAGCGGGCGCGGCGGGTGCTTTTGCCGGTGCGGGTGCGGCAGCATTTTCCACCGGAGGCGGAGCATTGATCCCGATATTCAGAGAGGGCTGTGCATCTGCGGGTTTGACAGTAAAGACGGGTTCATTGTTTTCCATAGTGTTCATTCCTTTGTTTTTTTGTGTGTTTATCCGGTATAAAATAGCATATATGGAAAATTTTTCAATAACTTTCTGCGAAAAAAAAGAGGATTTTCCCGTTTTGAAACAGAAAAAAACCTCTTCCGAAAGGAGGCTGTATTTATATTTTACTCCGACAGCACGGCGATACCGGGATAATGGCGGTATTTTTCATTGGAATCCATCCCGCACCCGATCAGATACCGGTCATCCATAAAATAGCCTGCCCAATCGGCATGTGCAAGACCTTCGGGACGGGCAAGTTTCTTTTCCACCAGCACGGCAGTCTTGACGCTCAATGCGCCCATTTCCAGCAGATTATCCCGGATTGCTTTGAGGGTACGCCCGGAATCCAGCACTTCATCCACGATCAGGACATTGCGTCCCCGGGGATCCAGTTTCAATGTGGAGCGCAGTTGAACCACGCCGGTGCTGACATTGCGTTTATAGCTTCCGGCGGCAATGGAATCAATGTAGAAATCATCCAGTTTGATGGCTTCAGCCAGTTTTGCTGCAAAAAAGAGACCGCCGTTCATCACAACGATCATGGTCAATGGAGTGGAGCCGCAGGCGTCGGCGATCTCCGCACCCATGACATGGATCCTGCGGTTCACTTCGTCCGGCGTTTTGAGGATTTCAATATTTTCCATGATAAGATCCTGTAAAGGTTATATAATGCTTATTTTTTACAAGCACAGATATTTTGCTGCAAACAAGAGCGTGATGACCCAAAGCATCCAATTCATTTTTGTTTTCATCCTGATTTAGATTCGGCTGTTCTGACGAACATAATATAGCATAATATGCCGGAAATACAATCATAAAAAAACAGATAAGATCCGCCTTCTTCAGCACTTTGCACCTTCGTGCCGCAAAAATATGCTGCGCGGAAAGCAAATTTGCAGCAAAAGGATTTGAATTCTGCAAAAGAAGAGTTAGACTATAACAACAGCAAATAAATTTCAGGAGAAAAAGATAATGAGTATCATACGGAATTATAATAAGATCCTTCACGGCGGCGACTACAATCCCGATCAATGGCTGGACGAACCGGGAATCATTGACGAAGATTTCAAACTCATGGACAAAGCGTACTGCAACACATTTTCCGTGGGGATCTTTTCGTGGGGGCAAATCGAAATCGAAGAAGGAAAATTTGATTTTTCATGGCTGGATGATATTTTTGAACGCGCAGCAAAAAACGGCAAAAAACTTTTTCTGGCAACCCCTTCCGCCGCCCGTCCGGGTTGGCTCGGGGTCAATTATCCCGAAACCGGAGTAATGGATTCCAGAGGATTCCGCCGCCCGTGGCACAGCCGCCAGTCTGCCTGTATGAACAATGCCTTTTTCCGTGAGAAGGTCCGCATTATTGACCGCGCACTGTCGGAACGGTATCATGCACATCCTGCACTTGCCGGATGGCACATCAGCAACGAATATTCCACAGAATGTTTCTGTCCGGAATGTCTTGCCCGGTTCCACGCGTTCCTGAAAGAAAAATATCAGACACTGGAAAATCTGAACCGCCACTATTGGAGTGCGTTCTGGGGACACCGCTTTACCTCATGGGCTCAGCCGGATCCACGGGATGGCGCACTCAACATTGTGAGTCTGGACTGGATGCGGTTCATCACGGAAACCCATGTGGAATTTTATCAGCACGAACTCAAAGCTGTCCGCGAATTTTCCGATGCTCCCGCCACAACCAATATGATGGGTCTTTACGGTCTGCTGGACTATTGGAAGATCGCAAAACAATGCGATTTTATCGCCGACGACTGCTATCCCACCTGGTATCCCGGCATAATCGATCAGGTCGCCGCAAACTTTGCCGCACTGCACGATATGCACTATACCATGTTGGATAAACCGTTCCTGATCATGGAATCCTGTCCGGGGATCCCCAACTACAAACCCTATGTCCGGCTGCGGCGTCCGAACGAATTTCAGCGGGAGATGCTCCTTGCTCTCGGACACGGTGCAGACGGGACCATGTATTTTCAGTGGCGCAAAGGCAGAGGGAACTGTGAACAGCTCCACGGTGCTGTGGTGGGACACGACGGCACCGATCAGACCATGATGTTCAAAGATGTTGCCGGATACGGAAAACATCTGGATAATGTGGAAAAAATCGTGGACTCACGCCGTCAGCAGGATATCGCCGTACTGTTGGATTGGGAAGCCCGCTGGGGTCTGAATTTCGCTGCAGGATTCCAGGGTGCCGACGGAAAAAAGACCGATCAGACGATCTTTGAGCATTATCAGGCTCTTTTTGAAGCCAATGCCGATATTGCCGTGATCGACAGCGATGAACCATTTACTCCATATAAAATGATCGTTGCGCCAATGCTTTATCTCCTGAAAGACGGCGTTGCCGGAAAAATGGAAACTTTTGTAAAAAATGGCGGAACGCTTGTGCTGACTTATCTTTCCGCTTATACCGATGCCTCAAACCGCTGTTTCTCCGGTGGAAATCCCGGCGGACATTTCCTGCGGGATCTGTTCGGGATCTGGAATGAGGATATTGACGGACTCACCCCGGAAGTGCAGCAGACGATCCGGTACAAAGATAAAGATTGGCAGGTTTCCGGCTTCGCGGAATATCTCCATGCCGAGGGCGCGGAAGTCATCGGTACATACGGCTCTGAATTTTATGCAGGCTCCCCGGCAGTCACAGTCAAATGTTATGCGGGGAACGGGAAAGCGGTCTATATCGGAGCCAGAACGGGGGTTGATTTCCTGCGGGAATTCTACGCAGACCTGATGAAAGATGCCGGTGTGAAAGCCGTTCTTGAAGGTCTGCCGCCGGAGATCCGGGCATCCCGCCGCATCGGGAAGGATGAAACATTTTTCTTCCTGCTCAATATGAGTGATAACGAGATCACCTTTGATCTGCCTTTTGCCATGACAGATATCTGGAACGGAAAAACTGCCCCCCAAATCACCCTCACCCTGCCCCCCGCCGGCAGCACCGTAATGGCTTGCAGCAGATGATGGACGGGGTGTAAAGCCCGATCCGGGAAAGGCGGCTCAACGCACTGCGTTCGTTTGCCGCCTTTCACAGAATCAATCGTCAAAATCCTTTTCTTTGACTATGATCTCCGCAGAACGCAGCAATTCCCCCTGCATGACCAATGTAATCGCAAACCATGCTAAAAGCAATACAGGACCACCCAATGTAGTCATAACAGACATGATCAGCGCAAGAACTTTATTCCCACGGCGTCCGGTCAGTTCGGAGTAGTGCGCCTCTCCGGCTCGTATGGCTGCGATACATACCGCAAGATATTGAGTGTTTTTTATCCGATGCGGTTGAAAATGGGGATGGGGTGTGGTATAGTATCCCGAAAATGCAACAACAGAAGGAATCAGGGCATGATTTTTGCGCAAATGGCGGATCCCCAACTGGGATTTTATGATTTTGAACCGGAACTGCTGCGGCTCCGCAAAGCCGTAAAAGCCTTGAATAAAAGCGATTGTCAGGCAGTGATCGTCTGCGGGGATATGATGCACCGGGTCGATCGGGAAAGTCTTGCGATCTATCTCCGGGAAATGGCGGATCTGAAGATCCCTGTTTTTTATGTGCCGGGGAATCACGATGTTTTCAGCGAAGCGGCTCTGGATGCCTACACCGGCATGATCGGTCCCCGTTTCTATGCCGCCGACCTGCCCGACCCGACTTATCGGCTGATCGTGCTGGATACCTATTTGTGGATGGATCTGCCGGATTCGGCAGAATGTCTTGAAATGGATGAATTTCTGAAAAAATCTCTTGAGGAGGCAAAAGCTGCCGGTCAGAAGATCATCATTGCAACACATTCCCCCGTTTTTCTGGACTCGCCGGAGGAGGAGGAAACCTATTTCAATCTGCCGCGCGCCCGCAGAAAATGGCTGTTGGATCTGCTGAAAGATTATCCGGTGTGCCTGTATTTATCGGGTCACACTCACCGGGCTTTCACCTGCACGCTGAATGGGATCCTTTTTTCCAGCAGCGAAACCACGGGAGTGGCATTCGATCAGGTCAATCACGGATTCCGCCGTTTTGTGCTGAATGGAGATTTGATCCATTTCCGCACGGTGAATGTGGATGCAGAACCAGAGGAGTAAAACAGAAATGAGCCGAAAAGTGCTTGTTTCCGGCGCGACCGGAGCCATGGGACAATATCTGGTTCCGCGTTTGGCGGAGTTGGGATATGAGATCACTGCGCTTTCGCTGGATGAGATGCAGAGTCCTTATAAGAATGTGCATTATCTGAAAAAAGATGCCTACGATCTTGAAGGGATGCAGGAATTTCTCAAAAAGGAAAAATTCGACGGGATCGTGGATTTTATGATCTACAATACATTTCAGAATCCCGCGTTCCTGCCGTTCATGCTGGATCATACGGACCATTATATCTACCTTTCCAGTTACCGTGTTTACAGCAGCGATGTCCTGCCTATCCGCGAAGATTCCCCGCAATGGCTGGACTGCGCGGGAGATCTGTGCTTCCGGCACAGCGATGATTATTCCGTCTATAAGGCGCGCGGGGAACATTTTGTGCGGAATTCAGTCAGAAAAAACTGGAGTATCATCCGCCCTGCCATCACCTATTCCCGGATGCGGTATCAGCTGGTGACACTGGAAATGAATAACACCCTTGCCCGGGCAAGAGCCGGAAAAAAAGTGGTGCTGCCCGTTCAGGCAAAAGAAGTCCCAGCCACGATGACCTGGGCTGGCGATGTGGCAAAAATGATCACAAAGATCCTGTTCAATGAACGCGCCGTCGGGGAAGATTATTCGGTCTGCACCGCCGAACACCGCACCTGGAGAGAGATCGCGGAATATTATAAGGACATCTGCGGACTGGAATGCTGCTGGGTGGATAAGGAAGATTATCTGAAGATCGTTTCGCCGGATCCGTACCACCGTTTTCACGCCCGCTGGCAGTTGGAATACGACCGGCTCGTGCCGCGCATCATGGATAACAGCAAGATACTGGATCTCTGCAATTTGCAGCAGAAAGACCTGATGGGGCTTTATGATGGGTTGAAATATGAGATCGGACGCTGTCCGGCACACATCATTTCATCGGAAGAAACCGCAATGGACCGTTATTTACAGGAACATAATCTTTAATTCAAGCAGGGGTCCGCACAGAACCACTCAAGGAGAACTTTATTATGGAACGCATCAAACTTGTACAGGTGGGCATGACTCACGAACACGCCGGAGGAAAAATGGCAACACTCCGGAAAATGGAAGATATTTTTGAGATCGTGGGCGTGGTGGACGATCGGGAAACCGTGCAGATGCCCTTTTATTACAATTCCATCGGCAAAGAATACGATGGATTGCGGAAAATGACTATGGAAGAAGCTCTGGCTGATACATCCATCCAGGCGGCATTGATCGAAGTCCCCAACAATGAAACAGTGAAGACGGCATTGCCCTTCATGGAAAAAGGGCTGGCTCTCCATGTGGAAAAACCCGCCGGATTGAATCTGGAAGACTGCAAAAAACTGTTGGACGGCTGCAAAGCAAAAAATCTGCCGTTCCAGATGGGCTTCATGTTCCGCGGCAATCCGGGATTCCGCTTTGCCGCCAATGCCGTAAAAAGCGGCTGGCTGGGCGAGATCTTTGAATTCACCGCCTCTATGGGACACGATTACGGCAACGACCGCTATCACGAATATATCCACGGCATGAAAGGCGGACAGATGTATAATCTGGGGTGCCACTTTATCGATTTTGCCGCCGAACTCATGGGGCGTCCGCAAAAAGTCCACCACTGGCTGAAATCCGCACCCGGCGAACCGGATACACTGAAAAACAACTGTACCGCCCTGCTGGAATACCCCCACGCCACAGCCGTGATCCGTTCCTGCAGCCGGGAAGTCTGCGGCGGTGATCACCGGCGGCTGCGGATCTGCGGCACAAAAGGAACCATCGAAATGTCTCCGGTGGAACAATTCAACGGAAAAATTCTGAAAATGAATCTTGCCCTTGCTGAAGATGCAGGCGGCTATAAACGGGGCGAACAGGTCATTGAATTCGGCACCATTGAAGACCGCTATATGGCACACCTGAAAAATTTTGCAGACTTGATCCGCGGCACGGAAGAAGATACTTTCACCCGGGAACACGATCTGCTGGTCCATGAAATCGTCCTCGCCGCATCCGGCTTGAGAGATTGGGAATATTGACCGCTCCACCCGTAGTAATCACAGCTGAAGACTGAAGACTGAAGACTTTTCACAAAAGCTCTGTTCCTATCATGTGATGATAAGCACGCTGAAGGCGTGCAGGATTATAGCCTATGGGCTTGCCCATAGGTTCAAAGGCATATTACACCACTTGCACGCTGCAGGCGTGCGGGAGGCGTCGTAATTGTTTACTCTGAATGGCGGGAGCCGCTCATCCGCTCCGCCCGAATATTGAAGACTGAAGACTGAAGACTTTTCATAAAAAAAGGCTGTCGCCCGTTGAAGGTTGCGACAGCCTTTTGCTGTTTTTATTCTGCGGATGCAGAAGTCAGATCAGGATCAGCGTCTGTGTCCTTTGTGACCACCTCTGCCGTGATGCGGACGCGGCGGCGGTGGCGGAGCTTTTCTCCGGGGATCGGGACGCCATGCCGGAGCCACGCGGGGACGCGGACCTTTGCCGCCCCAGACCCAAACATTGTTCACCCAATACCAATCGTTGTAAACCGGAGCCCAAACATCACCGTACCATGCCCAGTTGTAATTCGGGATGACCACCACTTTCGGCGGCGGAGGCGGCGGCGGAGGCGGAGGAGGAACCACCACTTTCGGGACCGGGACCACAACAGCTTTCGGCGGAGGCGGAGCAACTCGCGGCGGGACCGGCGCAACGATCACTTTCTTCGGAGGCGGCGGAGGCGGACCCGGACGCGCACCTCTGTGATGCGGCGGAGCCGCAAACAATGCCGCTGCCGAAGCAAGGGCAAGACCGGAAAGCACAAACTTGATCGTGTTTTTCATAGTTGTTTTCCTTTCTTTTCTTTAGAATTGTTCTTTCGGGAAAATCATTTTCTTCATATACTATAACGCAAAAATATTCAACTTTACAAGCAGAAAAAACATTTTCCTGCAAAAAAAGCATTTTTTTCTCTGTTTTTTTGCCGTTTTTGCGTTTTTTTCAGACAATTCTGCCGGAAATATGCACATGACCGGAATGCAGTTGAATGATTTTCATAAATCCGCAAGGCGTACTGCGGATCCCCGCCAGCAGAACAACATAGGCTGTTGTTGAAGAAACCGGAGCCGATCGCAAAAACTCCACTCGCGCACTCAAATAATTTTCCGAACTGTTGTCCAGATCCACGATCAGATAAAGATCGCCCTCCCCCGAAACAGATAATACCGTTTCCCGAAACGAAATAAAATCGCCCGGTCCGGCAAAAATAATGGATTCCGTTTCATGTCCCGTGACAGTGTTACTTCCGCACACGATCACATCTTCCGCGTTCTCCGGCAGATGCGGACCGCTGTTTTTGAAGATGACCTGAAACGGGAAAACGATATTTTCCGGAAGCTGCCCGCCATTCGGCGCAGATGGCAGAATTTGATTCACTGTCTGCAGGCTCTGATTCCAGAAAAGCTGTTCCCGGAGCGACCGCAAACTTTGCAATTCCTGTTCCACATCCAGGATCCAATTCTGCAGCTGACGGTAAAATTCCCGCGGCAGGATCAGGTGATCTTCTGTATTTTGTGTCACAGAAAAGTTTTCATTTACCATATCCAATACCCTCCATTTTTCGCGTGATCCCACACAAGATCACCGGGAGCCTCGATCATTTCCCGCTCCACACGCGTATAAATACGGCTGTCCGGTCCCGTAACGCGCTGCAATTTCTGATAGCGGGCTTTCCACTTGCCCGGTTCATCTGTTCTGCCCGGATCACAACGGTTGCCGAATTTTCCGCTGACTCCGGTAAAGCCGTCAATGGTATTGATTTTTTTCCGGGTATAAAATACACAATGGTAGATCCTTGTCTGAATACTCTGAAACATCCATTCGCCGGGGATGGTTCCGGTAAAGGGGGAACGGTCAAAAACAAAAGAACCGGCTCTTGCCGATCCGATTTGTGTGGTGCTGTCCGAAAGCGGCACTGCATTTTCCGCGATCACATTTCCGGGTTGCGCCCATTCTCCGTGGATATTCAGATATTTGAAAAGACCTTCTCCGATCCGGTTGGAACCATTCCCCAGAAAAGATGCACAATCCGCGACCGTTGCCCTGCGGCAGCCGAACCATTCCGGCGGAAACAGGATCGATGTCACATCGAAAGATTCCTCCAGCACTCCCGGCAGACCATCTCCACTCAAACCACGCAAATTCAGATCCAGATCATTTTCAAAATCCTCCGCTTCCACCGCCACGCTCCAGAAGCCCTCCGCCAGATATTGACGGGTCACACGGGTCACGCGGGCATCGGCAGAAGCCCATCTTGCACGGCTGCCGAGAGCTGGTGTTTCTTTTTCAAGATCTTCCGAAGATATCAGAAATTTCGCATTGTGGCGCACCCCGGATTCCGTCCGGCTCTCACTGCGTCCTCCGATCATTTCAGGTGTTTTTCTGTTCATATTCTTACTCCCTTTTTTTGATAAGTTCTTTTTTTCCGCCGGGGATCACTGGCTGCGGCATTGGCTTTCAATGCGTTATAACCATTGGAAAAACGCGTATCCACCAACAGAGCCGCCGAAAGTTCCGGACAGATCTGTACGGCGCGTTTCAAATGATACTGCACATTCTGTTTCCGGCAGGAAAAGCGTTTGGCAAGTTCCGAATAAGATAGAGAAGGATCCTGCAATTTTGCATCCATGATCTCATAGGTATGCGGATAGCGGTCTTTCATTTCCACCATGACCCGGATGGATTGCGAAAAGGCTTTCAACAACTGTTTTGTACTCATAATATCCGGAGGGGACTCCTCTGCACACCCGCGCTGTTCATCGGAAAAAATAAAATCCGCATCCACGGAAACGCGTTCATCTCCCAATATATCATTGCTCAAATCACGGCTGCAATAAAGATTACCCCCGGAATGACATCCGGCACATGCACTTTCTTCGTAGGGCGTTCCGGGATCCGGGCGTTTATCGCAATTATGACATCCCAACATTTTGATCTTACTCCTTGACTTATTCGTTTTTCGATGTTTTGCAAACAGATGCGACCGTCAAACAAAATCAACTGTAAAAACACAAAGGCAACAAAGCACTAAACACAAAAACATTTTATTTATATACATTTCCATGTTTTTATCTCTGTAAAACAGCGTCAAACAAATCTGTTCCACTAAAAAAACATAATAAACACAAATAAAATAATATCAAACAAATGTTTTTCAAGTTCGCAACAAATAAAAAATGCGGCTATTTTTACTTGATTTTCCGGAAAAACATGATATACTACATACCAACAACAGTTTATCAAATAAAAACAATAAGTAAAGTGAGTATTGCGCATGAGATTAAAAATTCTTGCAGGCACATTTCTTTTTTTCGCTGCAGCATGGTGTTGTGCTGCAAAAGCAAAAGTAAACTTCAAATTTCACCAGCTGTTCACGGATCACGCCGTTTTGCAGCAGAATATTGAAAAACATCCCTTCCGGGGATCCGCCGCTCCGGGCAGTAAAGTGGAAGTCCATTTCCGCGGTAGAACAGCCACGGCAACAGCGGATGACAAGGGGAATTGGAGTGTCTTTCTGCCCTCGGGGAGCGCGGGGACCGGTTTTGAACTGAAAGCTCTCTGCGACGGCAAAACGATCCTGGCTGAAAATATCGCAGTGGGGGAAGTCTGGTTTGTTTCCGGTCAATCCAACGCAAAATTTCCGTTGAAAAATTTCAAAGACGGCGCGGAATGGGCAAAAGATGCCGATTACCCGCAGATCCGTTTTCAGGATCAATCCTGGCAACCGCCTCACATGAGAAAAGATGACCGCTGGCAGGTATTGGATCAGAAAAGCGCAATGAAATTTTCCGCTACCGGATTTTTCTTTGCCAAAGCATTGCATAAAAAACAGAATGTCCCCGTAGGGATCATCATTTCCGCAGTAAATGGCACCACGATCAAAAGCTGGATCCCGGAAAAAGCCCTTGCAGAAATTCCTCATGCACAGGAAAAATTGATCACACCGTTTCAGAATTCCCGGAAAACGTATCCGGAAAGATTGGCAAATTATGAAAAAGAATCCGCAAAACGGAAAGGTTTGAGCGAAGAGGAAATCAAAAAACTGCCTCCTTTGAAAAAGCCCAATCCGCCGTTCCAATCTTACAGCACACTTTTTTATCAGCTGGTGGCGCGCTTGGCACAACATCCGGTAAAAGGTGCCATCTGGTATCAGGGCGAAGCCGATGCCATGTTCGCGGGCGGCTATATCTATCGGGAATATCTTGCGGCATTGATCAAATCCTACCGCGCTCATTTCGGGATCGATGATCTGCCGTTTCTGGTGGTGGAGATCCCCTATTACGGCAATCATCATATCTGGTCGGATCTGCGGGATTCCCAGAAAGCAGTCGCCGACAATACCAAAAATGTATTTCTGGTTTCCATCCCGGATCTCGGGGATCTGAAGGACATCCACCCGCCCCGCAAAGCCGAACTGGGTGAACGCCTGCTGGCAAATGCGGAAAGATTTGTTTACGGAAAAAATGTCCCCGCCACGGGTCCTGTGTACGAATCCATGGAAGTGGACGGCAGCTCCATCATTTTGAAATTCAAGGCGGATTCCATCGGCGGCGGACTCTGTGCAAACGACGGCAAACCCTTGCGCGGGTTCCGGATCGCGGGAAAAGACGGTAAATTTGTGGATGCCGCGGCAGAGATCAAAGGCGATACCGTGATCGTTTCTTCGCCGAAGATCAAAGTCCCCGCAGCAGTTCGCTACGGCTGGTATCCTCCGGCAGACGGCGTAAATTTCTTCAATAAAGCGGGCTTCCCCAGCGGTCTGTTCCGTACCGATAATTTCAGACTGCCCACCCAGCGCCACTGAAAAGCGATGTGAAGAGTTGTGATCTTCGATCGCTTATCATATCAGCCGGAAAGTTATACGAAAATTTTGTAAAAAAAATAGATTTCCGGCTTGACTTTTTATGATTCTGTGGTATTGTATGCTTCATACCAAATATGGTGGGTGTAGCTCAGTTGGTTAGAGCGGCTGGTTGTGGCCCAGCAGGTCGCGGGTTCAAGTCTCGTCACTCACCCCATTTTTTTGCCCGGAATTCGGGCAAAAAAATAACGAAGACGCAAGTCTTCACTTCACTGCGCGAAGCCGCTCTTCACTCAAAAGCCGCAGGCTTTTCTTCACATCTTCACGAAAAACGTTCCGACTTGCTTGTGAAGTCGTTTCATTCCGCTAACGCTCCATTACACTTGTGAAGACGCTCCGCTTGTGAAGTTGCCGCCTGCGGCGGGAGGATGTGTTTCTTTTTACAGCGCACCTGACGGTGCTTAAATAAAATCTCCCCAAATTCTCCGCAGTAAGAGGTTGGCTGCCTTCTTGGAAATCACGGCGTAATGAAATGATAATATACACGAGCCCTCCAAGCCACAGTAAAACGATGCCGCCACAAAAGATCAAAGGAATTGTTAAAGCGTTTGATTTCCCCGCTTCAACATTTGTTCTCCTGCCGGAGATAAAAACTGTATCTCTAAAAGCAAATTGATTTTTTTCTTCAATATGTCAGATTTGTCTGCCCAAAGGTATGTGCGATATGGATTCCAAAGCAGCCATGCAAAAGTATCTGCACGATCTTTTTGCAAGCTATGTCTGGCAAGCCCGGAAACATAATCCTGCGGCGCACTTCCCGGGAATTTCCACGCTGTTGTATCCGGTTGATTACTGCGGTCAAAACTTAAAAATAACTCATAGAAAACTGTCCGCACCAGATGCACGAATGTCGGGTCAAGACATAAAACACCATTGGAATATATACCGCCAATGATTTTTTTGTCATTGTATTTCATGTTTTTAGCGAACGCAACTCTTTTAATACCGCAACCTCGCATAAATTTTTCGTTCAACAAAAAACTGCAGGCAATAAAAATACGTTTTGCATTATTTATTTCTCCTTTTGAACAAGTTTCTCCAGTCACATTGTCAGGTAAAAAAACATCCAGTTTGATATCATATTTTTCAAATCGTTTTTGATAATTTTTATCTACGATGTGCTCTTCGCGGAGTCTTAATATATCCTTCCAAAATTTTTCCGGCAGCCATTTTTGAGTAAAATTTTTCAAACATATAATTTTATTGTACAGATCAATATTGTCACTGCTTCTGAAAGCTGAACCTCTTATATCGAAAGTACACTCCCGAAAAAGCCTTGCCCATTTAGTTTGGGAATATTTGTGCCGTAAATATTTTTTGACAAGTTGGGGATTTCTCTGATAACATGCACAAAAAATACTTTCAATCATACCATTGACATCCTCATCAAAAATGGTCAATGTATCCTTGCTTAATTGCGGAGAAAAGAGTTGTGAAGAAGAGAATTTGATCTTTTTTATTCCGGAAGCCAGTATCATCCTGCTATCCAAAGCCATAAGTGCCATAGTTGTACGTCTTTGCCAGCCATATCTTTTGAAATCATTTTTAGCGTACAATATCTGCAGTTTTTTTTCTTTTCCGACATCAATATAACAGTTCTTAATTTTCTGTAATTCATGGTCTGAAAACTGATAAAGATTTTTCCAGTACTCATAACCGGTAGCTTCAGCACAGTTGGCAATCATAGTAAAAAACTTTTTGCGAAATACTGGACTTTGGCGGCTTCGTTCATGCCATTTAGTTGTTGCTTTGGGATCTGTTGTATGATTGAATATGCTTGCAATATCTTCCCGGTGATTTGATTGAGCATAGTTCCATGTAAAGTCATTGGCAAATTCATCCAGATTTTTGAAACAGCACACAATTTCACGATTAGTCATATCTCTGAAAAAGCCTTTTCTACCGCCTCCGACATAGTAAAACTTTTCGTTATTCAGAGATTCCCAAAAACGATATGCAAAAATAAATGGATCAAATGAATGAAATAATTCATGGCGTATTGCTCCTGTTGTTTTATATTTGAAATGCAGTTCACGACCTCTAGCAAAAGCGACTTTGGGATGACTTCCTCTGATAATAATTTTGCGGCATTTGGACATTTCAACATATTTACGTCCCATCAATGCAAATTGCTGCAGAATATGATCCATATCAGCCTTAAGGTCTTCTTCGGTGAGTTTCTTGCCCTGATCCGAATAAGAGTAATTTTCAGCAACAATTTCAATTCCGTACGAATTGAATATCGTTTTGTATTTTGCCGGAACTCCTTGCCCTGATTGATTAGAGAGTTTTTTTCTTTTCGGTGCAGCGAAACTTTCGCACGGTACGGAAATAAAAAACAGCAAGGTCAGACAGAAAAATAAAAGTCGTTTTATCATAAAGATCCCCGTAATTGTGATAAATAATTGCCTATCATAAAATAACACACTTTTGATCCGTTGTCAAGCATTGTTTAAAAAAAACATATAAATCAGCAACAGGTCATTATCCAGCAGTTATTTCAATATCAGGTGTATATGTAATTAACAGCACTTGTTTTTGAGGAAAGAGGTCATAAAAACTGCAATTTCGCAAATAATTGCATTTGTGTAAAAGAGATTTGAACGTTCTTTTATGAGTTTGAGGTGCGGAAACAAAAACTTGCACCCCATTTTTTTGCCTATGGCAAAAAAACATGAAGCCTGAAAGGCTTCGCTCTCAATCTTTTCAGGTGAAAAAAATTGCAAAAAAACATATTTTTCAGCAAAAAAAAATCCGTATATCCTTGACAACAGGGAAATCGGTTGTATCTTATTGAAAAGTATCTGTATTTTTTGCCTTAAAAATATAACAAAACAGGAGAAAAAGTTATGGCGAATGAACTTGACGAACTCACCGGGAATGTGAACGCCGCAGGGCGGGACATCAATGTAATTGAACGGCAGCTGCCGGTAAAAACAGGCTTCGGGTCTGTGCTGTTCGAGATCCTTTTGTGGGTCTGCGGCATTATTCCGGGCGTGATCTTCCTCTTTATGAAGATCGGGGCGGCAAACTATTTCCGTCAGCTTCAGCAGAAGATCCAGGCAGATGCCTCTCAAATCGATAACTATCTGGAACAGCGCGTGATGATCCTTCAGAATGCCGCCGCACTGGTCGAAAAGTCTGTCACTCTGGATAAGGATGTTATGACATCTGTTGCCGCACTGCGCGGCGGGACCGTAAACGAAAGCAACCGTAACGCGATGGCGGCGCAGATCGACACCGCTTTCGGCAGACTTTTCCCCCAGGTGGAAGCCTATCCGGATCTGAAAGCTCATGCCGCCATTCAGGAAGCCATGCGTCAGAACGCTCTGCTTCAGAAAGAAATCACTGCAGCACGCACACTTTACAACGATACCGTGACCCAGTGGAACACCGATATTTACGATTGGCCCACCCGCATGATCGTTGCGGCAAAAGCCGGATACACCACCCGTATCCCCTTCACCACCACATCTGAAATCAAACAGCAGGCGAGAGGGACATTCTTTTGAGTACAGATTTCTTTTTTGAACCGCTGGAAGCGTACGAAGCAGAGTTCAAGCCGAACTTCGCAAAAACAGTCCGGGAGAAATTTGACTCCCTGCTTGCGGAATCCAAAGTGGATGCTGCGGAAAACAAAAAACTGGTGGACGAGATCCGGAAACTTCAATCGGAACATACCGGTCTGAAACGCAAAAAGGCTTTTCTGGTGGTGTTGACCATTCTGTTGGCAGTGGCGGCAGTGGTTGGCGGTTTCATGCTGTTCGGCGGCTATTATGATGATGGAGAAATCATTACATTGATCTCCATCGGGGTCGTAGCGGCAGTTCTTCTGGCGATCTATCTGATCGTGATTTGTGTGCGGCTGCAAAAGCAGATCAACGCATTGGCTGAAGCCATCGAAAAACAAATCGCGGCGGCATACGAACAGATGCAGCCGCTCAACAGTCTGTTCACCTGGCGAACCATTGAAGAACTGATCGAACAGGTCATCCCGGATACGGTGTTCGACCGCGTGTTTTCCGTGGCAAGACATCAGGATATGATCAAAAACTTCGATTTCCCCGGAGATTTTGCTGATACTGTGGGTGTGTGCCAATGCGTCACCGGGACATTCCGGAAAAATCCCTTTGCACTGTTGAATGTCCGGGAAATGGAATGGGGTGAAAAAACCTATGAAGGTTCGCTGACGATTTCATGGGAGGAAGAAGAAACAGATTCCGATGGAAATGAAAAAACAGTGACCCGTTATCAGACATTGACCGCAACAGTAACAAAGCCCTATCCGGAATACAGCGAGTATAAAATGCTGTACTACGGACATGAAACGGCTCCGGAGTTGACATTCTTCCGGTCACCTTCCGATCTTTCCGGAAAATCAAAAGGATTTTTCAGCGACTTCAGCAAGAAACGCGAGTTGAACAAATTGAAGAAAAAAGCCCGCAAAATGGATGAGGACAACAAATTCACGCTGATGAGCAATCACGATTTTGAAGTTCTTTTCCATGCGGACAACCGGAACGATGAACACGAATTCCGTGTGCTTTTCACACCATTGGCACAGGCACAAATGGTCAAGGTATTGAACGATAAAAAAGTCGGACGCGGCGATAATTTCTGTTTCCGGAAGACCTGCCGCACCAATGCAGTGATCCCGGAACACCTCCAGAATGTTTCTGTCGATACCGATCCGGATCAGTTCGTATTCTACGATCTGGAAGAAAGCAGAAAATTCTTTATCACGCGGAATGAAGAATTCTTCGATGCGTTCTATTTTGCGTTTACTCCGCTGTGGACGATTCCGGCTTACCATGAACCCCGTCAGGAAGGAGCGGAAGAAGAATCTCCGCGTCAGGGAAACCTTGTTTCACCGTGGGCGGGTGAAATGCTTGCCTACGCATACGGGGAAGAATATTTCCGGCATAAAGATTCCGTCACCATGAACATTCTGAAAACGCAACTGACCTCTATTGATGAAAGCGGGATCTCACGGATGGATGTTTCCGCCCACGGATACCGGATAGAGGAACGGATTGATTATGTTACCAAGTGGGGCAATGACGGTAATTTCCATGAGGTCCCTGTCCATTGGGATGAATATCTCCCCGTTTGCAAGGTTCGCCCGATCCATGTTCTGAAGCCGGATTTTGACAATGCCGGACCGGAAAATGAAGGGGAAGCCTTGCAGGCAGCCCGTCGGCTCGGCGCACAGGATCAGGATCTGCGTTATTACAAGAACTGGATCACATATCTCTGAAAAAGAGATTTTCTGCGGAGAGCCGGCAGCCGTTTTTGCCACGGGCAAAGCGGATGAGCGGCTCCGCCGGGGGCAACCTTTTTTTACAAGTCTTACAATTCCTATAAGTCTTATATTTTAGCTCTATTCCCGGCATGGGGAGATAAGCACGCTGAAGGCGTGCAGGATTATAGCCTATGGGCTTGCCCATAGGTTCAAAGGCATATTACACCACATGCACGCTGTAGGCGTGCGGGAGGCGTTGTAATTGTCTAACGGTT
>JAZNXT010000059.1:0-18532 GCA_045594005.1 Victivallales bacterium
ATGCAGCAAAACGATAATTGAACAGAGCGGCACAATAAAATGTGTGCTTTGCACACTTCGCGAAAGCGCATCTGCCGGAAGGCAGATGCGCTTTTGCGGATAAAAGTTTTTTGTAAGGGTGAGGGTTCGGGAGCGGGAAAACTTTTTTTCAAAAAAGTTTTCCCGCTCCCGACATAAAATCTTACACGTTCACCTGACCGATGATATCGGTGACTTTGGCGATATTGTGTTGATCCAGCCATTCATTGATTTCGCGGATGACGCGGACGGGTGCTTCGGGATCGGCGAAGATAGCGGTCCCGACTGCGATTGCGGATGCACCGGCGAGGAAGAATTCGATAGCATCTTTTCCGTTCATGATCCCGCCCATTCCGATGACGGGGATCTTCACGGCGCGGCTGGCTTCGTACACCATTTTGATCGCCACGGGTTTGACGCAGGGACCGGAGAGACCGCCGGTGACATTTGCCAGTTTCGGGCGTCTTGTTTCGATATCGATCGCCATTGCGGGGATGGTATTGATGAGGGAGATCATATCTGTACCGGCATCTTCGGCAGCCATGGCAAAATCGGCGATCCGCGTCACATTGGGACTGAGTTTCACGATCATCGGCAGCGTGGTGGCATTCCGCACGGCGGAAATGACGCTCTGCATACTTTTTGTATCGGTCCCGAAAGAGATCCCGCCTTCTTTGATATTGGGACAGGACACGTTCACTTCGATGGCGGCGATCCCGTCTTTTTCTTTTTCCAGCCGTTCAGCCACATAAGCGTAATCTTCCACTTTTTTACCCCACATATTCACGATAGTGGTGGCTCCGGCTTTCCGCAGATAGGGCAGATAATGGGGATCGTGGAGGAAATTATCCACGCCGGGTCCCTGAAGCCCCACGGCATTGAGCATACCGGAAACGGTTTCTGCGATACGCGGTGTGGGATTCCCGTGTACCGGCAGGGGAGCGATCCCCTTTACGACCACGGCACCCAATTCGGAAATGGGGAAAAATTCATCATATTCCACACCGTATCCGAAAGTTCCGGATGCGGTCATTACGGGATTTTTCAGCTGCAGTTTCCCGCCGAGATTCACATTGAGATCAGCCAAGGTACACCTCCTTTGCATTATAGACCGGACCTTCTTTGCAGGAACGGGAGTAACGCCATCCGTCGGGATTGGTCTCATCGTTCACTTTGATCACGCAGGCGAAGCAGGCACCGACGCCGCAACCCATGTGCTGATCCAGTGAAAGTTCACATTCCACACCCAGTGTGAGGGCGAGTTTGCCCAGAGCTTTGAGCATGGGTTCGGGTCCGCAGGCATAGATCACGGGTTTACGGTTCCCCACATCGTCCCGCAGCGTATGGGGCAGGAGATCGGTCACGAATCCCTGATGCCCGGCGGATCCGTCGTTGGTAGCGATCTTCACATCGAAGCCGACATCTTTGTATTCCTGCAGGAGCAGCAGATCATCGGCAGAGCGTGCGCCGGTGAGGAATGCACCTTTCTGCTTGAGCAGTTTTGCCATAAAGAAAGTGGATGCACAGCCGTAACCGCCTGCAACGAGAATGGGATAGATATTGTCATTTTCTCCCGGCATGGTATAGCCGCGTCCCTGAGGACCGAGGACTTCGCAGGTATCTCCGGGTTTCATTGCGGAAAGGACATCGGTCCCTTCTCCCACGACCTTATAAACGACGGTGAGCGTACCTTTTTCCGGATCGGTATCGCAGATACTGAAGGGGCGGCGCAGGATTTTATCCCGCAACGGCAGGATCCGGACATGAACGAACTGACCGGGCATCGCAGCTTTTGCGATTTCCGGTGCATCGAACACGATCCGGCGGTAGGGTCCCTGCAACACATCGTTGCACAGGAGCGTACAGGTCTGATTCATGATAAATTGCCTTCCTCATAGAGTTGAATTTTTCTTTACACAGGGTATATTATACCACAGATTTTCGATTTTTCCAATGAAAGGAGCTTGTTTTTATGGATTTGCCTGATTTTATGACCATTCTTGCCCGCAATGCCGGTGATTTTGCGGAAGAAGCATATTCGCATTTGCAGAACGGACAGTTTGAATCCAAGGCCACGGACAAAGATATTGTCACCGCCGCCGACCGTCTGACAGAGGAATTTATCATACAGCGGATCCGCCGGGATTATCCGGATCATAATATTTTCGGCGAGGAACACGGCGCGCAGAACAACTCTGCCAGCCCGTATCTGTGGGTGATCGATCCTATTGACGGCACCACGAATTATGCTGCCGGGTCGCCGCGATACTGCGTTTCCATCGGCTTGATGAAGAACGATGAATTTGTGGCTGGTGCCATTTATTCTCCCCGCACTTGCGAACTTTTTGCCGCGGAAAAAGGCAGCGGAGCCACACTCAACGGCGAGAAAATCGCGCCATCCCGGAAAACGGAATTGATCCAATGTATCGGTACTACCGGTTTTGCGTGTCTGCGGGCGAATCTGAAGAAAAACAATCTGGAAACGTTCTGTCATATCGCACCGCTTCTGCGTGATATCCACCGCACGGGATCCGCCGCATTGGATCTGTGCGATATTGCCTGCGGACGGGGCGATTTCTTTTGGGAATATCCGCTGGGGTTGTACGATGTGGCGGCGGGTATCGTGATCGTCCGGGAAGCCGGTGGACTTGTCAGTGATTTTGACAACGGCACAGCCATGCCGCAGCGGGGAGTCATTGCCAGCTGTACGCCGCAGATCCATGAACAGGTGCGCGCTCTTGTGCTGCAGCACGATTACAGAAAATAAGAGAACTGCCATGTTTACACCATCCATTGCACGCGTCCTCATCAATGATCTGTCGCTGGACAGACCTTTTGATTATCTGATCCCGCCTGAATTGCGCGGAAGGATCGAGATCGGTATGCTGGTGGATGTCCCGTTCGGTGCGGGGGGAAAGACCCGTACCGCCTGCGTGGTGGAGTTCCCTGCGCAATCGCCTTTTGATAAACTCAAACCCCTTGCGGGGATCAATGGTACCCGTCCCAGTCTGCCGGATGCCCTGCTGAAACTTGCCGCCTGGATGGCGGAATATTATTGCTGCAGCCGGGAGCGGACGGTGCAGACATTGATGCCGGGTGCGGTCCGCAGCGGCAGGATCCGTCCGAAAACGGAAAACCGTTATTACATCGCGGATGCTGCCGCGGCGGCTCAATATATTGCCGATGCGGGAAAACAACAGGCAAAACGCGCCGCCATGCTGAAACAGCTGACCATCCGGCCCGGTTCCACGGCAGGTCAGCTGGAGCGTGCCACCACATACGGGAAAAGCGTGCTGGATGCGTTGGTCAAAGCCGGATTGGTCAAAAAAGAAGCGGAGCAGATCGACCGTGACCCCTTCAAAGGCATGGAAGTGGTCAAGACTCATCCGCTGCCGCCGACACCCGAACAGAAAGTGGCACTGGACAAGATCTTTGAAATGGCGGATCATCCTTCCGGAAAACACGTCCTGCTGCTTCACGGTGTCACCTGCAGCGGCAAAACGGAAGTTTATCTTCAGGCGATCGGTCATATTCTGGAAAAAGGCGGCGATGCCATTGTGCTTGTGCCGGAAATCTCATTGACACCCCAGACAGTCAACCGGTTCCGTTCCCGTTTCGGTGATATGGTAAGCGTGCTGCACAGCGGACTTTCCGACGGCGAACGGTTCGATGAATGGATGAAAGTCCGTCAGGGAAAAGTCCGGATCGCCGTAGGTGCGCGGTCGGCTCTTTTTGCCCCCTTTGCCAATCTGAAACTGATCGTGGTGGATGAGGAACACGAAAACAGCTACAAGCAATCGGAATCTCCCCGTTACAATGCCCGGGATGTGGCGGTGATGCGGGGGAAACTGGAAAATGCGCTGGTCATTCTGGGATCAGCCACACCGTCGCTGGAATCCTATTACAATGCACAGAACGGGAAATATGAACTGGTACAGATGTTGAAACGCAGTGATCCGGGGATTGTGCTGCCCCATGTGCGTGTGATGGATATGAAACTGGAATGTAACGACGAAGGAAAAGTGCCGTATTTCTCCAAATATCTGGTGGATGCTGTTTACGAACGGATCCGGAACGGTGAACAGACGATCCTGTTTCTGAACAAACGCGGTTATGCGCGGCAGATGATGTGCGATCAATGCGGCTATGTGGCTATGTGTCCGGAGTGTTCCGTTTCTTATACCTACCACAGACACACGGAAACATTGTCCTGTCACCTCTGCGCATCCACCGTCCGTGCGCCGGATGAATGTCCCCAATGCGGTTCAAAGGAGATCCGTTATTCGGGCGCGGGAACGGAACGGATCGAAAATATCTGCACGGAGCTTTTTCAGGGCGCACGGATCGCACGGATGGATTCCGATACCATGACCCGTCCCAGTCTGTATGAGGAAGTGCTGAACAAATTCCGGCGGGGGGATCTGGATATCCTTATCGGGACTCAGATGATCGCCAAAGGATTGGATTTTCCCAATGTCACTCTTGTGGGGATCGTGAATCCGGATATCGGACTGGCAATGTCCGATTTCCGTGCGGCGGAACGCAGTTTTCAGCTTCTTGCACAGGTGGCGGGCCGTGCCGGACGCGGTCAGATCCCCGGCGAGGTGATCATACAGACCCGTCTGCCGTACAATCCTGCCATCCAGTTTGCGGCGGAACATGATTATCAGGGATTTTATGATGATGAGATCCTAATCCGTCAGGAATTCAATTATCCGCCCTTCTCCCATCTTGCCGTGCTGCATTTTGACGGGGAGGATGCTGTTGCCACGCTGGATGCCGCCACAAAATTCATTGCATCCATTTCCAAAGATTTTGATCCGGCAGCCGTCAATATCACGGACCCGTGTCCCGCACCGCTGGAACGGATCAAAAATAAATACCGGTTCGTATCCATTGTCAACGGCGCAAAACTCGGAGCGTTCCGCAAACGGCTGCGGGAGGAAGTGATGGCGTGGCGGCGCGAACACAAAAATATTGATTTCTATGCCGATATCGACGCTCTGACCCTGATGTGATGATCAGAACAATGTCCCGATACGGGGAACCGGACATTCCGTACCGAGAAACCGTGCCGCCTGTTCGCTGAACCCGCCCGCAATATCGGTGGCAAAAATCTGAAGATCTCCGTTTTTCTGTTCTGCGGGAGCGGCAAGATCCAGTTGTTTCAGAAGAGACTGCACCGCCAGTGCCGCCGCGTCTGCGCTGTCCACGACCGTGACGCTTTCCGGCAGATATTGCTGTAATGCCTTTTTCAGCAGGGGATAATGGGTACATCCCAGCAGGACGGCATCCGGCGGATCGTTCTGAAGATCCTGCAAATAAAGATCAAAAACGCTTTGCACCACATTGCCTTCCAGCAGACCTTCCTCCACCAGCGGAACAAAAAGGGGACAGAACCGCTGATCCACAGTCAGCGCGGGATCTCTGGCAAGGAGAGCTTTTTTATAGGCATCGCTACGGACAGTTGCCCGGGTGCCGAGAACTACGATCCGTTTGGCTCCGGGGATCGCAGAGGCGGCATCCGCACCCGGTTCGATCACGCCGCAGACCGGTACGGGAAAATCTGTCCGGTCAAGTGCATTGGCAGATACCGTATTGCAGGCGGCAATGACCGCTTTTACATTTTTTTTCAACAGAAAATCAATATCCTGCTGCGCAAAGAGCCGGATCATTTCCGGAGAGCGGTTCCCATAAGGCACGCGGGCGGTATCCCCCAGATAAACAATATTTTCTCCGGGCAGCAGTTTCCGGACAGCGGCGACCACTGTCAAACCACCCAAACCGGAATCAAAGATGCCGAGCGGTCGTGAGTCGTTCATAATCAACATTTTCTCCCTTTTTTTGTTTTCTGTTGTTTTATTATTTCAGCGGGAGCTGAAGCATCACCGCGATCTCATCGCAATTATGGAATTTCGGACACTGTTCGCAATCGCTCCAGATCTTCTCCGGGAATAACTCCTTATCAACGATGGAGAAGCCGAGGTTCTTGAAGAAGTTATCCCGGTAAGTCAACGCGAAGACCCGTGCTTCTTTGCCTGATTCATTCAACGGGCGGATACATTCCCGGACGAGTTTTGAGGCGATCCCGTTGTTGTGGAACGCTTTGCTCACCGCAAGAGAACGGATCTCATACAGGTCGTTTCCGTAATCACGCATTGCCACGCATCCGGCAAACTGACCGTTGACATAGGCAACACGGAAATTGCCGATCCGTTCCAGGATATCCAGCTGCGGACGGGGCAGCAGCAGGTGTTCTTTTGCAAAGACAAGGAGCAGATCGTGGATCTTCTGAACATCGTTGATACTGGCAGGGCGGATATCCACTTTTGCGGCGGCACCGGAAATGGAACCATCGTCTTTGGGTTTGCTCCGTTCTTTTCTGCTCTGCTGCGGTTCATTGTAGAAGTCGATGTCACGGAAGCGTTTATAACGCTGGTCGCGCAACTGCTTCGGCGTATATCTTTTCAATTTATGCAATGCTTTTTCGATGGCATCCGCCACATTGGCTGCTGCTGTGTCGTAATCACTGTGCGCGCCGCCCACCGGTTCTTCCACCACATCATCGATCAGACGCAGACGCAGCAGATCGGAGGCGGTCAGGTTCAATGCGGCTGCCGCTTTTTCAGTGTAGGAACGGTCGTTCCAAAGGATCGCCGCACAGCCTTCCGGCGTGATCACAGAATAATACGCATTTTCCATGAGCAGGACTTTGTTGCCGACGCCCAATCCCAAAGCTCCGCCGGATCCGCCTTCGCCGATGACCACACTCACCACCGGCACATTCAACGCGAACATATCCCGGAGATTTACAGCGATGGCTTCGCCGATATGGCGTTCTTCAGAAGCAACTCCGGGAAATGCACCGGGAGTGTCGATCAATGTAACGATCGGAACATTTGCAAGATCTGCCAACTCCATCAATCTCAAAGCCTTGCGGTATCCTTCCGGATGGGGACAGCCGAAATTGCGGAACACGCTTTCCTTGGTGTTTCTGCCTTTTTGGGTCCCGATGACCATGACCGGAGTCCCGTTCAGTTTCGCAAAACCGCCCACCACTGCGGGGTCATCGGCAAAGCGTCTGTCACCGTGAAATTCAATAAAATCGGTGAAGATCCGTTCAATGTAATCCAGAGCGTAGGGGCGGTTGGGATGACGCGCCAGCTGGACCCGCTGCCACGGCGTAAGATTTCCGAAGATCTCTTTTTTGGTTTTTTCCAATTTTCTGCGTAAAGATCTGATTTCATGGGCGGTGTCCCGTTCTTCAGCATTGCCGCCGTTTTCCAGTGTCAGGATCTGTTCTTCCAGTTCTGCGATCGGTTTTTCAAAATCCAGGATCGTGTTAGCCATGTTTTCTTACTCCATTTCTGCATCATTTATTTTTTTCGATCAGGATCGTGGTCCCGACCGGGAGAAATTTCCGTATGTTTTTGATATCCGAAGAGTTGAGCTGCAACTGCTGCCAGATGCTGTTGCTCTGTCCCAGGGTATATTTTTCGTTCCGCAAACGCGGCGTATGGGTGAAATGCAGATGATAGACCTTGATCAATCTGCCGCTTTCATAGACCATCACCCGTTTGGTTTTCAGCTGAACTGCCGCACTCCAGGTGTTCGCAGGGATCCTCAAGGTCATGCCCGGCTTGATCCGGTTGGGATTCGGGATATCATTGGCTTCCAGGATCCGGTCAATGCTTGTGTTGTGCTTTCTTGCAATGGTGGAAAGATAATCTCCGCTCCGGACGGTATAATCGGCATAAGGCGGCACAAATTGATTGTTTGCAAGGAGTTCGTCAGCTGTGGTCCCCAGCAGATTCACCACATGCTGATAAAATTCCGTACTTGTGGACAATCCGTTCAGAAGTCCGGTCAATTTCTGCCGTGCCTCTTCATATTTTTTTTTCTTGCGAAGGTCTTCTGCCGCCCGGCAGATATCCTGTTGTTCCAGCGAAACTCCCTGACCTGCATTCTGCGACAGAGTTGGAATATTCTCCTGTTTTTCCGGCGCAGGAGCAGAAACCGGCGCAGCCGGCGGGGCAGATTTTTTCTTTCCCGGAACCGGCGTAGTGCGGGTGGTCTTGGCAATATCTTCCGCTTCTTTTTCATCGTCCTGCGATGTGATCATGCAGCAGGTGAGACTCACCAGTGCGATGATAATAAAAATCAGCATACCGATCTTCCACGGAGAAGGCGGCGATTTGCGTCTTCCGGGCCGATAAGCATTGCGTGCGCCCGGGATGATGGGAACGCCTCTGTATGTGTATGCCGGTTTATACATTGTTTTGTGTTTTTTCTTTTGTAAATCGTTTTATATTATAATATACACCATCTTTTTCATTTGGCAAGTCAGTACATCCAGAATGGCGGTTTATCCAGATGATCTTCTTTCCATTCTTCCGGAGAATAGAACACCTTTTTCAGGAAAAGTCCCTTCGCCGGAGCGGTATCTTTACAGGCAAGACGGTTTTTTGCTTCCAACATTTCCTGAATGGCGGAAGGCGGAAGTTTTCCCCTGCCCACAAAGACCAATGCCCCCACCATACTGCGTACCATTTTATACAGAAATCCGGTCCCGGTGAACTGCATACAGACCAGCGGACCGAAGGTGATGATGTCCGTTTTCAGGATCTGCCGTACGGGATCATCGATCTTGCCGCGATCCACGGTGAATGTGGAAAAATCGTGTGTCCCCTGAAGAAATGAGATGGCTTCGCGCAATTCATCAAGATGCGTCATATCGTCCAGATACCAGCTGTATCTGCCGGTGAATGGGTTGATATCACCGGTGTTCACCACATAAATATAGGTTTTGGAATGGGCATCAAAACGGGCATTGAAGCCTTCCGGCATTTCGGTGACCGACCGCAGCCGGATGTCGTTCGGCAATAAACGGTTCATGGCTTTGTGGACTTTCCACAACGGGATCAGGGGGTGTTCCGGCAGACGGCAGGATCCCACCAGACCCAGTGCGTGGACTCCGGCATCCGTGCGGCTGCTGCCCTGGATCCGGATCTGTGCGCCGCCGAAAAGTTTGGAAAGACGCTCCTCCAGCACTTCCTGCACCGTAATGCCGTTGGGTTGACGCTGCCAGCCGTGATAGCCGGTCCCGTCGAAAGAAATTTCAAAACGCACCGTGCGGACCTGTGCCGATCCATCGGGTCGGGCTGGGCAGACATAGGGCGTTTCCTGCGTATCGGGCGCGCGGGGTGTATCGTTTGTGATGATGGTGTCCTCTGTCATATATTCCGCTCTGCTGTGTTGCTGTTTGTGTGTATCAGCCGTTTCCGGCATCCATCAGGATCTGCGTCACATTTTTGCCGGGATTGTGTCCCAACCACGCAATGACCTGATCCTTTTCTCTGTTGAAATAGAGATATTGACCATTCATCCCGCCTTTGGCAAAACCGCCGTAAGCAGGTGTGAGATCAAATCTGCCCAATGCTTTTTCAATGAAGCGTTCCGAAAGATAACGCCTGCCATCCATTTCCCCGCGCCGGAGATAGAGTGATCCCAGTTTCGCCAGATCTTCCGTGGTGATGTAAAGACCTGTCGCTCCAATAGGATACCCCTTCGGACACTTTGAAAATGCAAATTCACGGAAATGCAGGGGATAGAACAGCTCCCGCGCCAGAAAATCGTCCATCTTTTCGCCGGATGCCGCAGAAAAAACGCGGGAGGCAAGATAAAACGCGCCATCGCTGTACTGATATTGCGTTCCCGGTTCATAAGGCAGATCTCTTGCAAAAGTCAATGCCAGATAATCATCGGATCCCCAATCGGGTGCATATTCGCAATCAATATCCAGAAATCCGCTGCCGATCCCCATTTTATGTTCCAGCAAGTGGGCGATCTTCAATTTTTTCCAGTTTTCCGAATCGGGAACGGGGAAAAAGCGGCTGACCGGATCATCCGTGGAGAGCAGACCGCGATCTTCCAGCATCCCGATGGCAGTGACGGTAAACACTTTTGCCACACTGTAAGTATTGTGGCAGTTGGCACCGGGAATGATCTGCACAGTTTCACTTTTCCCGTGCAGGATCTCGGTGATCCCGTACAGGTGAAGTCCGTTTGCAACGGCGGCGGCACGCATGGCATCCAGTGTTTTGCTCATGGTTCCCTTTCAGAATCCGAGATCCGGCTGGATCCCCCAGGTTTCCCCGTCGTCAGGATCATTTTCTTTTTCTGTTCCGGCGGGATCTTCTTCTGCGGGCAGATGAAATTTCGGTGCGGATTTTTTCTTTTTCGAAGCAGGCGTTTCGTCCGTTCCGTTCTGTGTTTCCGCAGAAGCGGTCTGCTCCGGAGTTTCTTCCGCTGAACTTTGCACTTCTTCCGGCGCGACCGTGATCAATGCGGGTTCTGCTTCCGCCGCCGCATCCTCTTCATTCAGATAACGCATGAAAGTGATCTTGGTGATCTTCCGTGTGGAGATCGGTGTTCCGCCCGCCTTTGCGGAACGCTGGGGTGCATCCATAAGATTGATTTCCTGCACCTGACGCGCTTTGATGGGGGTATCCACTTTGATCTCATAAACGGCATTGGGTTTCGGCGTGATCATTTCCAGACGGCATCCATCGGGGATGATCCGGTATTCCTTATCGGTGATGAACTTGCCGATCTTTGTGCGTTTCATATAGAACTTGCCGGTCTTCTTTTCGGAATAAATGATCCCGAACTCGGTGTTCTTGTCATATTTTCTGAACTCGAACAGACGGTCAATATAGATTTTGTCCGGGATATTGATGATCTTATATTCTCCGGACCGCTCGATACACAGCAGATGATCCACTTCGCTGCACAACACGATATCATCGCTTTTCACATTGGTGCCGATATAGCAGTTTTTCTTATCCCAGCCCACACGGATATTGTTGAGAGCCACTTTGTGAACATCGATCTTTTCAAATCCGTCGGTGCAGATCTGTGTGCGGCGGGGAAAGAGATCGCCGTATTTGTCGATCAGATTCTGAAGGAACTTGATGGTGTACTGCTTGATCCGTTTCAGATTCTTCTGCGCCGCATCCAACGCTTTCTGCTGGATCTCAATGAGTTCCCGGTTTTCGTCGATCTCAAATGCGGAAATACGCCGGATGGGGATTTCCACCAGTTTGCTGATCTCGCTGTCCGGAATGATCCCCTCTGCAAGTTGTTCCAGCCGTTCCATTTCGTCTTTATCCAACGGAATGACATGGGGACGGTTCACAATATTTTCATGGAGCTGCTGCACCACGGGGAGCCATTCGGATTTGAATTTTTCCAATCCGGTGCGCACTTCCTTGAACATGGCTTCTTTGGTTTTACATTTTTCAATGCGTTTGTAAATGCCTTCTTCGATAAAGATCTGCGCCAGTGTGCGGGCAAGGATCTTTTCCAGACATTTGCCGGATTCGATCTGAAGTTCCCAAGTAAGATATTGTACCAGCTTTTCCGTATTGCGTTTCAGGATCCCGCTCACGGAAAGTGACCGCGGGTGATTGTCGATGATCACCATGGGATTACAGGAAATGGAGATCTGGCAATCGGTATAAACATAGAGCGCATTCAGTGCTTTTTCCGGTTCGTAACCGCGGATGGGCGTCAGATGGATCTCCACATCTGCGGCGGTATAATCGTGAAAAGATGCGATCTTGATTTTATTTTTATTGACTGCCGATTCAATGGAATCCATCAAACGGTTGGTATCCGTTGTGGCAGGGACTTCCCGGACAATGATTTTTTTGCCTTCGGTTTCCAGTTTCGCGCGGACCGTGAGTTTTCCTCTGCCGTCATCATACTTGGAAACATCCATGATCCCCCCTTGCAGGAAGTCGGGATACAGCGTGAATTCTTCCCCTTTGAGCAATGCGATCTGTGCCTGAAGCACCTCTACAAAGTTGTGGGGCATGATCTTGGTATTGGTTCCCACCGCGATCCCGTCCGCACCCATGATGAGCAACGTGGGGATCTTGGACGGCAGCACCACTGGTTCCATATTTCTGCCGTCGTAGGAATCCACCACTTCCGTGATGTCTTTATTGAACAGCACATCCTTCGCCAGCTGACTCAACCGGCATTCGATATAACGGGGAGCCGCTGCCGGTTTCCCGGTGATGATGCTTCCGTAGTTTCCCTGTTTCTCAATGAAAAGTTCCTTGTTGGCAAGATAAACCAGTGCGCCGCCGATGGATGCATCACCGTGGGGATGGTATTTCATGGTATCGCCCACCACGCTGGAAACTTTGTGGAATGTGCTGTCGTCCGCCTGAAACATTGCCCACAGGATACGCCGCTGCACCGGTTTCAACCCGTCATCCACATCCGGGATGGCACGATCTTTGATCACGTATGAGGCATATTCAATAAAGTTCTGCCCCATCATCGCTTTCAATCGCGCGTTGGCGGTTTCGGCGGATTGGTGGGCATCGGCATTGACGGAGCCGTCTTCCAATTCTTCGGTATCATCTGCCGCTGCAATATGTTCCGCATCGTAGTATTCTTCTGCGGGAGGCGGCATATTATGATTCTGTTCGCTGTTGTTATTTTTCTTTTTCGCCATGATCACACCAGATTTTCTTCAATATGTTTCCAACGTTCCGGCGTATTGTCGCCCATATAGAACTTCAGCATTTCCGGGATTCCTTTGCTGTGTTCGATCGTGACCTGTTCCAGACGGATGTCTTCCCCGATGAACTGGTGAAACTCGTCCGGACTGATCTCTCCAAGCCCTTTGAAACGGGTGATTTCCGCGGCTTTCCCGATCTTTTTTGCCGCTTCGTCCCGTTCCGCTTCGGAGTAACAGTAAAATGTCTTCTTTTTGTCAGTACGGTTGCGGACACGGAAAAGGGGTGTTTCCAGAATATAAAGGTGACCGCTGCGCACCAGTTCTTCAAAGTAACTCAAAAAGAAGGTGATGAGCAGATTGCGGATATGCAAGCCGTCCACGTCGGCATCGGATGCAATGATGACTTTCGCATAACGCAGATTTTCAATGTCATCTTCAATGTTCAAAGTCTTGGTGATATAGAAAAATTCTTCGTTGGTGTAAACCTGATCCAGCGTTTTGCCGTAGCAGTTCAGCGGTTTTCCGCGCAGGGAGAATACCGCCTGATAATTGGCATCCCGGCTCTGTGCCAGACTGCCTCCTGCGGAATCCCCTTCTGTCAGAAAGATCATCGTTTCATTGGCAAATTTGGAACGGTCACCGAAATGACATTTGCAATCGCTCAACTTGCTGTTGCGCAAGCTCATGCGTTTGGTCATCTCTTTTGTACCGCTTTTGATTTTGTTGAAGGCTTTGCGCAGTTCTTCATTGCGTTTGACTTTTTCCAGCAGTTTTTCGGCATGGGGCGGATTCTTCAACAGATAGTCGATCACGGCATCCTTGACCGTATTTTCGATCCAGGATTTGACATCGGTATTCCCCAGTTTATTTTTCGTTTGGGACTCAAAAATGGGATCTTTGATCTTCACCGCAATGGAGCCGATGATCCCGTCCCGCAGGTCTTTTGCTTCAAATTCGCTGTTGAAATGTTCGTTCACCGCACGGAGCAGACCGCCTTTGAACGCGGAAAGATGGGTTCCCCCGTCGCTGGTATTCTGTCCGTTCACGAAGGAAAAATATTTATCTCCGGAATCCGGTGTGTGGGTGAATGCAAATTCCAGTTTCGGATCTTTGTAGCTGATGATGGGATACAGTTCCGCATTTTCCTCCAGCTCGTTGTTCAAAAGATCGCTCAATCCGTTTTTGGAATAATACCGCTGATTGTTCAGATACAGGGAAAGCCCCGTATTCAGATAGGCATAGAGCCACAGACGCCGTTCCACAAATTCCTGCCGCACACGGTAATTCAGAAATTTGGAGGGATCGGGCGTAAAAGTGATACGCGTTCCGTTCCGTTCCGTAGTTTCAAGATCTTCCACGCTGATGAGATTGCCGTATTCAAAGGTGGCGCGTTTGATCTTGCCGTTGCGGATGGATTCGGCAATGAACTTCACGGAAAGTGCGTTCACTGCTTTTGTACCCACCCCGTTCATCCCCACGGAGAACTGATATTTATCGGAATCAAATTTGCCGCCGGTGTTCAGCTGGGAAACGCAGTCCACCAGTTTTTCCGGCGGGATGCCCCGTCCGTAGTCACGGATCGTGAATGTATTTTCGTTGATGGCAATATCGATGCGTCTGCCGAATCCCATCACATATTCGTCAATGGAGTTGTCCACCACTTCTTTGAAAAGCACATAGATCCCGTCATCGGGATGGGAACCATCCCCCAATCTGCCGATATACATACCGGCACGCTGACGGATATGTTCCAATCCTTTCAGCGTCTTGATATCATCGCCGGTATAAGAGTATTCCTGTACCGGTTGATTTTCCATTGTATCATCAAAATCGTCAGCCATAATTTCAGAGTATTCCTTTTCTAATATGATAATGAAAGTAATATAATGCATAAAACGGATTTTTGCAAGTGGAGAATATTGTATTTTTTCTCCGGGTCAGTTCTTGATTTTAACGGAAAATGATGGTATATTAAAGACGGCAGTGTTAACGGTATGCGATACGGTGAAATATATTTATGATGTGCGATCTTCCGACATTTTTGAAAAGTCTGAACCTGGATGTGAAAAATCCCGATTTCTACCGGGAGGCGTTCATGCACAAAACTTTTGCCACGGAACACGATATCGCATACGATAATCAACGGCTGGAATTTCTCGGCGATGCCGTCGTACAGATCATTGTCACCGAAGAATTGTTCCACCGCTATCCCGACATGAAAGAAGGGGCAATGACAAAGATCCGTTCCGCCATGGTCAATCAGGAAGCCCTCGCAACGATCGCAAGGAATCTCCATCTCGGCGAATATCTCCAGTTGGGACGCGGCGAAAAAGAAGCTCACGGCGATCAGCGCGATTCCACTCTTTCCGATCTCTTTGAGGCTTTTATGGGGGCGATCTTCCTCGATTCCGGCATGGATGCCGCACGGGAATTGCTCGTGAATTATATCCGGGAACATATCCCGGAACCCGCCGATATCGTCAAATCGGAAAACCCGAAAGGTGCCCTTCAGGAGTTTACACAGCAGCGGCACATGGGTGTCCCGAAATATCATGTGGCTTCCGTGACCGGTCCCGAACACCAGCCGCTCCACCGCGTGGAAGTCACTATCCCCGGATACGAACCCGTGTCCGGTTACGCATTCAGCCGCAAACAGGCAGAAAGCGATGCCGCACGACGCCTCCTCGCCATCCTGACCGAAGAAGCGGAAAACAAGGAAATTTGATTTTTCCGGAGTGTGCCAAGCACACATTTTATTGTGCCGCTCTGTTCAACCGTTGTTTCGCAGCGGTGTGCAAAGCACACATTTTATTGTGCCGCTCTGCTCAACTGCCGTTTCGCTGCATTATTCCCTTGAAAACTTGTTCTCCGAAAACGTTTTTCATAAATCTTTAACGAGCCGAAAGCGCATCCGGCGATGCCGGATGCGCTTTCGCGAATAAAAGTTTTTGAAAAGGGGTTCGGGGAAAAACTTTTTTCAAAAAGTTTTTCCCCGCAAACAGTTTCACAAAAAAGTTCAACCGTTGATGCGTGCGCCCTGACGGATCACATCGCAAGTCTTACCCATTTCGTACGCCTTGATATTGAGTTCGAGGACAGCGGGTTTCTTTGCGAAGTTTTCTTTAAGAGCTTCGATCATTGCCAGATCAACATCTGCCTTTTCATCATCGTTCATGAAACATTCCTGCATCATGCGTGCGATCACGCCGAGGATGATACTGTTGGCAACGCGCAGATCGCCCAATTTCTCAGCCAGTTCACCGGCTTTGACGCCGTAAACGGTTTTATCCGGGGAGATCTCCGGCAGTGTGATGGTGGATGCGTCATAGATCAGCACCCCGCCTTCGGCAAGCTGACCGATAAACTTATCCACGGAGGGCTGATTCAAGCAGACCAGCATGGAGCAGTTGAAATCGGCAGAGGGGGAGCCGATGGGATTACGGCTGAACACGATGGAGCAGTTGGCGGTACCGCCGCGCTGTTCCGGACCGTAAGCCGGGAGCCAGGACACATTGAAGTTGCGCAGTTTGCCCACAGATGCGATCACATGCCCCATGGAGAGGACGCCCTGACCGCCGAAACCGCTGATCTTGATGGAGCGTTCTTCATCGAAAACACTGCTCTTGTACTGGAAGGAATCATCCACGGCGCGTTCCGTTTCCACAGCATACAGCACTTCGCGGACGGCATCGGCATCGAACACGGGTTCGGGGCGGACCATTGCTGCTGCATCGGCGGAAATATCTTTTTTCAGACCCAGCGGGAAGTATTCGGTCATTTTCGTATCGAGAAATTCGTTCATTTCCTTTGCCTTCATCTTCAAGTTGATGGGACAGCCGGAAAGGAATTCCACGAAGGAGAAACCTTTTTTGTCGATGGTATTCTGGATGGCTTTGCGCACAGCACGGCGGGCAGTCATGATATTTTTCACGCTGCTCAATGCGCAACGTTCCACATAGACCGGTGCATCGAACTGAGCGATCATTTCCGCAACGCGGATGGGATAACCGGATTCCAGCACGGTTCTGCCGTTGGGACTGGTGACGGTTTTCTGACCGATCAGGGTCGTGGGAGCCATCTGACCGCCGGTCATACCGTAAATCGCATTATTCACGAAGAACACCACCATATTTTCGCCGCGGTTTGCCGCCTGAAGAATATGATTGAAACCGATGGATGCCAGGTCACCATCCCCCTGATAACCGATCACCACATTGTTCTGATCGGCGCGGGAGAATGCCGTTGCAACTGCGGGTGCGCGACCGTGGGCACATTCGATGGAATGGCAATCAAAATAGTAATAAGCGAACACTGCACAACCCACGGGGCAGACGATCACAGCACGGTCTTTGATCCCCATATCCGCAATGGCTTCGGCGATCAGTTTGTGCAGGATCCCGTGACCGCAGCCGGGGCAGTAGTGCATATTGGTTTTATTCGGACCGGGACGGCGTTCAAAGGTCTTGAAAAAGCCGTCGGGACGGGAAAATTTCACAACTTCAGGCATCTTATTTGCCTCCAATCTGTTCTTTGGCACGTTTCACGATCTCTTCGACGCTGGGAACAAAGCCGCCCATGCGGTTGATCAGCGTCACCGGGCATTTGCAGTCAATGGAAAGACGGACATCGTCGATCATCTGACCATTGCTCATTTCCACGGCAATAAACTGTTTCACTCCGTTTGCCACCGCTTCGTTCAGCGCATTCGCGGGGAACGGGAAAAGCGTTTGCGGACGGATCATACCGATCCTGATCCCTTCGGCACGGAGAATATCCGCCGCCGTACGCGCCATGCGGGAGGAGATCCCGTATGCCACAAAGGCGTATTCCGCATCTTCCATACGGTAAAGTTCCGCACGCTGTTCTTTCTGACGGATCAAATCATATTTCGCGTTGAGGCGGATATTGACTTCTTCCAGATCGGCTGCTTCCATGTAGATGGAGGAAACGCAGTTGGGAGTCTTGTTTTCCTGACTCAATGCCCAATCCTGGGGTTTGCGCTGCGGTTTGGGTTCGGGCAGTTCCAGTTTTTCCATCATCTGCCCGATCACACCGTCGGTAAGAACATAGACCGGCATCCGGTATTCATCTGCCAGATCGAAAGCCAGCATGGTCAGATCGCACATTTCCTGCACAGAACCGGGAGCCAGTACGATCACTTTGTAACCGCCGTGACCGCCGCCTTTCACCACCTGATTGTAGTCACTCTGTTCCGGAGCGATATTGCCCAGTCCGGGACCGCCGCGCATCACGTCCGCGATCACCGCCGGCAATTCCGCACCGGCGATATAGGAGACGCCTTCCTGTTTCAGGGAGATCCCCAGCCCGGAAGATGCCGTCATGCAGCGTTTACCCGCAGCAGCTGCGCCGTAAACCATATTGATGGATGCCACTTCACATTCCGCCTGAATGAACGTTCTGCCCAATGCAGGGAACAGTTTTGCAGACGCATGAGCGATTTCGCTGGCGGGGGTGATGGGATAGCCGAAATAACATTCGCAACCGGCAAGGATCGCGCCGTAAACGACCGCTTCATTGCCTTTGAGCAGCACTTTATTGGTACGTTTTGCCATATCAGTTTGCCTCCTCTTCAGGTACGATTTCCACAATGGTGATCGCGCCGGGTTCCGGGCATGAATAGAAACATCCGCCGCAGCCGATACAGCCGCTGCCGGTGTAACAGGCATAAATCACACCCATCTGATTCAATTTAGTGCCCATCTGCAGAACGCCTTTCGGGCAGGCGTGGACACAGCGTTCGCAACCTTTGCACTCCGCAGGTGCAATGTCGCAACGAAAAACTTTTGGTCCTTTAACAGCCATTTTTATGTTACTCCTGTACTTATTGGGTTTGTTTTATAAAGCATGTAATATACACCGCATACGCGTATTTTTCAATAGCATATTCATAAAAATCAATAATGTTTCTGCTTGCAAAAAAGAAAAAACGCTGTATATTAAGTCCGCACAAATAAATCA